>NZ_JBHWHV010000009.1:0-48116 GCF_042732375.1 Streptomyces sp. NPDC059785
CGGTTACATTCCGAACCCGGAAGCTAAGCCTCACAGCGCCGATGGTACTGCAGGGGGGACCCTGTGGGAGAGTAGGACGCCGCCGAACTAAAATTAGTAAAGACAGAAAGCCCCCGCCCGGGTTGACCGGTGCGGGGGCTTTCTGCATTTCAGGGTACTTCCTGGTTTTCGATTTTCGAGATCTTCTCCCCCTGAAGGCTTCTCCTCCCGAGAGGGAGGAGAGAGCACGCGTCTTAAAGGCGGCCCGCTGCCTTCAAGGCGAGGTATGCGTCTGCCAGGGCCGGCGCCAGGTCGTCCGGAATCGCGTCCACGACTGTGACGCCGTGGCGGCGGAGCTGTTCGGCCGTGCGGTCGCGCTCCGTCTGAGCCTGGGCCGCGGCTGCTGCCTCGTACACCGCTTCCGTGCGTCCTCTGGCGGTGGCCATGCGGGCGATGTGCGGGTCCGCCACTGATGCCAGCAGCACCGTGTGGCGTTGGGTCAGGCCGGAGAGGACCGGGAGCAGGCCCTCTTCGATGGGGGTCGCGTCGAGGCTGGTCAGGAGGACGATCAGGGAGCGGCGGGGAGCGGTGCGCAGGGCCGTGGCGGTGAGGCCACGGGCGTCCGTCTCGAGGAGTTCGGGCTCCAGGGTGGCCATGGCGTTGACCAGGGACGGCAGGACGTCGCCTGCCGCTCGGCCCTGGACGAGGGCGCGTACCCGGCGGTCGTAGGCGAGGAGGTCGACCCGGTCGCCGGCGCGTGAGGCGAGGGCTGCGAGCAGGAGTGCCGCGTCCATGGAGGCGTCGAGGCGCGGGGCGTCGCCGACGCGGCCGGCCGAGGTGCGGCCCGTGTCGAGGACAAGAAGGATGTGGCGGTCGCGTTCGGGGCGCCAGGTGCGTACGGCGACCGTGGTCTGGCGGGCCGTGGCGCGCCAGTCGATGGAACGGGTGTCGTCGCCGGGGACGTACTCGCGGAGGCTGTCGAATTCGGTGCCCTCACCGCGGGTCAGGACGCTGGTGCGGCCGTCGAGTTCGCGGAGCCGGGCCAGCTTGGAGGGCAGGTGCTTGCGGCTGGCGAACGGAGGCAGCACCCGTACCGTCCACGGGACCTTGTGGCTGCCCTGGCGGGTGAAGAGGCCCAGGGGGCCGTACGAGCGGATGGTCACGCGGTCGGCCTGGCGGTCGCCGCGGCGGGTGGGGCGCAGCCGGGTGGTGAGGCGCCGGCGTTCGCCCGGGGGGACCGTCAGGCGGTGGCGGGAGGCGGCGGTTTCGGTGCCGCGCTCCCAGCTGCTCGGCGGCCAGGCGTCGCGCAGGTGGGCGCGCAGGGGGCGGCCCGACGGGTTGGTGACGGTCAGGGTGACGTCCGCGGTCTCGCCGAGGCGTACGGAGGTGTCGCCGGAACGGGTGAGTCCGAGGCGGCGTACCGGTGCCGCGAGTGCGTAGTCGCAGGCGCAGGCCAGGGCCAGGGGCGTGTTCACGGCGAGGATGCCCGTCCAGCTCGGTTCCCAGATGCCGACGGGGAGGCTGCCGAGGGCCGCGAGGAGGGCGGCGCGTCCGGTGAGTGCCATCAGCGGGGGACGGGGACGTGGGCGAGGACCGCGTTGATGACGGAGTCGGCCGTGACGCCTTCCATCTCGGCCTCGGGGCGGAGCTGGATCCGGTGCCGCAGGGTCGGCAGGGCGAGGGCCTTCACGTCGTCCGGGATGACGTAGTCGCGGCCGGTCAGCCAGGCCCAGGCGCGGGCGGTGGCGAGCAGGGCCGTCGCGCCGCGCGGGGAGACTCCGAGGGAGAGCGACGGGGACTCGCGGGTGGCGCGGCAGATGTCGACGACGTAGCCGGTGATCTCGGGGGAGACGGCGGTCTTGGCGACGGCCGCGCGGGCGGCTTCGAGGTCGGCGGGGCCCGCGACGGGGCGTACGCCGGCGGCGTGCAGGTCGCGCGGGTTGAAGCCCCCGGCGTGGCGGGTGAGGACGTCGATCTCGTCCTGGCGGGAGGGCAGCGGGATCGTCAGCTTGAGGAGGAAGCGGTCCAGCTGGGCTTCCGGGAGGGGGTACGTGCCCTCGTACTCGACCGGGTTCTGGGTGGCCGCGACGAGGAAGGGGTCCGGGAGCGGGCGGGGGGTGCCGTCGACCGTGACCTGGCGTTCCTCCATGGCTTCGAGGAGGGAGGACTGCGTCTTGGGCGGGGTGCGGTTGATCTCGTCGGCGAGCAGGAGGTTGGTGAAGACCGGGCCGGGCTGGAAGGAGAACTCCGCGGTGCGGGCGTCGTAGACGAGCGAGCCGGTGACGTCGCTGGGCATCAGGTCGGGGGTGAACTGAACGCGCTTGGTGTCGAGTTCGAGGGCCGACGCGAGGGCGCGGACGAGCAGCGTCTTGGCGACGCCGGGGACTCCTTCGAGGAGTACGTGACCGCGGCACAGGAGGGCGACGACGAGGCCGGTCACTGCGGGGTCCTGGCCGACCACGGCTTTGGCGATCTCGGCGCGCAGGGCCTCCAGGGAGGCGCGGGCGGCGCCCGGATCCCCAGCGGTCCCGGCGTTGTCAGTGGTCGGGTCCATCATGAACGGCGTACCTCTCTTTCGAGGGCGTCGAGTTGGTCGGCGAGGGCTATGAGGGCCGCGTCGTCGCCGGGCGGCGGGCCGAAGAGGAGTGCGTGCGGGGCCTGTCCGTCCCGCTGGAGACGGGCGGACAGGGCGGGCAGGAGTGCCTCGGGCGCGTGCGCCTGGGCGGGGTTCACACCGACGAGGGGGGCGAGGCGGGAGCGGGTGGCGGAGCGCAGGGCAGTGGCCGCGCGGTCGCGGGCGTCGGCCTTGCGGTAGAGGCGGGCGCGGCCTTCGACGGTCTCGGAGGCGCGGATCGCGACGGGCAGACGTTCGGGGACGAGAGGGCCGAGCCGGCGGGCCCGCCAGAGCGCGGTGAGGACGGCCGCCACGAAGAGTTGCAGCGTGCCCCAGAGCCAGCCCGAGGGGAGCAGGTCGAGGAAGCTCCGGTCGCCGGCGTCGGTGGCCGAGGAGTCGGAGAGCGAGGGGAGGTACCAGACCAAGTGCGCGCGGGAACCGAGCAGTTGCAGGGCGAGGGAGGCGTTGCCCTCCTGGTCGAGGCGGTCGTTGTAGAGGATGTCGGGGGCGCCGAGCAGGACGGTGTCGCCCTTGCCGGTGGCCGCCGGGAGACGCAGCAGGGTGGGCAGCCCGTCGCTGAGGTAGCAGGCGTCGGCGTCGGGGTCGTCGGTGCGGTAGCGGATGCCACCGGTCTCAGCGGTGCCCGCGCGGCGCGCGGCGGGCAGCTCGCAGCGCGGGGAGAGCAGCGAGTCGAGGCTGATCGCGAGGTCGGCGGTGACGCCCGGGGCGAGCGTGCCGAGGGAGGGCTCGTCGGGGGCGACCAGGACCGTGCGGCCGCCGGAGGACTCCGTCGCCGTACGGAGCCGGTCCTGCTGGCGGGCGGTGAGCAGGTCGGGGGCGGCGACGAGGAGCGTGGTGTCGGGGCCCGCCGCCTCGCGGGCCGCGTCCGTGGTGGTGACCACGCGCGTGGAGACCCCGCGGTCGGCGAGGAGTTCGGCGACCGCGCGGCTGCCGGAGGGGTCGGCGGAGCGCGGGTCGAGGCGGCCGTGCCGGGTGTCGGAGCGCACCGCGGCGATGACGACGGCCGCCGCGAGGAGCAGGACGAGGGCGAGTACGACCCCCCGCGCGCGGGTCCACACCTGGCGGGCCGTGGGCGAGACCGAGGTGGCGGGGAGCGTGGCCTCGGTGGTCATTCGGCGGCTCCCCGGCGGGCGCTGTGGGCGGTGCTCGGCTCGTTGTTCCGGTCGCTGCTCGCCAGTACGGGCCTGGTGCGTTCCAGGTCGGTGTCGAGGGCGGCGAGGCGGCGGTACGTGGCCTCGTCGGCGGACCGTCCGCCGTACGTGACGTCGTCGAAGTCGCGGGCGGCGGTGCGCAGCCCGTCGGTGTGGGCGGGCAGGGTGCGGCCGGCTTCGGCGGCGGCCTCGTCCGCGGTGCGGCCGGGGCGCGGGTCGAGCAGGGCGCGTTCCTCCAGGGAGCGCACGACGGCGCGCATGCGCTCCTGGACGGCCTGGTTCCAGTGGCCCTGGGCGGCGTGCGCCTCGGCGGCCGCGCGGTGTTCGGCGGCGCTGCGCGGGCGGTCGTCGAAGAGCACGGCGGACGAGACGGGGGCGCGGTGCGGGGTGCCGAGCCGCCACCACAGCGCGCCGGCGACCGCGAGCACCGCGACGACGATGACCAGCAGGCCGAGCGTGCCTCCCGGGGTGACGGAGGAGGCGGCGCCGAACAGGTCGCCGAGCCAGTCCCAGAACGCGTTGAGGGCGCGCTGGAACAGGCCCGGGTCGTTCTCGTGGTACATCCCCTTGGTCAGCTCGCGCCGGGCCGCCTCGCGGGCGGGGTCGCGCGGGACCGTCAGCGGCGGTTCGTCGCCGGAGCGGGCCAGGGCGAACAGGCCGCCCGGCCCGCTGTGCGGCAGCGCGAGTACGGTGGCCGGGTCGCCGGAGCGGGCCAGCCACCGTACGGCCGCTGCGCCGGTGCCCGGCAGTGCCGGTGCGGCGGTGAGAAATCCCCCCGTCAGGCTCACCGCATCAGCTCCCCGGGGTGGTGCCGTGGGCGTCGGTGCCGTAGCCCTGGAGGCCGGCGGCGCGGGCCAGGTCGAGGTCGAGGGCCTCGCGGCGGATGCGCTGGTCGATGTAGAGGAGCACGGTCACGCCCGCGTTGATCGGGAAGGTGAGCATCGAGCCGATGACCGAGCCGATCCCGCTGACGACGAGGAACGTCCAGCCCATGTCGCCGGTGCCGTTGACGAAGCCGCCGAGGCCGTCGTCGCTGACCGCCGCGGCGATCACGGCGAACGGAATGACGATGATCGCCGCCACGACGTTCGCGATGACGGTCGCCAGCAGCTGGATGCCGAACATCCGCCACCAGGCGCCGCGGACCAGCTTCGCGGAGCGGCTGAGCGACTTCACGACGCCCTGCTTCTCCAGCATCAGCGCGGGCGAGGCGAGCGAGAAGCGGACCCACAGCCAGAACGCGACGACGCTGCCGCCGAGGCAGCCGAGGACGATCAGCGCCGCTCCCGGGGCGGTGGCTCCGGCGACCGCGACCAGGATGCCGGGCAGGGCGCCCACGGCGATGGCTCCGACGCCGATGAGCAGCATCAGCACGATCAGGCCGAACAGGAAGGGGATGCGGGGGCGGGCGTCGCGCCAGGCTTCGCCCGTGGTCACCGGCTTGCCGAGCACCGCGCGGCTGGTGACGGTCGTGAGCAGGGCGGTGGCGAAGACGGTGCCGATCAGGGTGATCAGCGCGACGATCCCGGAGTTCAGCATCGAGTCGCCCAGGGCGCGGCCGAGTTCGCCCGGGGTGGCGCTGGGATCGCTGAGGGCGTCGGCGCGGGCGTTCTCGTCGAGGACGAGTCCGCGCAGCAGTACGACGACGATCTCGGTGACCACGGCGACGGTCAGGGAGATGCCGAGGACGGTGCGCCAGTAGGTGCGCATGGTGGAGACGGCGCCGTCGAGGATCTCGCCGACGCCGAGGGGACGCAGCGGGATGACGCCGGGCTTGGCCGCCGGGGGCGGGCCGCCCCAGGGGGTGCCCCAGGCGCCGGGGCCGGGTCGGCCGCCGGGGGGACCATAACCGGGAGCGCCGTAGCCGGGGCCGCCGTATCCGGGACCTCCGTAGCCCGGGCCGCCAGGACCGCCGTAGCCGGGACCGCCGTACCCAGGGCCTCCGTAGCCGCCGGGGCCCGCGGGAGGCTGCCCGCCCCAGCCGGAGCCGGGGGCGGGCGGTGGTGCCGGGGCCTGTGGCGGGCTCTGCGGGCTGGGTGCCGACCACTGGCCGGGCGGCGGCTGCTCCTTGGACCACTTCGAGGCGGCGTCGGTCTGGGGCGGATCCGACGGTGTGCCGGTCTGCTGCGAGGCCGGTGCGGCGTCGGCCTGGGGCGGGTTCGACGGGGCGTCGGGCTGGTTCGAGCCGCTCTGGTCCGTGGGCCGGACAGGACCGGTCTTGTCCGGCTCCTGCCCGTCGGAGGGTGCCGATCCGGGCGAGGCCCAGCCCGGAGTGTCGTTCATCGTCGCTCCTTCACGGTGCCCGTCCGCGGTCGCGGCGGCAGGTTGGCAGCCATCGTGCCACGCGGTGCCCGGTGGCGGACCAGGGGTCGGCTGGGCTGCACACCTTCAATTGTCCGCCCGGTACACGGCAGACTGGGCGGATGGCTGATCAGTACGCGCAACGTCGCGAGGACAACCGGCCGACCGAGATCCCCGCGATCCGCTGGGACGAACCGCCCGAGGGCCCTGTGCTGGTCCTCCTGGACCAGAGGAGGCTGCCGGCCGAAGAGGTCGAGTTCGTGTGCACGGACGCGCCCGCGCTGGTGGAGGCGATCCGCTCGCTCGCCGTGCGCGGGGCACCGCTGCTCGGCATCGCCGGGGCGTACGGTGTCGCGCTCGCCGCCGTCCGCGGATTCGACGTCGACGAGGCGGCCGACGCGCTGGCCGGTGCCCGGCCGACCGCGGTGAACCTGGCGGTCGGCGTGGACCGGGCCAGGGCGGCGCACCGGGCGGCGCTCGCCGCCGGCGGCGACCAGAGGCAGGCCGCGGACGCGGCGCTCGCCGCGGCGCGGGCGCTGCACCGGGAGGACGCCGAGGCCAGCGCTCGGATGGCGACGCACGGCCTGGCGCTGCTCGACGAGCTGCTGCCGGGTGGCGGGCACCGGATACTGACGCACTGCAACACCGGTGCGCTGGTGTCGGGCGGCGAGGGCACGGCGTTCGCGGTGGCCCTGGCGGCGCACCGGGCGGGCCGGCTGCGGCGGCTGTGGGTGGACGAGACGCGGCCCCTGCTGCAGGGTGCGAGGCTGACCGCGTACGAGGCGGCGCGCCAGGGGATGCCGTACACCCTGCTGACGGACAGCGCGGCGGGTTCGCTGTTCGCGGCCGGGGAGGTGGACGCGGTGCTGATCGGTGCCGACCGGATCGCGGCCGACGGCTCGGTGGCGAACAAGGTGGGGAGTTATCCGCTCGCCGTGCTCGCCCGGTACCACCATGTGCCGTTCATCGTGGTGACGCCGGTGACGACGGTGGACGAGGGGACCCCGGACGGTGCTGCCATCGAGGTCGAGCAGCGCGGTGGTCACGAGGTGACCGAGATCACGGCGCCGCACGTGCCGGTGGCGGGAGCGGAAGTGGGTGGCGGAATCCCGGTGGCACCCCTCGGGACGCAGGCCTACAACCCGGCGTTCGACGTGACGCCGCCGGAACTGGTGACGGCGATCGTCACCGAACAGGGCGCCGTGTCGCCCGTCACGGCTGAGGCGCTGGCCGAGCTGTGTGCCAGGTCACGCCAGGTAACGATTAGCTAAATGGGATGATGTCGTTATGAAGGGACGAGTCCTTGTCGTCGACGACGACACCGCACTGGCCGAGATGCTCGGCATTGTGCTGCGTGGTGAAGGTTTTGAGCCGTCTTTCGTAGCCGACGGCGACAAGGCGCTTGCCGCTTTCCGTGAGGCGAAGCCCGATCTGGTGCTGCTGGACCTGATGCTGCCCGGCCGGGACGGTATCGAGGTGTGCCGTCTGATCAGGGCGGAGTCCGGCGTACCGATCGTGATGCTCACGGCGAAGAGCGACACCGTCGATGTCGTGGTGGGTCTGGAGTCGGGGGCGGATGACTACATCGTCAAGCCGTTCAAGCCGAAGGAGCTGGTCGCGCGGATCCGGGCGCGGCTGCGGCGTTCCGAGGAGCCGGCGCCCGAGCAGCTCACCATCGGTGACCTGGTCATCGACGTGGCCGGGCACTCGGTGAAGCGGGAGGGGCAGTCGATCGCGCTGACTCCGCTGGAGTTCGACCTGCTGGTCGCGCTCGCCCGCAAGCCGTGGCAGGTGTTCACGCGTGAGGTGCTGCTCGAGCAGGTCTGGGGCTACCGGCACGCGGCGGACACGCGTCTGGTCAACGTCCACGTGCAGCGGCTGCGCTCCAAGGTCGAGAAGGACCCGGAGCGGCCGGAGATCGTGGTGACCGTCCGAGGCGTCGGTTACAAGGCCGGACCGAGCTGACATGCCCGGGGACAGTGCCGCTCCGGCCCCCGGACGGTCCGGGACCCGCGCGGGGCGGCCTGTCGGCCGGAAGACGGCGGGCTCCCGGTGGGGACGCATCCTGGAGGGCGGGTTGCTGCACGGAGGCGTGCAGGGCAGCCCGGTCCTGAGGCTGTTCATGCGCTGGGTGCGCCGTCCGCTGCTGCCCGTCATGCGGCTGTGGCGCCGCAACATCCAGCTCAAGATCGTCGTCACCACGCTGCTGATGTCGCTCGGTGTGGTGCTGCTGCTGGGCTTCGTCGTCATCGGGCAGGTGCGCAACGGCCTGCTGGACGCCAAGGTGAACGCCTCGCAGAGCCAGGCCGTCGGCGGCTTCGCCGTGGCCAAGCAGCGGGCGGAGACGGCCGCGACCTCCGGCGGCGACGACTCCGGGGCGGACGGCCGCCCCTCGCAGAACGTCAGCCAGTGGATGAGCGACCTCGTGGAGTCGCTGTCCAGCGGCGGGCAGGGCGCCTTCGACGTGGTCACGCTCAGCGCCTCGGGCGCGGCCGGTGACAACGCGGGCGGGCGCGGCCCGCGCTCCTCGGGCAACGTCGATCCGACCGCGAGCGTGCCGGAGGACCTGCGCGGCCGCATCGACACCAGCCTGTTCGCCGCCCGCAGCTACACCAGGGTGGTCTACAAGGACGGCAAGGAGTCCCAGCCCGCCCTGGTCATCGGCAAGCAGGTCAACGACCCGGACGGCAACCCGTATCAGCTGTACTACCTCTTCCCGCTGACGCAGGAGGAGAAGTCGCTGAGCCTGGTCAAGGGGACGCTGGCGACCGCCGGGCTCTTCGTCGTGGTGCTGCTCGGCGCGATCGCCTGGCTCGTGGTGCGCCAGGTCGTCACGCCCGTGCGGATGGCGGCAGGGATCGCCGAGCGGCTGTCCGCGGGGCGCCTCCAGGAGCGGATGAAGGTCACCGGCGAGGACGACATCGCGCGGCTCGGCGAGGCGTTCAACAAGATGGCGCAGAACCTCCAGCTCAAGATCCAGCAGCTGGAGGACCTGTCGCGGATGCAGCGGCGCTTCGTGTCGGACGTCTCCCACGAGCTTCGTACGCCCCTGACGACCGTCCGGATGGCGGCCGATGTCATCCACGACGCGCGCGTGGACTTCGATCCCGTGACGGCGCGGTCGGCGGAACTCCTGGCCGACCAGCTCGACCGGTTCGAGACGCTGCTCGCGGACCTGCTGGAGATCAGCCGGTTCGACGCGGGCGCGGCCGCGCTGGAGGCGGAGCCCATAGACCTGCGCGAGGTGGTACGGCGGGTGGTCGGCGGCGCCGAGCCGCTCGCCGAGCGCAAGGGCACGCGGATACGCGTCCTCGGCGACCAGCAGCCGGTGGTCGCCGAGGCGGACGCCCGCCGGGTGGAGCGGGTGCTGCGCAACCTCGTCGTCAACGCCGTGGAGCACGGCGACGGCAAGGACGTGGTGGTCAAGCTGGCCGCCGCGGGCGGAGCGGTCGCGGTCGCGGTGCGCGACTACGGGGTGGGCCTCAAGCCCGGGGAGGCGACCCGGGTCTTCAGCCGCTTCTGGCGCGCGGACCCGGCACGCGCGCGTACCACCGGCGGTACGGGTCTGGGGCTGTCCATCGCCCTGGAGGACGCACGGCTCCACGGCGGCTGGCTCCAGGCGTGGGGCGAGCCGGGCGGCGGTTCGCAGTTCCGGCTTACGCTGCCGCGGACGGCGGACGAGCCGCTGCGGGGCTCGCCGATACCCCTGGAACCCAAGGACTCGCGCCGCAACCGCGGCCTCAACGAAGCGGGTCTGCCGCTCGACGGCGGCGGCAAGCTCGCCACCGTGCCCGCGCAGTCGGCCGGCGACCAGGCGCCGCCGCGGGCGCCGATCGCACCCCGGCTCGCCGGGACGGCACCGGCCGCCGACCCGACAGCGCTGCCCGGCAACGGCGCGCGCGTGGTGGCCCGGTCCGCCCAGGCCGCCCGGCCGCAGGACGAGACCGCGTCCGGCGCCGACGGCGGACGGGACGCTCAGGAGCCGACCGGCGGCGGCGCCGCGGACCAGGTCGAGGAAGGGAAGGCAGCTCGTGGGCGCTGAGGGGGGCGGGCGCCGGCGCGCGGTGCGCGTGGGCGTGTCCGTGGGGTGTGCCGGCGTACTGCTGGCGGGATGCGCGTCGATGCCGGACAGCGGGGATCTGCGCGGCGTGGAGTCCACGCCGCGCCAGGACACGCAGGTGCGGGTCTTCGCGCTGCCGCCGCGGGAGGACGCCAGGCCCGAGGAGATCGTCGAGGGCTTCCTGGAGGCCCTGACCAGCGACGATCCGCAGTACGACACGGCACGCAAGTACCTGACGGACAACGCCCGGCGCAAGTGGCAGCCCTACCGGTCCACCACCGTGCTCGCCGACGGGCCGAACACCGTGGCGGACCAGAAGAGCGCCCGCGACGGCGACGACACGTACACGTACCGGCTGTCCGGTGTGAAGGTCGCCACCGTGGACGCGCAGCACGCGTACGCGCCCGACGACGGCTCGTACGACAGGTCGGTCTATCTCACGCGCGAGAAGAAGACCAAGCAGTGGCGCATCGACGGGCTCCCCCAGGGCGTGGTGATGGGCGAGTCGGACTTCCAGCGCAACTATCTGTCGGTCAACAAGTACTACTTCTCCTCGACCGTGCCCGCCGGTTCGGGCAGCAGGCCGGGAGCGGTCGCCGACCCGATCTACGTCCGCAAGGAGGTCGACCCGATGACCGAGACGGTCCGGGCGCTCCTGAGCGGACCCACGAGCTGGCTCGACCCGGTGGTCCGGTCGAGCTTCCCGTCGCACACGGCGCTGAAGAAGGGCGTCACCGCGCTGACGCCCGACGACCAGAACCAGCTCACGGTGCCGCTGAACGCCAAGGCCGACCGGGTCGGGCGCACGCAGTGCACCAAGATGGCCGCCCAGCTCCTGTTCACCCTCCAGGACCTGACGCCCACCGGGGTCGAGGAGGTCAAGCTGGAGGGCTCGGACGGCAAGCAGCTCTGCGTGCTCGACGACGACCAGGCCGAGACCATCGCCGCGCCCGGCACCGGCAGGCGGCCCCAGTACCAGTACTTCATCGACGACAAGAAGCGGCTCGTTCGGCTGCCAGCCGTCGGCAGCGGCAAGGACCCGGAGCCGGTGCCCGGCGCGCTGGGCGAGGGCGACAAGGCGCTGCGGGCGGCGGCCGTCTCCCGGGACGAGGACAGCGCCGCCGGGGTCTCGCTCGACGGGAGCTCGCTGTACGTGGGGTCGCTGGTGTCGGGCGGTTCGCTCGGCGAGGCGGTGCTCCACAGCGACGGCGAGTCCGAGGGCGACCGGCTGACGACGCCGAGCTGGGACGGGGCCGGCGACCTGTGGGTGGCCGACCGCGACCCGGACAACCCCCGGCTGCTCCTGCTCGAACAGGGCGCCGGAGACCCGCTCGAGGTGAAGACTCCGCAGCTCGACGGGCGGATCGAGGCGGTACGGGTGGCCGCCGACGGAGTGCGCATCGCCCTGATCGTGGCCAAGGACGGCAAGACGTCCCTCCAGATCGGCCGGATCGAGCGGGACGGCACGGGCGACGGCGGGACCGGCGTCTCGGTGCTCGAACTGCGCAACGCGACCCCGCAGCTCGAAGAGGTCACCGCCATGTCGTGGGCCGCGGACAGCCACCTCGTGGTGGTCGGCCGCGAGCCCGCCGGCGTCGAGCAGATGCGGTACGTGCAGGTCGACGGCTCGACACCGGTACGCACCGTGCCCTCGGCGCTCACCGGCGTGAAGGAGATCGCCGCGTCCGAGGACGAGCGGCTGCCGCTGGTGGCGTACTCGGTCGACGGCATCGTGCGGCTCCCGACGGGCTCCCAGTGGGAGAAGGTCGTCAAGGAGGGGACGGCGCCGGTCTATCCGGGGTAGGCGGGGCGCCTGTCGCGGAGGGGCGCGGGTGCGGTCGGCAGCGGTGCGTGTGCCGCGGCGGGCCGGGCACGGCGGGATCGGCTGTGCGCGCCAGGCGCCGTACGCGGCTGGAGCTCACGGCTGAGGATCCGTTGTGACGTGGGCCGATGTAGTTGTCCACAGGTGTTTTCCACAGGGGTGGCAGGGCGGCGCGGGCGTTGGCACAGTGGTGGGCATGCGGGGGTGGTGGCAGGACCTCACCGACCTGGTGCTGCCGGCCGAGTGCGGAGGCTGCGGACGGCCTCGTGCGGTGCTCTGCCCGGAGTGCTGCCGGGCTCTCTGCGGTACCGCGCCGCGCCGGGTGCGACCGGAGCCGGAGCCGGCGGGACTGCCGGTGGTGCACGCGGCCGCCCCGTACGCGGACGAGGTGAGGGCGGCGCTGCTCGCCCACAAGGAACGGGGCGCGCTCCCGCTCGCCGCACCGCTCGGCACGGCTCTGGCAGGAGCCGTACGGACGGTGCTGGCGGAGACGGGCGGTGCCGTCGGGCTTACCGGGCCGGGGGAGACGGGCGGTGCCGCCGGGCTCTGTGGGGCGGGCGGCGTGCCCGGTGGCGGGATCACCGGTCCCGTGCTGCTCGTGCCCGTGCCGTCCGCGCGCAGGGCGGTCCGGGCGCGCGGGCACGACCCCGCGCGGCGGATTGCGCTCGCGGCGGCCGGGGAACTGCGGCGTTCGGGTACGGCGGCCCGGGTGCTCGGTGTGCTGCGGCAGCGGCGTGCGGTGGCCGACCAGGCGGGGCTCGGCTCGGCGCAGCGGCTGGCCAACCTCGCCGGTGCGCTGACGGTGCCCGCCGCCGGCGCCCGGCTGCTGGCCGGTGGGTGCGTGGTGCTGGTCGACGATCTGATGACGACCGGTGCCTCGCTGGCGGAAGCGGCACGGGCGGTCCGGGAGGCCTGCGCGGCAGCGGAGACGGGGGAGACAGCAAAGACAAGGGCGGTAGGGGGCGCAGAAGCGACAGAAGCACCGGGCGTGGCTTGTACGGCCGCCGGGGCGGACGCGGACGCGTACGCGTACGTCGGGGGAACACGGGAAGCATCGGAGGTGCGGAGTGAAGCGACCGGGACGGAGCCGGAGTGCACGTGGGTGAGCCGAACGCGGACGGGGCCGGTGAGCGGGCCCGCCGGTGCGGCCCGGGCGGACTGGCCGAGCGCGCCTGTCCGTGCCGCCGGGACCGGCACCCGTGCCGCCCGGCTCGCCCTTCGCGCGGCCGTCGTCGCGGCCTCGCCGGCCGCTTTCGAAATGAACCGGAACTGACAGGGAACGCGCGTCGTTGCAGGTAATGAGACGGTCAATTCGCCGGAATGGAGGTACGCCGCAGTAGAGGGTGACGCCATCCGTACGGGCGAGATATGTTCGGTTGTGAGGCAATGACGCAGGTCATACTTCGCGAATCCGAATGCTGTCGTGTGTGTCGTCGTGGGGTATTCGCAATCACCCGCGATGGTGGGGTGGAGATCTCGTCCGTGGGGGAGGAGGAGGTGACAGTCACCGAGTCCGAGGTTCCGGGACTGTCCGGGACCTGGTGCAAAAGGGAGATGCTCCGCCCATTGAGCGGAGCGATCCGGGAACGGAGTTCTGCGTGGACATCGTCGTCAAGGGCCGCAAGACCGAGGTGCCGGAGCGGTTCCGCAAACACGTGGCCGAGAAGCTGAAGCTGGAGAAGATCCAGAAGCTCGATGGCAAGGTGATCAGCCTCGACGTAGAGGTGTCCAAGGAGCCCAACCCCCGACAGGCCGACCGTTCCGACCGGGTGGAGATCACGCTCCGTTCGCGCGGTCCGGTGATCCGGGCGGAGGCAGCGGCGAGCGACCCGTACGCAGCACTGGACCTGGCGGCGGAGAAGCTCGAAGCACGGCTGCGCAAGCAGCACGACAAGCGGCACACCCGGCGCGGCGCGGGCCGGCTCTCGGCGGCCGAGGTCGTCGACTCCGTGCCGGGCGCGGCGACGCTGAACGGCACGGGCGCCGGCCGCGAAGAGGAGACGGACAGCGTCCCGACCAAGAAGATCGGCTCGCTCGAGGTCATGGGCGACGGCCCCCTCGTCGTCCGGGAGAAGACCCACGTGGCGTCCCCGATGACGCTCAACCAGGCCCTTTACGAGATGGAGCTGGTCGGGCACGACTTCTACCTCTTCATCGACTCCGAGACCAAGGAACCGAGCGTCGTCTACCGGCGGCACGCCTACGACTACGGCGTCATCCACCTCAGTACGGACCCGATGGTCGCCCAGGCCGACCCGGCCGCTCCGGGCGGTGCGCTGGGCGGCTGACCTCCCCCGGTGACAGCCCGAGCCGGTGCCCCTGGAGTGCGTGCGCGTCCCCGGGGGCACCGGTGTGCGAATGGCTGGCATCCGGCTCTGTCACCGCGCCGCGGTCCAGTCGTGAAATCATGGCCGCACAGCCCAACCGGTGGGCCGTTGCCTTGGGTTGGCGATGGCACAGGACCGCAGACCACGGCCTTCAGGGGGAGGAACGATGCCGGACAGCTTCGGACCGATGCGTGATGAGGGTGCCGACGACGGCGTCGTCGCCACGGACGCGGACCCGGGCACCCCTCGCAAGGAGCCCATCCGGGTCCTTGTCGTCGACGACCACGCCCTCTTCCGGCGCGGTCTGGAGATCGTGCTCGCGGCCGAGGAGGACATCCAGGTCGTCGGTGAGGCGGGGGACGGGGCGGAGGCCGTCGACAAGGCCGCCGACCTGCTGCCCGACATCGTGCTGATGGACGTCAGGATGCCCAAGCGTGGCGGCATCGAGGCGTGCACCTCCATCAAGGAGGTGGCGCCCAGCGCGAAGATCATCATGCTGACGATAAGCGACGAGGAGGCCGACCTCTACGACGCGATCAAAGCGGGCGCGACCGGTTATCTCCTCAAAGAGATCTCCACGGACGAAGTGGCCACGGCCATTCGCGCGGTAGCCGACGGTCAGTCGCAGATCAGCCCCTCGATGGCGTCGAAACTGCTCACCGAGTTCAAGTCGATGATCCAGCGGACCGACGAGCGGCGGCTGGTGCCGGCGCCCCGGCTCACCGACCGGGAGCTGGAAGTCCTCAAGCTCGTGGCAACCGGAATGAACAACCGGGACATCGCCAAGGAACTGTTCATCTCCGAGAACACCGTGAAGAACCACGTGCGCAACATCCTGGAGAAGCTCCAACTGCATTCCAGGATGGAGGCGGTGGTGTACGCCATGCGCGAGAAAATTCTCGAAATCCGCTGATAGGTCCGGCGGCCGTGACCGGACTGGCGGGCCGACGGGCGGTCGTCGCCGGCCGGCCGGTGCGTCTTCGCCGTCAGCCGAGCGTGCGGGCCAGCTCCGTGGTGAGGGCCTCGCGCAGCGCCGGGGAGTCCACCCGCTCCACGCGCACGTCCGTGCAGTCCACCCAGCTCGCCGCCTCCACCAGGGCCTGGGCGACCGCGGGCACGGCCTTGATCCCGTCCAGCGCCACCTGCTTGGCGACCAGCGTGCGGCCCTCGCGTGCGGGGTCCACCCGGCCGACCAGCCGGCCGCCGGCCAGTACCGGCATCGCGAAATAGCCGTACACCCGCTTGGGCTTGGGCGTGTACGCCTCCAGGCGGTGGGTGAAGCCGAAGATGCGCTCCGTGCGGGCCCGCTCCCAGATGAGGGAGTCGAACGGGGACAGCAGCGTCGTACGGTGCCGGCCGCGCGGGGGTGTCTCCAGGGCCGCCGGGTCGGCCCACGCGGGCTTGGACCAGCCCGCCACCGTCACCGGGACCAGGCCCGAGTCGGCGATCACCGCGTCGAACTGCTCGGTCTTGAGCCGGTGGTAGTCGGCGATGTCCGCGCGCGTGCCGACGCCCAGCGACTGTCCGGCGAGGCGGACGAGGCGGCGCAGGCACTCGGTGTCGCTCAGCTCGTCGTGCAGCAGGCTGTCGGGGATGGCGCGCTCGGCCAGGTCGTAGACCCGCTTCCAGCCGCGGCGGCGGGTGCACACCACCTCGCCGTACATCAGCGCGCGCTCGACGGCGACCTTCGTGCCGGACCAGTCCCACCACTCGCTGGTCCTCTTGGCGCCGCCCAGCTCCGTGGCCGTGAGCGGGCCCTCGGCTCTCAGCTGCTTGATCACCTGCTCGTACGTGCCGTCCGGCAGCTCGTGGTTCCAGTGCGGGCGGGCGCGGTAGGCGCGGCGGCGGAAGGCGAAGTGCGGCCACTCCTCCACGGGCAGGATGCACGCCGCGTGCGACCAGTACTCGAAGGCGTGGGTGTCCTGCCAGTACGCGTCGTCCACGGTCTTGCGGCCCACGGCGCCGAGCCGGGCGTACGGGACGAGCTCGTGGCTCCGGGCGAGGACCGAGATCGTGTCGAGCTGCACCGCGCCCAGATGTCTCAGCACGCCCCGCACTCCGGCCCTGCGGTCGGGGGCGCCCAGGAATCCCTGGGCGCGCAGGGCGATGCGGCGGGCTTCGTCGGCGGAGAGTTCGGCGAGGGGACGCGGCAGACTCGTCATGCCCGCACCCTAGGCGGTGCCACTGACAGTCAGGGCTGACCTGGGCAGATCGTCCGCCTGACCCCTACGCCCCCGGTCTCGGCGGCGGCAGGTACGGGGCCGTCGACGGCAGGCCGAGGTCCGACGGGAGGAGGGAGGCCAGCCAGCAGTCGCGGCGTACGCCCTTGTTGTTGAGGCCCGAGCGCAGGGTGCCCTCCAGGGTGAAGCCGACGCGTTCGGCTACCGCGCGGGAGCCCTTGTTGCCCACCTCGGCCCGCCACTCCACGCGGTCGACGGCCAGCTCGGTGAACCCCCAGCGGCAGGCGGCGAGCACGGCCTCGGTGACGTAACCGTTGCCCCGGTGTTCCTTGGCCGCCCAGAAACCGATCTCCGCGACCCCCAGGGAGCGCATCCCGAGACTCAGCATCACGGTCAGCTCCCCGCTGGGCAGAAAGGCGCCGAAGGTGAACTCGCGGTCGCCCGCCCAGCCGTCCGGGGCGAGCCGCCCGACGAATCCGGCGGCGTGCTCCCGGTGGTACGGCGACGGAACGGTCGTCCAGCGCTGGATGTCGGGGTCCTGGGCGGCGGCGAACACCGCGTCCGTGTCGCCGGCGTCCGGGGCGCGCAGGACGAGACGGCCGGTGGTCAGCGTGACGGGTTCCATCGACCGATTCTGTGCGGGGAGCCGGCGGCGGCGCCATCGGTTTTGTCCGCTCACCGGAACCCGGCAAGCCACGGGGAGGGGGCCTGGGACGGCGTCGCCGGAGCGCTGGGTGAGCGGGCGATCACGATTCGTTCATTTCGTGCGGCGGTGCGGCACCATCCACCACGCCCGTCCGTTGTCCTGATGGCTGTCACAGTGCAGACCTCCCGGCGCGGTGGGGTCCTCGCATACGATGGCCGTTGCTCAATCGCATCAAGGAAAACCGACCGTCCCAGGCCCGACCGGCAAGGAGACCAACCCCCGTGTCCGTCCTCTCGAAGATCATGCGTGCAGGCGAAGGCAAGATCCTGCGCAAGCTGCACCGCATCGCGGACCAGGTCAACTCCATCGAAGAGGACTTCGTCGACCTCTCCGACGCCGAGCTGCGGGCCCTCACCGATGAGTACAAGCAGCGGTACGCCGACGGCGAGAGCCTCGACGACCTGCTGCCGGAGGCGTTCGCCACGGTCCGCGAGGCCGCCAAGCGCGTCCTCGGCCAGCGCCACTACGACGTGCAGCTCATGGGCGGCGCCGCGCTGCACCTCGGCTACGTGGCCGAGATGAAGACCGGTGAGGGCAAGACCCTGGTCGGCACGCTGCCCACGTATCTGAACGCCCTCTCGGGCGACGGCGTCCACCTCATCACGGTCAACGACTACCTGGCCGAGCGCGACTCCGAGATGATGGGCCGCGTCCACAAGTTCCTCGGCCTCACCGTCGGTTGCATCCTCGCCAACATGACGCCGGCCCAGCGCCGCGAGCAGTACGCGTGCGACATCACGTACGGCACGAACAACGAGTTCGGCTTCGACTACCTCCGCGACAACATGGCGTGGTCCAAGGACGAGCTCGTCCAGCGCGGCCACAACTTCGCGGTCGTCGACGAGGTCGACTCCATCCTCGTCGACGAGGCCCGTACGCCGCTGATCATCTCCGGCCCGGCCGACCAGGCCACCAAGTGGTACGGCGACTTCGCGAAGCTGGTCACCCGCCTGAAGAAGGGCGAGGCCGGCAACCCGATGAAGGGCATCGAGGAGACCGGGGACTACGAGGTCGACGAGAAGAAGCGCACCGTCGCCATCCACGAGTCCGGTGTCACCAAGGTCGAGGACTGGCTGGGCATCGACAACCTCTACGAGTCGGTCAACACCCCGCTGGTGGGCTACCTGAACAACGCCATCAAGGCGAAGGAGCTCTTCAAGAAGGACAAGGACTACGTCGTCCTCGACGGCGAGGTCATGATCGTCGACGAGCACACCGGCCGTATCCTCGCCGGCCGCCGTTACAACGAGGGCATGCACCAGGCGATCGAGGCGAAGGAAGGGGTGGACATCAAGGACGAGAACCAGACGCTCGCCACGATCACCCTCCAGAACTTCTTCCGCCTCTACGACAAGCTCTCCGGCATGACCGGTACGGCGATGACCGAGGCCGCCGAGTTCCACCAGATCTACAAGCTCGGCGTCGTCCCGATCCCGACCAACAAGCCGATGGTCCGCAAGGACCAGTCCGACCTGATCTACCGCACCGAGGTCGCCAAGTTCGACGCGGTGGTCGACGACATCGCCGAGAAGCACGAGCAGGGCCAGCCGATCCTCGTCGGTACGACGTCGGTCGAGAAGTCCGAGTACCTCTCGCAGCAGCTCTCCAAGCGCGGCATCCAGCACGAGGTGCTCAACGCCAAGCAGCACGACCGGGAGGCGACGATCGTCGCCCAGGCCGGCCGCAAGGGCGCCGTCACGGTCGCCACGAACATGGCCGGCCGTGGCACGGACATCAAGCTCGGCGGCAACCCCGACGACCTCGCGGAGGCGGAGCTGCGCCAGCGCGGCCTCGACCCCGAGGAGCACATCGAGGAGTGGGCGGCAGCGCTGCCCGCCGCCCTGGAGCGGGCCGAGAAGGCCGTGAAGGCGGAGTTCGAGGAGGTCAAGGACCTCGGCGGGCTGTACGTGCTGGGCACCGAGCGGCACGAGTCGCGGCGTATCGACAATCAGCTGCGGGGTCGTTCGGGCCGTCAGGGTGACCCGGGTGAGTCTCGGTTCTACCTGTCGCTGGGCGACGACCTGATGCGACTGTTCAAGGCTCAGATGGTCGAGCGCGTCATGTCTATGGCGAACGTGCCGGACGACGTGCCGATCGAGAACAAGATGGTCACGCGCGCGATCGCCTCCGCCCAGTCGCAGGTCGAGACGCAGAACTTTGAGACCCGGAAGAACGTCCTCAAGTACGACGAGGTCCTCAACCGGCAGCGCGAGGTCATCTACGGCGAGCGGCGCCGCGTCCTGGAGGGCGAGGACCTCCAGGAGCAGATCCAGCACTTCATGGACGACACGATCGAGGCATACATCGAGGCCGAGACCGCCGAGGGCTTCGCCGAGGAGTGGGACCTCGACCGGCTGTGGGGCGCCTTCAAGCAGCTCTACCCGGTGAAGGTGACCATCGAGGAGCTGGAGGAGGCGGCCGGTGACCGTGCCGGTCTGACCGCCGAGTTCATCTCCGAGTCCATCCGCGACGACATCCACGAGCAGTACGCGGCCCGCGAGGAGCAGCTCGGCTCGGAGATCATGCGCGAGCTGGAGCGCCGGGTCGTCCTGTCGGTCCTCGACCGCAAGTGGCGCGAGCACCTCTACGAGATGGACTACCTCCAGGAGGGCATCGGCCTGCGCGCCATGGCGCAGAAGGACCCGCTGGTCGAGTACCAGCGCGAGGGCTTCGACATGTTCACGGCCATGATGGACGGCATCAAGGAGGAGTCCGTCGGCTATCTGTTCAACCTGGAGGTCCAGGTCGAGCAGCAGGTCGAGGAGGTCCCGGTCGAGGACGAGGCGCCTTCCCTGGAGAAGAAGGAGGACGCGGTGCCGGCCCAGGCGGGTGCGCGTCCCGAGATCCGGGCCAAGGGGCTCGACGCTCCGCAGCGGCCCGACCGGCTGCACTTCTCCGCGCCCACCGTCGACGGCGAGGGCGGGGTCGTCGAGGGCGACTTCGAGGCCGGGGACGGCGGGGAGGAGCCGGTGCGGTCCGAGGCGGACGGGCTTACGCGGGCCGAGCGTCGTAAGCAGCAGAAGGGGGGGCGGCGGCGGAAGAAGTAGCGGTCGCCGTCAGTCAGTCGCCGCCGGGCGCCGGGCGCCGCCGGGCGCGGTGAGGGGTTTTTGGGGCCGGGCACCTTAAAGGGTGCCCGGCCCCTCGTGTGTTTCGTGCGCCCGCCCGTGCGCCCTAAGGGGTGCAGGGCCTGCGGGTGCCCAGTTCGATGGCTGTGCAGCGCCAGCGCAGGTCCGTGGCCTGTTCCAGGCGGAAGGCCATGGCGTGCAGGCGGTCGCCCGTGCTGATGCGGGCGAAGACCTCGAGTGCACCCGGGCCCGCGACGTAGTAGCCGACCTCGCGGACGGTCGGGCGGGTGGTGCGGGTGGTGCGGGTGCGCAGGGTGCCCAAGGTGCCGTGGGGGTCGAGGGTGCCCAGCGGTGCGTGTTCGGCCAGCCAGGCCAGGTCGTCGTACGCGCGGCCGGCGGTGTGGCGCAGCATCCAGTGGACCGGGCGTTCGCCGCTCAGTACGGCCAGCAGGCGGTCGGCGAAGAGGTCGGTGGGGCGGGGGCCCGGAGCGGGCGTGAGGGGTCGGTCGGATGGGGTGCGGTGGTCGGGTGGGGTGGCTTGGCCGGGTGGGACGGTTCGAGGAGGTGGGGTGGTGCGGTCGGGTGGGGTGGTGCGGCTCGCTGGGCGGCGGGGGTCTCGGCGGGTGGGGGGCCGGGTGGCGGCCGGGCGGCGCGTGGTCCTGTTCCTGGTCATCACCTTGTTCATGAGGCGTCCCCGTTCTTTGGTGCCCGGCTGCGATACCGGGCGGTAACTTCTTGGTGCGCATCTTGTACGGGGTGGGGGCGAGCGGTGGCAAGCGTCTTGACCTGCGGTGTGTGGCCCGCGTGGGTTCACCTATCCGAGTGGGTGAGGGGGCGGCGGGCCTGGTTCTGCGGGGGTGCGCCGGGTGAATGCGGAGACCGGGGTGGACGCGTGTGAGGGGGTGGGCCTGAACTCGAAGGGGGACGGGCGCACGTATCCTGAGGGTCCTTCCGGAGGCTCGGAGACTCGGAGGTGCGAGGCTCGGGAGCGTTCTTCCGGAGACTCAAAGGCTCGGAGGAGCGGAGGTGCGGGAGCGTTCTTCCGGAGGCTCGGAGGCTCGGAGGCTCGGGAGCGTTCTTCCGGAGGGCTTCTGCTTTGGGTTCCGGGTACTAGTCCGACTTCGGGCTTTCACAGCTCCGACTACGAAAGTGGCCAGTCCATGCGCGTCTACGTTCCTCTGACTCTTCCCGGTCTCGCCGAGGCGTACGGGACGGGCGAGCTGGGGGCGGGGAAGTTCGTCGCCTACGCCGTCACTCCCGCGCTGCGTGAGTGGTACCTGTCGGACGACATCGAGGAACTGGAGTACGCAGCGCTGAACCGGGCCGCGCTGGCCTCGCTGCGGTTGGTCGCCGTCGATCCGGGTGCCGCGCGGCGGCGGGTCGTGGTCGCCGTGGACATCGCCGACGGGGCGGCGTCCGCCGATCCCGACCGGGGGCTCGACCCGGGGGCGCTCGGCGAGGTGCGGGTCGCCGGGCCGTTGCGGCTGGCCAAGGCGGCTGCCGTGCATGTCGATTCCGACGGGGCCGAGGCGGATGTCGCCGCGGCGGCGGCTGCGTTGGGGGCGGCGGATCTTGGTGACGACGATGCGCAGTTCGTTGTCGACGGGGCCGAGGATCACGAGCTGCTCTGGTACGCCACGCAGGAGATTCCGCATCTGGTGGGGCTCGGCGACTGACGCCTCGCCTCGCGGTGGGGCGGTGAGGGAGCCTGCCTCGCGATGGGGCGGCGACTGACGCCTCGCCTTGCGGTGGGGCGGTGGGGCGGTGGGGGAAGCCTGCCTCGCGGTGGGGCGGCGACTGACGCCTCGCCTTGCGGTGGGGCGGTGAGGGAAGCCTGCCTCGCGGTGGGGCGGCGACTGACGCCTCGCCTCGCGGTGGGGCGGTGAGGGAAGCCTGCCTCGCGGTGGGGCGGTGAGGGAAGCGCGCCTTGCGGTAGGGCGGTGGCTGGAGCTTCGCCCCGCGGCAGGGCGGCGACTGATCCGGCGTGGTCCGTTGACGGTGGGGGCGGGTACTTTTTGGTCATGGGGAAGCACGGAGCGGCACACATCGTGTGGGACTGGAACGGGACGCTGTTCCATGACAACGCCGCGATGATAGGGGCGACGAACGCGGCGTTCGCGGAGCTGGGCATCGAGCCGATCACGCTGGAGCGGTACCGGGCGCTGTACTGCGTACCGATCCCGAAGTTCTACGAGCGGCTGATCGGCCGGCTGCCCACGGACGCGGAGTGGCTGGTCATGGACGAAACCTTCCACCGGCACTACGCGCGGCACCGTGCGGTGTGCGGGCTCACCGACGGGGTGCCCGAGCTGCTCGCCGGCTGGCGGTCCGCCGGGGGCAGTCAGTCCCTCCTCAGCATGTACGGGCACGAGGATCTAATTCCGTTGGTGCGGGGCTTCGGCATCGAGCCGCACTTTCTTCGAGTCGACGGGCGGACCGGGCCTTCCGGGGGCAGCAAGGCCGAGCACATGGTGCGCCATCTCGGGGCGCTCGGGCGGGTGGATCCGGCGCGTACGGTCGTGATCGGGGACGCCGCCGATGATGCGGTGGCCGCGTTGCACGTCGGTGCGCGGGCGGTGCTCTACACCGGGGGCTCGCACAGTCGCGCCAGTCTCGAGGCGGTCGGCGTACCTGTTGTCGACACGCTCGCCGAGGCTGTGGAGGAGGCCGAGCGGCTGGTGGCCTGACGTCGTCGCGCGCGCCGGTCGTCCGGTGGTGGGTCGGGGCCGCGCCGGTACATCCGCCCGTCGCTCCCGCGGTCACCGAGGGGGTTCGGATGACCGACTTGGTGTGCGACCGCGTGATCGACGGGCATGTGATGTACCGGCACGGCCCCTTCCGTGCGATGGCGGGTGCGAGTCGTGGACCGTTCCGCAGCGGTCTTCCGAGCATCGGCGGCTGCGGGCCGCGACCGCCAGAGGTGCCTGCGGGCGTGACTGCCACGTGTGCTTCAGCCGACAGGCGCCTTCGCCCGCAACACCGTCAGGAACTCCCGCATCCAGCGTGGGTGGTCCGGCCAGGCGCGGGCCGAGACGAGCATGCCGTCCACTACCGTCTCGGCGTCCTGGAAGGTCGCGCCGGCGGTCTGCATGTCCGGTTCCAGCGCCGGGTACGCCGTGACGCGGCGGCCCCGCAGGCCGTCCACGGCGGCCGTCAGGAGGGGGCCGTGGCAGATCTGGGCGACCGGCTTGTCCGCGTCGAAGAACGACTTGAGGATCTTGCGGAGCTCGGGGTCGTTGCGCAGGTACTCGGGGGCCCGGCCGCCCGGGATCACCAGGGCGGCGTACTGGCCGGGGTCGACCTCCGCGAACGAGAGGTCGGCGGGCCAGGTGTAGCCGGGCTTCTCGGTGTACGTGTCGAAGCCGGGTTCGAAGTCGTGGACCACGAAGCGCAGCTTCTTGCGGGCCGGGGCCGCGATGTGTACCTCGTACCCCTCTTCGCGCAGGCGCTGGTAGGGGTACAGGACCTCCAGCGACTCCGCCGCGTCGCCGGTGACCATCAGGATCTTCGCTGTCATCTCGGTGCGCTCCTGTCGGGCGGGCTTGCGCGTCACGGTCAACGTGCTCCCCTCGGGGCGGCTTGCCAAGGGGCCGTGCGGTGCGGGCCGCGAGGCTCTATTCCGTCCGCACGTGCCAAGCGCATGCCCCGCCGTACCTGCACGAACGCGTCGGTTTCTCCCTGTGCAGACTGTCAAAGTTCCGCCCCCTGTTTTGTACACATACGGCTCATGACGGGCCCCCAGGGAGGAGCGATAGCCTTGTTGCGTGATCAGCGCGATATCTCGCGGGGGCACCGTCGCCCCTGCTCCGCGCCCGGACGACACGGACGACATCCGTGGCCGGGCGGCGGTCGCTGGTCCTCGCGGGCAGGGGCGGCCAGGAGCGGACGGGGCGCTCACCGCGTCCGGTGCCCTCTCCATTTCGGCCATCGCGGCCGAACGGGCGTTGCCGAGAGCAGCGTCACACTCCCCGAGGGTCTTGAAATTGGCCGATAACCCTTCGCCCGTATCTTCTTGCGGCATAGCGTCGGATCAGACCGGACACCCCGCGTCAAGGCGTTACGTCGGAGAAGGGACCGTACTTTCTTCAACGTCACGCAACGGCGCGCGACAGGAGCCAGAGGACAATGCAGACCAAGCTGGACGAAGCCAAGGCCGAGCTGCTCGAACGGGCCGCCCGGGTAGCTGAGAACAGTCCGGTCGGGGGGCACCTACCGACCGGGACGACGAGCGAGGGCACCCCGGACCGGGACTCCGTGTTCACGTTCCTCCAGCGCTACTACCTGCACACCGCCCCGGAGGACCTGGCCGACCGCGACCCGGTCGACGTCTTCGGAGCCGCCTTCTCGCACTACAGACTGGCCGAGAACCGACCGCAGGGCACGGCCAACGTGCGCGTGCACACGCCGACCGTCGAGGAGAACGGCTGGACGTGCAGCCACTCCGTCGTCGAGGTCGTCACCGACGACATGCCCTTCCTCGTCGACTCCGTGACCAATGAGCTGTCGCGTCAGGGGCGTGGCATCCATGTCGTCATTCATCCGCAGGTTGTCGTTCGGCGGGATCTGACCGGCAAGCTGCTGGAAGTGCTGCCGGGGCGGCCCAGCGGGGAGCTGCCGCACGACGCGGCGGTCGAATCGTGGATTCACGTCGAGATCGATCGGGAAACCGATCGGGCCGATCTCAAGCAGATCACCGCCGATCTGCTGCGCGTTCTTTCCGATGTGCGCGAGGCCGTCGAGGACTGGGAGAAGATGCGCGACTCCGCGCTGCGCATCGCCGACGAGCTGCCCAAGGAGCCGACCGCCGACGATCTGCGGGACCTGGAGGTCGACGAGGCGCGCGAGCTGCTGCGCTGGCTCGCCGACGACCACTTCACCTTCCTCGGCTACCGCGAGTATCAGCTCCGTGAGGACGACTCGCTGGCCGCGGTGCCCGGTACGGGCCTCGGCATCCTGCGCTCCGACCCGCCGCACGGCGCCGACAGCCACCCCGTCAGCCCCTCCTTCGAGCGGCTGCCGGCCGACGCCCGCGCCAAGGCGCGCGAGCACCGGCTGCTCGTGCTGACGAAGGCGAACAGCCGGGCCACCGTGCACCGGCCCTCGTACCTGGACTACGTCGGGGTCAAGAAGTTCGACCAGGACGGGAATGTGGTGGGGGAGCGGCGCTTCCTCGGGCTGTTCTCCTCGGCCGCCTACACCGAGTCCGTGCGCCGCGTGCCGGTCGTCCGCCGCAAGGTCGAAGAGGTGCTCCGGGGCGCCGGGTTCTCGCCCAACAGCCACGACGGGCGCGACCTGCTCCAGATCCTGGAGACCTATCCGCGCGACGAGCTGTTCCAGACCCCGGCCGACGAGCTGCGGTCCATCGTCACCAGCGTGCTCTATTTGCAGGAGCGGCGGCGGCTGCGGCTCTATCTGCGGCAGGACGAATACGGGCGCTACTACTCGGCCCTCGTCTATCTGCCGCGGGACCGGTACACGACTGGTGTGCGGCTGCGGATCATCGACATTCTCAAGGAGGAGCTCGGCGGTACCAGCGTCGACTTCACCGCCTGGAACACCGAGTCCATCCTGTCCCGGCTGCATTTCGTGGTGCGGGTTCCGCAGGGTACGGAGCTGCCGGAGCTGTCCGATGCCGACAAGGACCGTATCGAGGCGCGGCTCGTCGAGGCCGCCCGGTCCTGGGCCGACGGGTTCGCGGAGGCACTGACCGCCGAGTGCGGCGAGGAGCGGGCCGCCGAGCTGCTGCGGCGGTACGGGAACGCCTTCCCGGAGGGGTACAAGGCCGATCACACGCCGCGTGCCGCCGTCTCCGACCTGGTGCATCTGGAGCAGTTGCAGTGCGGTGAGGGGAACGACTTCGAGCTCAGCCTCTACGAGCCCGTGGGGGCGGTGCCGGGGGAGCGGCGCTTCAAGATCTATCGCAACGGTGAGCCCGTCTCGCTGTCCGCGGTGCTGCCCGCCCTCAATCGCATGGGCGTCGAGGTCACCGACGAGCGCCCCTACGAACTGCGCTGCTCCGACCGTACGACCGCGTGGATCTACGACTTCGGGCTGCGGCTGCCCGCGACGAACGGTGGCGGCGACCACCTCGGAGACGACGGGCGCGAGCGGTTCCAGGAGGCGTTCGCCGCGACCTGGACCGGGCAGGCGGAGAACGACGGCTTCAACGCGCTGGTGCTCAGCGCCGGGCTGACCTGGCGCCAGGCGATGGTGCTGCGCGCCTACGCCAAGTACCTGCGGCAGGCCGGCTCCACCTTCAGCCAGGACTACATGGAGGACACCCTCCGGCACAACGTCCACACCACCCGGCTGCTCGTCTCGCTCTTCGAGGCCCGGATGTCCCCGGACCGGCAGAAGGCCGGCGTCGAGCTGACCGACGCCCTCCAGGAGGAGCTGGACGCCGCTCTCGATCAGGTCGCGTCCCTGGACGAGGACCGGATTCTGCGGGCCTTCCTGAACCTGATCAAGGCCACCCTGCGGACCAACTTCTTCCAGGAGGCGCTGGGCGGCAAGCCGCACGACTACGTCTCCATGAAGTTCGATCCGACTGCTATTCCGGATCTTCCGGCGCCGCGTCCTGCCTACGAGATCTGGGTGTACTCGCCGCGGGTGGAAGGTGTGCATCTGCGGTTCGGGAAGGTCGCGCGCGGCGGTCTGCGATGGTCCGACCGGCGTGAGGATTTCCGTACGGAGATTCTCGGGCTGGTCAAGGCGCAGATGGTGAAGAACACCGTCATCGTGCCCGTCGGCGCCAAGGGCGGCTTCGTCGCCAAGCAGCTTCCCGATCCGGGCAAGGACCGTGACGCCTGGCTGGCGGAAGGTGTGCGCAGCTACCGGACCTTCATCTCCGCGCTGCTCGACATCACCGACAACATGGTGAGTGGAGAGGTCGTACCGCCTGCCGACGTCGTGCGGCACGACGGGGACGACACCTATCTCGTGGTCGCCGCCGACAAGGGCACCGCCACCTTCTCCGACATCGCCAACGAGGTCGCCGAGTCGTACAACTTCTGGCTCGGTGACGCCTTCGCCTCCGGCGGCTCCGCCGGGTACGACCACAAGAAGATGGGCATCACCGCCCGCGGTGCCTGGGAGTCGGTGAAACGGCACTTCAGGGAGGTGGGACTCGACACCCAGACCGAGGACTTCACCGTCGTCGGCGTCGGAGACATGTCCGGTGACGTGTTCGGCAACGGCATGCTGCTCTCCGAGCACATCCGCCTGGTCGCCGCCTTCGACCACCGGCACATCTTCATCGACCCCAAGCCCGACGCGGCCACCTCCTACGCCGAGCGCCGCCGGCTCTTCGAGCTGCCCCGCTCCTCGTGGGGCGACTACGACACCGGGCTCATCTCGGCCGGTGGCGGGGTTTTCCCCCGTAGTGCCAAGGCCATTCAGGTCAACGCCCAGATCCGCGAAGCCCTCGGGATCGAGGGCAAGGTCTCCAAGATGACCCCCGCCGAGCTGATGAAGGCCATCCTCAAGGCGCCGGTCGACCTGCTGTGGAACGGCGGCATCGGTACGTACGTGAAGTCGTCCGCCGAGTCCCACGCCGACGTCGGCGACAAGGGCAACGACGCGATCCGCGTGGACGGCGCCGACCTGCGCGTCCGCGTCGTCGGCGAGGGCGGCAACCTGGGCCTGACCCAGCTCGGCCGGATCGAGTTCGCGCAAGGCGGCGGCCGGATCAACACCGACGCCATCGACAACAGCGCGGGCGTGGACACCTCCGACCACGAGGTGAACATCAAGATCCTGCTCAACGCGGTGGTGGCCAACGGCGACCTGACCGTCAAGCAGCGCAACAAGCTGCTCGCCCAGATGACCGACGAGGTCGGCCGCCTGGTCCTGCGCAACAACTACGCGCAGAACACGGCGATCGCCAACGCCCTCGCCCAGTCCTCGGACATGCTCCACGCCCAGCAGCGGTTCCTGCGGACCCTGGTGCGCGAGGGCCATCTCGACCGGGCCCTGGAGTTCCTGCCCACCGACCGGCAGATCCGCGAGCGGCTGACCGCCGGACACGGCCTGACCGGCCCCGAGACGGCCGTACTGCTCGCGTACACGAAGATCACGGTCGCCGACGAGCTGCTCGCCACCACGCTGCCCGACGACCCGCATCTGCGGAGCCTGCTCTTCGCCTACTTCCCGACGGCGCTGCGCGAGAAGTTCCGCGAGCAGATCGAGGGCCACGCGCTGAGCCGTGAGATCGTCACGACCGTCCTGGTCAACGACACGGTCAACACC
Organism: Streptomyces sp. NPDC059785; assembly: GCF_042732375.1. Lineage (NCBI taxonomy): Bacteria > Bacillati > Actinomycetota > Actinomycetes > Kitasatosporales > Streptomycetaceae > Streptomyces > Streptomyces sp. NPDC059785. Next base: position 28,474 of record NZ_JBHWHV010000009.1, read on the forward strand.
GGCGGTACGAGCTTCCTGCACCGGCTGAGGGAGGAGACCGGCGCCTCGCTGGAGGAGATCGTCCGGGCGCAGACCGCGGCCCGCGCGATCTTCGAGTCGAGCGAGGTGTGGGACGCCGTCGAGGGGTTGGACAACGCGGTCGACGCGGCCGTGCAGACCCGGATCCGGCTGCACTCGCGGCGCCTGGTCGAGCGCGGCACGCGCTGGCTGCTCAACAACCGGCCGCAGCCGTTGCAGATCGCCGAGACGATCTCGTTCTTCGGCGAGGGCGTCAAGCAGGTCTGGGGCGAGCTGCCCAAGCTGCTGCGCGGCGCGGACCTGGAGTGGTACCAGCAGATCCACGACGAGCTGACGGACGCCGGCGTGCCGGACGAACTCGCCACCCGGGTGGCCGGTTTCTCCTCGGCCTTCCCGACGCTGGACATCGTCGCGGTGGCCGACCGCACGGGCAAGGACCCGATGGCGGTCGCCGAGGTCTACTACGACCTCGCCGACCGGCTGAACATCACCCAGCTCATGGACCGCATCATCGAACTGCCGCGGTCCGACCGCTGGCAGTCGATGGCCCGCGCCTCCATCCGCGAGGACCTGTACGCGGCCCACGCCTCGCTCACGGAGTACGTGCTCGCCGCCGGTAACGGCAGCTCCACGCCCGAGCAGCGCTTCAAGGCGTGGGAGGAGCAGAACGCCGCGATCCTCGGACGGGCGCGGACCACCCTGGAGGAGATCAGGAGCTCGGACTCCTTCGACCTGGCCAACCTGTCGGTGGCCATGCGGACGATGCGGACGCTGCTGCGTACGCATTCATAGGCAAGCGGGAGGGGAACGGGGCGTCCGGGTCTGCGGGCGCCCCGTTCTGCGTAACTCCAAAGGACGGGTCGAAAAAGGGCATTTAGGATTACCTGGGTGAAGGGTGATCCGCAGCAGGTGCCGCCTGACGTGTCCGTCGTCGTGATCGTCTACAACGACGAGCACCGGCTGCCGACGGCGGTGCGGTCCGCCCTGGAGCAGACGCTGCGCGGCGTCGAGGTCGTCGTCGTGGACGACCGCAGTACGGACGGCTCCTACGAGGTGGCGCGGCGGCTGGCCGAGGAGCACCCCGGCCGGGTGCGCGCCTGCCGGCTCCCGGAGAACAGCGGCGGCTGCGGCGCGCCCCGCAACCACGGCATCGAGCAGGCGCGCGGCACCTACGTCGTCTTCCTCGACAGCGATGACGTGCTCGAGCGCAATGCCTGCCGGAACATGCTGGAGGCGGCCGAGACCACCGGCGCCGACCTGGTCTCCGGGCTGTGCGTGCGCGTCCACGTCGACTCGCGCACCGGCAAGGAGGCCAAGTGGTACCCCTGGCTGTACGAGCGCACCCGCACCCTGGAGTCCGTCTCCGACCTGCCCGACCTGCTGGTCTTTGACACGCTGTCGACCAACAAGTGCTATCGCAGGCGATTCCTGCTGGATGAGGGGCTGCGCTTTCCTGTCGGGATCCACTACGAGGACCTGCTGTTCTCCGCGCAGGCCTACGTCGCCGCCCGCCGCATCACCCTCATTCCGAACCGGGTGTACGACTGGCGGGTGGTCGACCGGCCCGCGGACACCGCCGTCCGGTCGATCAGCAACCGACGCGACGAGATCGCCAACTTCGCGCACCGCATGGAGATCCACCGCCGGGTCGACGCGCTGCTCGCCGAGCGGGGCCTCGACGGGCTGAAGTTCGCCAAGGACGTCAAGTTCCTCAAGCACGACCTCGTGCTGCACCTGCGGGAGCTGCCCTTCCGGGACGCGGTCTACCGGCGGGAGTTCGCCGCGCTGGCCCGGCCCTACCTGGACTCCGTCGATCCGGCCGCCTACGACGAGGCCGAGCCCATCCACGCCGTCTGCGCCTACCTGCTCCGGCAGGGCGACTGGGACAACCTGCTGCCCGCCGTCGACACGCTCCTCAACCGGGACAAGATCTCCGCGCCGCTCGTGGAGCACGACGGGCGCGTGTACTGGTGCGCCGAGCACCTCGGCGACGCCCTCGGCCGGCACGTCCTGGACGTGACCCGGCTCGGGTACCACGCCAAGCCGGTCGAGCGGATGTTCCTGCGCAACGCGCTGACCGGGTACGCGCAGTCGGGCAGCACCGTACGGCTGGCCGGGCTGATCACCAACCCGCTCGGTGTCGTGCCGCCCGGCGCGCGGCTCTCGGGCGAGCTGGAGTTCTACGCCCGCCGCCGGGGCGTGCGCTTGAAGACCTTCCGCTTCCCGGTGGCCGAGGTGCGGCACGAGGGCGCGGCCATCGCCTGGGCGGCGTCGGCGGACCTCGCGAAGGTACGGCCGCTGGGCGTCGTGGACGCGGTGTGGGACGTCCGGCTCCATCTCGGCGTCGACGGGGTGCGCACCACCACCCGGCTGACGGCCGCCGTCCCGGAGGGCGCCGCCGGACCGCTGCCCGTCCGGCCGCGGCTGACCCGGCTGGTCGCCGACCGCATCGAACCGGTCGTCTCCGTACGCGGCCATCTCTCCTTCCGCCTCGTCCCGGGCAAGAAGGCCGAGGAACTGCTGAGGCGCGGTGTGCGCGGACCGGCGGGGCGGGCCGCCCGGGACGGCTACCGCAGGGCGCGACGCGCGCGCGAACGGCTGACCTCGGGTGCCGCCAAGATCCGCGTCTACCACGAGGTGTTCAGCAGGCTGCCGGTCAGGAAGCGGCTCGTCGTCTTCGAGAGCCATCTCGGGCGGCAGTACAGCGACAGCCCCCGGGCCGTCTACGAGGAGATGCGCCGCCAGGGACTCGACTTCGAGGCGGTGTGGTCGTACGCGGGCTCTCCCGAAGGGTTTCCGGCGGACGCCACTCTGGTGCGCCGCTGGTCGCTGCCCTATCTCAGGGCGCTGGCGCGGGCCGGGTTCTGGATCGACAACCAGAGCTACCCGCTCAAGCTCACCAAGCGGCCGGAGACTACGTACCTCCAGACCTGGCACGGTTCGGCGCTCAAGCGGATGGGGTTCGACGAGCCGGAGTGGAAGCTCAGGTCCCGGGCCGCGCAGGAGACGCAGCAGCGGGTGCTCGACCGCTTCGACCGGTTCCTGATCCGCTCCGAGCACGATGTGCGCACCCTCGCGCGGGCGTTCCGGCTGAAGGAGCGGACGCTGCTGCGGGTGGGCTACCCGCGCAACGACGCGCTCGTGGCGGCCAGGAGGAGTGAGGAGACGTCCGGGCGGCGCGAACGCGGTCCGCTCGCCGCGGAACTGGGCATCCCGGACGACCGTACGGTGCTGCTGTACGCGCCGACCTTCCGGGGGCGCGGCGGCCGGCGGCGGCGGTTCGAGCTGCCCTTCGACCCGGAGCGGTTCGCCGACGCCTTCGGCGACCGGTTCGTCCTGCTCGTGCGCTCGCACTACCTCAACCATGTGGTGCTGCCGCCGTCCGTGCGCGGGCGTGTCATCGACGTCACCGACCACCACGACATGACCCCGCTGCTGGCCCTGGCCGACGCGCTGATCACCGACTACTCGTCCGTGATGTTCGACTACGCCCTGCTGGACCGGCCGATGTTCTTCCTCGTCCACGACTACGAGGAGTACGTGCGTGCAGGGCGCGGCACCTACTTCGACCTCCTGGAGCGGGCGCCGGGGCCCGTGCTGCGCACCGAGGACGAGCTGTACGCGGCGCTGGACGCGTTCCAGGAACAGGCGGTGAAGTACGCCGCCGCGCGCGAGCGGTTCACCGCCGCGTTCGGCGAGTACGACAAGGGGACCGCCGCGCGGGACGTCGTGGAGCAGTTCTTCGCCGAGTGGAGGCGCGCGTGACGGCACCGGTCAGGCAGCGGACGCGGGACGTCTTCTTCGTCTCCAACAGCGTCGACGAACTGGGCGGGGTGACCAGTTGGTCGCACCAGATGGCCCGCCTCTTCACCGGCCGCGGCCACCGGGTGCACGTCGTCGGCATCACCGAGCCCGAGGTGCGGCAGGCGATCGGCGACGTGCCGTACCCGCTCACGACGCTGTACGACGTGCATCCGCCGCGGGTCGGTCCGGCGCGCGGGCTCAGGGGGCGGCTCGACGTCGCCGAGCGGCGGCGCAGGGCGGCGCGGGCGGCCGGGATGCGGGCGAAGGCCGCCACGCTGACCGGGCTGTTCCGGGCGGCGCGGCCCGGGGCCGTCGTGATCGTCACGCAGGTGTGGGCCATGGAGTGGGTGGAGCTGGCCGACACCACCGGTCTGACGGTGATCGGCATGAGCCACGAGTCGTTCGCGTACTCGCGGGCGACCTCGCGGTTCGGGCGGGTGCGGCGGCACTACCGGGACGTCGACCGGATGCTCGCGCTGACCCGCGAGGACGCCGACCGGTGGATCGGGCAGGGCATGAACAACGCCTCGTACATGCCGAACCCGCTGCCCTTCATGCCGGACGAGTCCTCGCCGCGCGACACGAAGACCGTGGTCAGCGTCGGCCGGCTGACCGACCAGAAGGGCATCGACATGCTCCTGGACACCTGGGCCGAGGTCGCGCCGCGCCACCCGGACTGGACGCTGCGCGTCCACGGCTCGGGAGAGGACGGGGAGCTGCTGCGGGCGCGCTGCACGGCGCTCGGGCTCGACGGCTCGGTGGACTGGGCCGGCCGGACCGACGACGTGCCGGGCGCTCTGCGGCGCGGCTCCGTCTTCGTCCTGTCCTCGCGCGGCGAGGGTTTCCCGCTCGCCCTGATGGAGGCCATGGCGTCCGGGCTGCCGTGCGCCGCCTTCGACTGCGCGCCCGGCGTCCGCGAGATCGTCCGCGACGGCGAGGACGGACTCCTCGCCGCCGTCGGCAACACCGGCGAACTCGCCCGCCGGCTCGACACCCTGATGAGCGACAAGGCGCTGCGGGACGCGATGGGCGAGGCGGCCCGGACGAACATCCAGCGCTTCACGACGGAGGAGATCGTGCGGCGCTGGGAGGGGCTGTTCGCGTTCCTGGAGCGGTGAGGGAGCGGTGGGGGCCTTTCGGACGAGCGCGGTCAGCGCTTGCCGCCCGTGAACGCCTCGTACTCCTTGAGGACGTCGGCCGTCGGGCCGTCCATGCGCAGTTCGCCGCGCTCCAGCCACAGCACCCGGTCGCAGGTGTCGCGGATGGACTTGTTGTTGTGGCTGACCAGGAAGACGGTGCCCGCGTGCTTGCGCAGCTCGCGGATGCGGGCCTCGGAGCGCTTCTGGAAGGAGCGGTCGCCGGTGGCCAGCGCCTCGTCGATGAGCAGCACGTCGTGGTCCTTGGCCGCGGCGATGGAGAACCGGAGCCGGGCCGCCATGCCGGAGGAGTACGTGCGCATCGGCAGGGTGATGAAGTCGCCCTTCTCGTTGATGCCGGAGAAGTCGACGATTCTCTGGTAGCGCTCGCGCACCTGTTCCCGGGACATGCCCATCGCGAGGCCGCCGAGGTACACGTTGCGCTCGCCGGTGAGGTCGCTCATCAGGGCCGCGTTGACGCCGAGCAGGGAGGGCTGGCCGTCGGTGTAGATCCGGCCGTTCTCCACGGGCAGCAGCCCCGCGACCGCCTTGAGCAGGGTCGATTTGCCGGAGCCGTTGGTGCCGATCAGCCCGATGGCCTCGCCCCGGTACGCGGTGAAGGACACGTTCTTCACGGCGTGCACCTTGCGGACGCCCGCCGCCCGCTCCGCCTTGCCGCGGCGCAGGATCCGGTTGAGCGCGGCGGTGGCGGTGCCGCGGCCCGCGCCCGTGCCGTTGACCCGGTAGACGATGTCGACGCCGTCGGCGACGACGGTGGGGATGCGGGCGTCCGGGGCGCCCTTCGCGGGCTCGTGCTCCGCCGCCTTGATCAGGGTGTCAGCCACGGCCGTAGGTCTCCTCAGCCTTCCAGAACCAGATGAAGCCGCCGACGCCCGCGACCAGCGCCCAGCCCGCCGCCAGCGCCCACACGTGCGGCGGGAGCTGGTGCCCGGTGAAGCTGTCGATCAGCGCGAAGCGCATCAGGTCGATGTAGACGGCCGCCGGGTTGCACTGGAGCGCGAGCTGCACGACGTGCGGGACGTCCCGGCCCGCCAGCAGCTTGTCCAGGCTCCACATGACGCCCGAGACGTACATCCAGGTGCGCAGCAGGAACGGCATGAGCTGGGCGATGTCGGGCGTCTTGGCGCCGATCCGCGCCATCACCATCGCCACGCCCGCGTTGAAGACGAACTGGAGGGTGAGCGCGGGGACCACCAGCAGCCAGGACATCGCGACCGGCACGCCGAAGCAGAGCAGGATCACCACGAGCGCGGCCATCGAGAACAGCAGCTGCTGGAGCTGCTGGAGGCAGAACGACACCGGCAGCGCGGCCCGCGGGAAATGCAGGGCCCGCACCAGGCCGAGGTTGCCGGAGATCGCGCGGGTGCCCGCCATGATCGAGCTCTGGGTGAACGTCCATACGAACACGCCGGTGACCAGGAACGGCACGAAGTCCGGCACGCCGTGCTTGGTGCCCATCAGGATGCCGAAGATGAAGTAGTAGACCGCCGCGTTGAGCAGCGGGGTCGCCACCTGCCAGACCTGGCCGAGCTTGGCCTGGCTGTACTGGGCGGTGAGCTTGGCGGTGGCGAAGGCGGTGATGAAGTGCCGGCGCGCCCACAGTTGGCGGACGTACTGGCTCAGGGACGGCCGGGCGCCGCTGACGCCGAGGCCGTGGCGCGCGGCCAGCTCGGCGGCGGTCTCGACGGCCGGGGCGGGCTCGGCCGCGGAAGGCGGTTTCTGGAGGACCTGGCTCACATCCGGTGCGCTTTCGCTCGGGGAGTGTGGGGGTGGGTGCTGCGGGGTGGAGCGCTGCGGTGGTCCGTTCCCCCGGTGGTCTGCCGTGTCCTGCACAGACCTTTGCCGGCTGCTTACGTCGGAACGGGACCGTATCGTCGCAACGTGAGCGTAGGCCGGATCGACGTCGGAACGCAACCGTTTCGTCGTAACGGCCTATGCTGGTCGGTATGACGACGAACGCCGAGCCGGCCCAGACGCAGCCGCGCCGCCGGGCGCCCGCCGGGGCGGCCGTGCTCCGCGCGGACGTGACCGAGGCGATCCGCGCCGCCGTCTTCGAGGAACTGGCCTCCGCCGGCTACGCCCGGATGTCCATCGAGGGCATCGCGCGCCGGGCCGGCGTCGGCAAGACCGCGGTCTACCGGCGCTGGCGGTCGAAGCTCCACCTGGTCCTCGACCTGGTCTCGGCCGTCGCCGTGCAGGGACTGCCCGCCCCCGACACCGGCGCCCTGGAGAGCGACCTGCGGCTGCTGTACGAGGTGACCTCGCGGGCGCTGCGGCACCCCGTGGCCGGGCAGATCATCCCCGACCTCCAGGCCGAGGCGGCCCGCAATCCGGAGATCGCCGAGGCCATGCAGAAGGCGCTGCGCGAGGGGCAGCAGTCGGTCGCGAGCGGCATCGTGGCCGCGGCGGCGGCGCGCGGCGAGATCCGCGCGGGCGTCGACGAGGACCTCGCCCTCGACCTGATCTCGGGCCCGCTGTACTGGCGCGCGGTCGTCGTCCGCGGCCCCAAGCTGCCGAAGGGCTATCTGGCGGGCCTGGCGCGGGCGACGGCGGCGGCGCTGAAGGCGCTCTGACAGCCGTTCGCTCTCTGCTCGGCCAGGTCGCCGGTCAGGCGCGGGCCGCCCTGGGGTGCCTTCGCACCCAGCCGTCCCAGGCCGACGTGATCATGTCCTGGACGTCGTACTTCGCCTTCCAGCCCAGCTCCGTGGCGATGCGGTCGGCACAGGCCACCACCCGGGCCGGGTCGCCGGGGCGGCGCAGGGTCACGGTCGGCGGGCGGTCGTAGCCGGTGATCGCGTTGATCCGGTCGATCATCTCGCGCACGGACACCCCCTCGCCGCGCCCGATGTTGAGGGTCAGGTGCCGCCCCGGTGACGTGCTGAGCGCGCGGGCCGCGGCCACGTGGGCCTCCGCCAGGTCCACCACGTGGATGTAGTCGCGGACGCAGGTCCCGTCGGCGGTCGGGTAGTCGTCGCCGAAGATCCGCGGCGGCGCGCCCTCGGTCAGCTTCTCGAAGACCATGGGGACGATGTTGAAGACGCCGGTGTCGGCCAGCTCCGGTGCGGCGGCCCCCGCCACGTTGAAGTACCGCAGCGACGCCGTGGCCAGGCCCGTGGCCCGGCCGGTGGCGCGCACCAGCCACTCGCCCGCGAGCTTCGTCTCGCCGTACGGGCTGATCGGCACGCACGGGGTGCCCTCGGTGACCAGGTCCGCGGTGCCGGTGTCCGGGGTGCCGTAGACGGCGGCCGAGGAGGAGAAGACGAAGGACGGGACGGACGCGGCCGTCACCGCGTCCAGCAGGACCCGCAGCCCCTCGACGTTCTCCCGGTAGTAGTGCAGCGGCAGGTCCAGCGACTCGCCGACCTGCTTCTTCGCGGCCAGGTGCACCACGCCGGTGACCCGGTGCCCGGCCAGCGTGCGGCGGACGAGCCCGGCGTCCAGGGTCGAGCCGACGACCAGCGGCACGTCCGCGGGGAGGCGTTCGGCGAGCCCGGTGGAGAGGTCGTCGTAGACCACGGCCGCCTCACCCGCGCCGGTCATCGCGCGGACCACGTGCGCCCCGATGTAGCCGGCGCCGCCGGTGATCAGCCAGGTCATGGGGGTGTCCCCTCTCGGTGGGCCCGGGGTGCGGCTCGGCGGCGCCGGCCGCACCGGCGGGTCGTACAACAGTGAAGCAGGCGGGCGAGCCGGCGGCGGAGGACGGCGGTCGTTCCGCGCCACCCGGACGCGATCCGCACCGCCAGCGATCCCGAGTGGGTGGCGTACGGCTGGATGAGCAGGAGACCGTGCCGGGCGCTCGGGACGGCCGAGCGGCGCAGCAGGCCAGGGCCCGCCACCGCGTGCGCGGTGGTGTCGCGGCCGGTGCCGTCGTGGAAGCCGAGCCGGCAGCGCAGGTCCCAGGTGCCGGCGCCGAGCGCCGCCAGGTCCACCTCGATCTCCGCCGACCAGGTGTCCGGATCCGGGCCGGGCGCGAAGGGGCTCGTACGGCGCGGGCCCCGGCGCCCGCTCGCGCGCTCCGTGAACTCGGCCGTCACCGCCCGCGGACCCGCCTCGCCCAGCCGCCCGTACAGCTCGTGCAGGCGCAGCCGCAGACACGAGGTGCCCCGGCGCGGGCGCAGTTCGGCGTCGACGGCGACGGGGAGCACGCGCACCGGGCGTTCCAGCAGGTGGTCGAGGTCGACCTGGGGCAGGTCGGCCGACCAGACGGGGGTGCCGTCCGCGGCCCGCGCGTACGGCGGGCGCAGCCGGGCCGGGCGGGCCGCGAGCTCGGTCAGCCGGGGCAGGTCGCGGGGTTCGTCGGCGGCGAGCACCACCCGGGCGATCACCCGGCCGGGCGCGGGCGCGGGCCCGAAGTCGGTCGCGTCGAAGGAGCCGAGGAAGGCGCGGGTCAGCCGCCACCACTCGCTCCGGTACGCCGGGCCGCGCTGGGCCAGCTCCCGGGTGTACATGCGCAGTTCGTGGTCGAGGAACTTGGCCCGCACCGCGCGCGCGAGCCGCTTCTCACCGGCGCCGAGCAGGATCTCGTGGGCGGCTCCGACGGCCTCCGTACGGGCCCGCCAGTTGTCGACGCCGGACCGGTCCAGCGAGATCGACAGCCGGTCGGCGTCCCTGCGGACGTGCCAGACGTACACCGTGTCGGGTACGAGCGCGATCCGCGGGCCCGCGGCCAGTACGCGCGCGGTGAACACGAAGTCCTCGTAGCGGAAGGGGCCCTCGGGGAAGCGGATGCCGTGCTCGCGCAGGAAGCCGGTCGAGTAGAGCTTGTTGACGCACAGCGTGTCGTGGACCAGACGGGGGCGCCGGGCGGGGCGGGCGACGACGGCGGGCCGCGCGTACAGGCCCGGCTGCCAGGGGATGTCGCGGCCCGACGGCAGCTCGCGCCGCACGCACCGGCCCGCCCCGACCGGCGCGCCGGCGTCGAGGGCCGCCGCGAGCAGCGCGTCCACCGCGCCGGGCGGCAGCACGTCGTCACTGTCGAGGAACATCACGTACGGGGCCGTGGCCGCGTCGATGCCGTCGTTGCGGGGGCTGCCGCAGCCGCCGCTGTTGACCGCGCGGCGCACCACCCGCACCCGCGGCTCGTCGCGGGCCAGGGCGTCGAGGAGGGCGGCGCTGCGGTCGGCCGAGCAGTCGTCGACGGCGACGACCTCGCGGACGGCCGGGCCCTGGGCGAGCGCCGAGCGCACGGCGTCCGTGACGTGCGCGGCGTCGTTGTGGCCGATGACCACGACGCTGACCTGTGCGGTGGGCGGGCGGTGGGTGTTCGGCAGGATGCGCATCAAGACGGGATCGTAAGCCGCTTATGCCTGTGAAATGGGGCATTTAGGCCAAGGTCTCGTCAGGGATTCCGAAGCGGGCGGCCAGGCCCTAGACGCAGCCCGGCGTGTCCTCCAGGGCCGCCGCGTCCAGGGCCGTCGTCAGGCGGTCGAGGCGTGTGCGCAGGTCGAGGATCTCGTCGATCTCGAAGCCCGTCGCCGCGGCGATCCGGCGCGGCACCGACAGGGCGCGCTCGCGGAGCGCGGTGCCCTCGCCGGTGAGTCGCACCTGCACGGACCGCTCGTCGTGGACGCTGCGCTCGCGCCGTACGAGACCGGCCGCCTCCAGCCGCTTGAGCAGCGGCGACAGGGTCCCGGAGTCCAGCCGCAGATGTTCGCCGACCGCCTTCACGGGCAGCTCCCCGTGCTCCCACAGCACGAGCATCACCAGGTACTGCGGATAGGTGAGTCCGAGGTCCTTGAGCAGGACGCGGTAGACGCTGCCGAAGGCGCGGGACGCGGCGTTCAGCGAGAAGCAGATCTGCTGGTCGAGGCGGAGGTAGTCCCCGTCGGCCGGGGGTGCGGTCTCCGGAGCTGTGGTCTCCGGGCTCCGGGCGTCCGCGGGCTGGGTGTCCGGGGTCGGCGTGGCGGTCATGCATCAAGGGTAGCTCTCGACCGTCATTAAGTTGTGCGCAATTGAATTGCGTGCTTCACTTGTGGTCGTGAGGGCGGCCGGACCGGCCGCCGCACCAAGACGTTGATCTGAGAGGGATGGTCTCCATGGACGCGCTCTACACCGCTGTCGCCACCGCCACCCACGGCCGCGACGGCCGCGCCGTCAGCTCCGACGGCCGCCTCGACCTCCAGCTGGCCGTTCCGCAGTCGATGGGCGGCAACGGCGAGGGCACCAACCCCGAGCAGCTCTTCGCCGCCGGGTACGCCGCCTGTTTCGCCAGCGCGCTCGGCGCCGTCGGCCGGCAGGCGAAGGTGGACGTCTCCGACGCCGCGGTGACCGGCGAGGTCTCCATCGGCAAGCAGGGCGAGGGCTTCGCCCTGGCCGTCACGCTGCGCGTGGAGCTGCCCGACTCCCTCGACGCCGAGACCGGCCGCAAGCTGGTCGAGCAGGCCCACCAGGTCTGCCCGTACTCCAACGCGACCCGCGGCAACATCCCGGTCGAGCTCGTCGTCGAGTAAGCCGGGCGGCAGCAAAATTCTCGTGGCGCGGTCCGGTGGTCACCGGGCCGCGCCGCCGCGTCCGTGGCCGACCCGCGCCAGCACCTCGCCCGTGACCGGGCTCCACGCGACCACCACCGCCTCCGGCGGCGCCTGCTGCCGAGGCGTCAGCAGCAGCCAGCGCACGTGGTGGCGGCGGACCACGGCCGCGCGCAGGGCGCGGGACGACCCCGGGGCGAGATAGGCGCGGACGTCCGCGACCATGCGCTGCCGCTCCGCCTCGTCGAGCGCGGCGTCGGGCCAGGCGGGCGCGGCGAGGTTGGGCCCGTACCCGGCGAGGGAGTGCACCGCGTAGTACCCGTCGGTGATCACCACCTCGCCCGGTCCGATGTGCCGCGCCGCCCACTCGTACGTCGGCCAGTGCGGCGGCTGCGCGAAACCGGCCGGCACGACCGCGCCCGCCTGCACGGTGAGGAAGCCGGTGCAGGCCCCCGCGACCGCCGCCGCCCCGAGCGCCCGCCGCCACACCGGCCAGGGCCGCGGCGCCGCCAGCTCCACCGCGAGCGCGAACTGCGCGGGCACCAGCGTCAGTCCCAGGATCCGCCCGTAGGTGTAGTGCCCGCTGACCCAGCCGTAGGCGACGGTCAGGCACTCCAGGGCGAACAGCAGCACCAGCGGGTCGCGGGCCGAGCGCCGGGCCCGCAGCCACAGCGCGGGCAGCCCGAGCAGGGCCAGCCAGAACTGTCCGGGCACCCCCGCGTACAGCCGTTTGTGCATGGCGTCCACGCTGGTGTCGCCGGGCAGCGCGAAGACGTCGAAGTACGGCCAGCAGGCGGCGGTCGCCAGCGCCGTCCCGGCCGTCAGCGCCCAGCGGACCGCGACCGGGCCGCGCCAGCCGCGCTGCCGGCCCGCCACCAGCGCCACCGCGCCGAGCGCCGCCGCGACCGAGGTGATCGGGTGGACGAGCAGGACCAGGCCGTACAGGACGCCGAGCGCCGCGTAGCCGGTCAGGCCGCGCAGACCGCTCGGGCCGACGTACCGGACGGAGGTGGCGCCGTAGCGCATGCGGCCGGTGCCGCCGTAGTGCATGCGGCCGGTGCCGCCGTAGTGCATGCGGCCGGTGCCGCTGTCCGCGCCGGTGCCGTTGTCCGGGCCGGTGCCGCTGTCCGTGCGGGTTCCCGTCAGCGCCCAGGCCCAGAAGGTCAGGCCGATCGCGAAGGTCGAGGGGTAGCCGAGGTTCCCGGTCATCGACATCAGCCCGAGATACCCGCTCCACCAGGCCCGTTCGGTGCCCCAGAGCAGCACCATGGCGAGCAGCGCGAAGACCGGCGCCCAGGGCCGGGCCGGCGCGAGCACCCGGACGAAACGGCCGAGGCCCGTCAGCAGCACCAGCAGGTTCACCGGCGCGGCCAGCCGTACCACCTCCCAGCCGCCGAGGCCGGTCAGCCGGGCGAAGGCGCCCTGCGCGACGGCGTACGGCGAGTAGTACGGGCTGCCCGCGCCCGGCAGGTCCGCCATCGGGTGCAGCGGGTGGAGCAGCCGGTCCTTCAGCCGCTCGACGACCGCCGCGTGCTGGCCGGCGTCGCAGCACAGCGGGACGCGCCAACTGGCGAGGACCAGCACCAGCCAGAACAGGCCGCCGAAGACCTGGTACGGCGTCGGGCGCCAGGACGCGCCGCCGCGCAGCGCCGTGGCGCCGCGCGCGGCCCGCCGGACGAGGAGATCGGCGCTCACCGGGCGGACAGGGGACGGTGCGGGGCGATTGCGGGCATTTGCCGTATATTCCCGCCGGGGTCAACGGCCTAGCCGCAGTTCACCTCATCAGGTGAGTGCAGAGTTCAGGGACCGGACCCGGACCCGGACCCGGACGCGGACGCGGGTGCTCAGCGGACCGGCGCCGTGTCGCGTCGCAGCGGGCCCGGCACCGTGCCCGGGAGCGGCGCCGGGGGCCGCGTCGCCCGTTCCAGGAGCAGCGGGAGACCCAGCACCGGCAGCAGCCATGCCAGGACGATCAGCCGGTCCCCGTAGATGTTGATGTCGGGGTGCCCGGCCTGGTTGAGCACGCCGGTGAACGCGCCCGCGAGCAGGAAGCAGCCGAAGGCCGGGCGCCGGCGCAGCGCGCCCCACGCGGCGGCCAGCAGCGCCGTCAGGAACAGCGGCTCCCACAACTGGCGGCGCAGCCACTCCACCCAGAAGCCCGCCTCCAGGCGGAGGAACTCGGGCCACGGCCGGATGCGGTCGGGCCGCCCGAAGTGATCGGTCAGCAGGTCCTGGAGGCTCTCCGACTCGGCCGGGTAGCGCAGCGCCCGCGCGGCCAGGACGGTCGCCACGGCCGCGCCGCCCGCCACCAGCGCCACCGCCCGCAGCGGCCGGCCGAGCGCGGCCCACGCCCGCCGCACGCGCACCAGTACCCCTACCCCTACCCGTACGCCGCCCGGTCCGGAGCCCGGGAGAGCGTCCGTACTGGAGTCAGGGGCAGCGCCCGTACTGGAGTCAGGGGCAGCGCCCGGTTCGGTGCCCGGTCCGGCGCCCGGGGCGGCGCGGTCGGGAACGCCTCCCGCGCGTCGCAGCCCGATCGCCGCGCATGCCGCAGCCAGGCACAGCCCCAGGAACAGCGCCTGCGAATGCTTCACCGTGAACAGCCAGGCCAGCGCCCCGCCGACCAGTGCCGCGCCGGTCCGCGCCCGGCCGCCCTCCAGGGCCAGCGCGCACCCCCACAGCGCCGCCAGGGTGAGCGTCAGCATCAGCCCCTCGGTCATCGGGCGCATGGCGGTCGCGCCGCACGGCAGCACGTAGAACAGCGCCTGCCCGGTCAGCGCCACCACCGTCGGCGCGCGCAGGGTGCGCAGGGTCAGGAAGGCGAGCACACCCCCGGCGACCGCGACGGTGACCCCCGACGCCCACAGGCCCCACGTCACGCCGAACACGGCGATGAACGGCACCAGCAGCGCGGGATACCCCGGCCGCACCTCGAAGATCCGCATGAAGCGGGCGGGCATGAACGGCACCGTGCGGCCGGCCGTCTGCCCGGCCCGCAGCCGCCGGTCCACCTGCGCCCACTGCTCGCGCCGGCACTCCTCGGTGACCCGCCGGGTGGGGCTCGGGCGGTGGAAGCGGAGCACGTCGACGCTCTGGTTCCGGCGCGCGATGGACGCCCGGCCCGCGCACGCGTAGTCGATGGTCGCCGCCGCGGCCGCGCGCTTGCCGTCACCGCGCAGACTCAGCGCGTACGACAGGTAGTTCTTGGTGTCGGGGGTGTCGCGCCCGGTGACGTTGGCGAGCTGGAGCACGGCGAACACGGCCGCGAGCACGACGACCCAGGTACGCGGCCGAGTTCGCAGGAACCGCCACCGTGCCTGCCTCACGACGAGACCCGCAGGTCCTGGCCCGCCGGCGCGGGCACCCTGACCGGGACCGGCACGTCACGCTCGCCGAGCATCAGCGTGCGCACCACCCGCTCCGCGGCCCGCCCGTCGTCGAACTCGCAGAACCGCTCCCGGAACCCGGCCCGCAGCCGCGCCGACTCCTCGTCCCGCCAGGCACCGGACGCGAACAGCCAGGCCAGGTCCCGGTAGGAGCGCGCCACATGGCCCGGCGGATCGGCGGTGATGTCGAAGTACGTGCCCCGGCTCGCGGTGTACGCGTCCCGGTCGTCGGCGTGCACCACGATCGGCCGGTCCAGGTTGGCGTAGTCGAACAGCAGCGCCGAGTAGTCCGTGACCAGGACGTCCGAGGCGAGCATCAGCTCCTCGACGTGCGGTTCGTCCGTCGCGTCGACGAGCACCCCGCGCCGGGCCAGCTCCGTGAGGCCGAAGCCGCGTGCCGGGCCCTCCGCGAGGGAGGGGTGCAGCCGGACGACGAGGGTGCGGTCCGCGCCGAGGTCGTCGGCGAACCGGGCCAGGTCGATCCGTTCGGCGTGGCCGCCCCTGACGTAGTCGCGGCGCGTCGGCGCGTACAGCACCACCGTGTTGGCGGCCGGGATGCCGAGCCGGGAGCGGACGACGGCCCCGGTGCCAGCCCCGGTGCCAGCCCCGGCGCCAGTCCTGGCGCCAGCCCCGGCACCGGCGTCGGCTCCGTTGCCGTCGTCGTCGGAACGGGCCCGTACCAGCACGTCGTTGCGCGGGCTGCCGGTGCGCAGCGAGGTGAAGTGGCAGGGGTAGGCGCGGTCCCAGACCAGTTCGGAGTGGCGGTTGGCGACCAGGCTGTAGTCCCAGCGGTCGGCGCGGCGCAGCATCTGCGGCACGTCGAAGCCGTGCCGGGCGCCCGGCTTGCCGAGCAGATCGGCCGCCATGTACTTCAGCGGGGTGCCCTGGTGGGTGTGGACGTGCACGCTGCCGGGCCGCTTGACCAGCGTGCCGGGCCAGTTGACGTTGTTGACGAAGTACGTGGCCCGGGCGGTGACCTGCCGGTAGCGCGGGGAGTCCGGGACGACGTACTCGATGCCGGCCGGCAGCAGCGGCACCTGCTCCTCGCGCACCACCCACACGCCCCTGATGTGCGGGGCGAGTTCGCGGGCGGCGCGGTGCACGGCCGCCGGGTCGCCGAGCACGCCCCGGTGCGAGAACGCCGAGTACACCGCCAGGTCCGGGTCGAGCGGGCGCTGCCGCAGGAGCGCGGACCAGCCGCGCCCGATCCGGTCCGCGGCGGCGGCCCGCGCCCGCTGCCTGCGCGCGTCGAGCGCCTTGAGCGCGCGCGCCTTGTGCCGCTCCAGGCGGTAGCCGCCGTAACCGCCGAGCAGCACGCGCAGTTCGGGCGGGACCGGACCGTGCACGTGGGTGCGGAACAGCTCGGCCGTGCGGCGGAAGAACTCGGGCTTGTCCCGCTCGGGCAGCCGGTCGGGCTTGCCGAGGACGTCGAGGCAGTGCTCGCCCATCTTGCGGTGCAGGTAGGGGCGCCAGAGATTCAGGTCGGGGCGGGCGTCGACGAAGGCGAAGACCCGCTCGTACTGCTCGTGGATGTCGAAGTGCTTGCGGCTGGTGGTGGACAGGATGTTGCCCTGGCGGCGCTGCCGGTAGGCGAGGCAGATCCGGTCCAGGGTGGCGATCCGGTCCGCGCTCAGCAGCACCGGGAACGTCCAGGGCGTGTCCTCGTAGTAGCCGGGCGGGAAGGCGAAGCCGTGCCGCTCGACGAAGCCGCGGCGGTAGGCCTTGTTCCAGACCACCATCAGCAGTTCCAGGATCTCGGGGCGCCCGGCCGCGGTGAAGGTACCGTCGCCCGCCACCCCGTGCGCGGTGTCCGCCCCACGCGCGGTGTCCGCCCCACGTTTGGCGTCCGCGCCGGAGGCCGTACCGTCCGCGCCGTCCGCGAGCAGCCCCGCCAGAACGTTCCGGCGGGTGCCGCCCCACCAGTAGGTGCGCGCGTAGTCGAAGACCAGCACGTCCGGGTCGGCGGTCTCGTCCAGCCGGTCGGCCATGGCCCGCAGGGCGCCGGGCGTGAGGGTGTCGTCGCTGTCGAGGAAGAGCAGGAAGTCCCCGGAGGCGTGCGGCATCCCGGCGTTGCGGGCGAGGCCGAGGCCCACGTTCTCGGGCAGGTGCAGCACCTTCACCCGCGGGTCGCGGACGGCGTACTCGTCGAGGATGGCGCCGCAGCCGTCCGGCGAGCAGTCGTCCACGGCGATCACCTCCAGGTCCGGGTACGACTGCCCGAGGACCGAGTCGAGGCACTCGCGCAGATAGCCCTGCACCTTGAAGACGGGCACGATGACGCTGAAGCGGGGCACGTCAGCTCCTTCGGGAAGTGGGGGCCGGGGCCGGGGTGCGCCGGGCGAGGGGGAGCACGGGCGGCAGCGACTCGGGCGGTTCGCCCAGCAGCACCCGCCGCACCACCCGCTCGGCGGCCCGTCCGTCGTCGAACTCGCAGAACCGCTCCCGGAACCGGGCCCGCAGCTCCGCCGCCGCAGGACCCGCCCAGGAGCCGTCGCGGAAGACCTCCGCCAGCTCCTCGGGCGTACGCGCGACCGGGCCGGGCGGCTCCGCGATCAGGTCGAAATAGCTGCCCCGGGTCTCCCGGTAGACCTCCCAGTCGTCGGCGTACACCACGATCGGGCGGTCGAGGTTGGCGTAGTCGAACATGATGGACGAGTAGTCGGTGATCAGCGCGTCGGCGGCCAGGCAGACGTCCTCGGCCGAGCGGTGCCCGGTCACGTCGATGACCCGCCCGCCGGTCCGCGCGGCGCCGTCCCCGTTCCCGTTCCCGTTCCCGTCCCCATCCCCGTTCCCGTCGTAGAAGTAGTGGGCGCGCAGCAGCACCACGAACTCCTCGCCGCCTTCGCCCGCCGCGGCGCAGAGCGCCTCCAGGTCGAGCCGCTCGTCGAAGCCGGTGCTGTGGTCGCGGTGCGTCGGCGCGTACAGCAGCGCCTTCACGCCGTCGGGGACGCCGAGCGCGCGGCGCGCCCGGACCACGTCCTCGGCGGTCGCCGTGTAGAAGACGTCGTTGCGCGGATAGCCGTACTCCAGCGCCTCCCAGGAGCCGGGAAAGGCCCGCTCCCACATCTGGGTGGAGTGCCGGTTGGCGGAGAGGTTGTAGTCCCAGCGGTCCACCCGGTTCAGCAGCCTGGTGAAGCTGCCGGTCGCGGCGGCCACCACCGGGTACGTCGACTGGTCGACGCCCATCTTCTTCAGCGGGGTGCCGTGCTGGGTCTGGAGGTGCACGCTGCCGGGGCGCTTGACGACGGCGTCCGCGAAGTTGGCGTTGTTGATCAGGTACTTGGCGCGGGCCAGCACCTCCCAGGCGCGGTGGCTGCCGATGACCGCGTGGTCCAGGTCCGCGGGCAGCGCGTCCACCGCGTCGGGCTCCACCAGGAACACCGGGTGGATGTGCGGGGCGAGCGCGCGGGCCGCGGCGTGGATCGCGGCCGGGTTGCACGCGTAACCGCGGCCCCAGTACGCGCAGTAGACGGCCAGGTTCTCGTCCAGGGGGCGGCGCAGGTGCAGCGCGTACAGCGCACGGGTGCGCAGCATGCGCGGCCGGGGCAGCCGCGCCGCCGCCCGCGCCGTCTGCCGGTTGGCGCCGCGCAGCGCCCGGAACGCGGTGTACGCACCGGCCGCCAGCAGCCGGTGCTGCACGCCGAGGCTGCCGGGCGGCGGCCGGAACCCGGCGGGCCGGTGGCGCCGGTGCAGCCGGGCCGCGCGGCGGAAGAACTCCCGGCGGCGGTGCGCGGGCAGCCGGCCCGGGTGCGCGGCGGTCTTCAGGACCAGCGCGAAGAGCTGCTGGAACAGCGGCTCCGACCGGGTCTCCGGCAGGTTCTGGGCGGCGGCCCGGGTGAGCACCAGCTCGACTTGGTCGAGGAGATCGAGCTGGTGCTCACCCGGCGTGTGGAGGCGGCTGCCCTGCCGGCGCAGCAGATGCCGTACGACGACCGAGCGCTCCACCGTCATCCGCCGCGCGGTGAGCGTGACCAGGCCGCCCCAGCCGACGTCGGTGAAGTGCGCGCGCGGGAACGTCAGCCGGTGCTCGGCGAGGAAGTCGCGGCGGTAGGCGGCGCACCAGGCGGGCAGCGCGGCGCCGGTGAGCTGCGGCGCCTGCTCCGGCGGGAAGGCGCCGGCGGGCGTGCGGGGCAGCGGGGGCGTACTGGTCTCGGTGTCCCACCAGTGCACGCGCTCGTGCTCGAAGTACACGACGTCCACGTCCTCGCCCGCCTCGCGGAGCCTGGCGTCCAGGGCCCGCAGCGCGCCCGGGGCCAGCTCGTCGTCGCCGTCGAGGAAGAGCAGGTACGTGCCCCGGGCCGCGCCCGCCCCGGTGTCGCGCGCCGCCCCGAGGCCCGCGGACGGCGGCGACTGCACCGGGAGGACCCGGTCGTCCCGCTCCGCGTACGCGGCGGCGACGGCGCCCGCCGGGGAGTCCTGCACGTCGCAGACGGGGATCAGCTCGAAGTCGCCGAAGGACTGGCCGAGGACCGAGTCCAGCGCCAGGGACAGACGCCCGGCGACCTCATGAGTGGGAACGACGATGCTGAAGCGCGGCATTCTGGTCTTTCTCCGAAGGGGCAAGGGGCAGCGAGCAGGGCTGGGATCTGGGGAGGGCTCGGGCGGTTCAGGGGTGGTCGGTGCCGACGGGCGCGGGCGCGTCTGCGAGCGTCGTCTCAGGGGGCTCGACTGCGACGGGCGCCGCCGGGGTGGGTGCGGGTGCCGGGGCCGGTGCGGGCGGAGCTGTGGTGGGTGCGGGAGCGGTGGGGCCGGGCGGTGGTTCCGTGCGGGGCCGTGCGCTGGTGGGCGGGGGCTCAGGTGTGACGGGCGCT
>NZ_JBHWHV010000009.1:48214-203103 GCF_042732375.1 Streptomyces sp. NPDC059785
CGGCCGGGGTGGGTGCGGGTGCTGGGGCCGGTGCGGTGGGCGCTGTGGTGGGTGCGGGAGCGGTGGGGCCGGGCGGTGGTTCCGTGCGGGGCCGTGCGCTGGTGGGTGGGGGCTCAGGTGTGACGGGCGCGGCCGGGGTGGGTGCGGGTGCTGGGGCCGGTGCGGTGGGCGTTGTGGTGGGTGCGGGAGCGGTGGGGCCGGGCGGTGGTTCTGTGCGGGGCCGTGCGCTGGTGGGTGGGGGCTCAGGTGTGACGGGCGCGGCCGGGGTGGGTGCGGGTGCTGGGGCCGGTGCGGTGGGCGCTGTGGTGGGTGCGGGAGCGGTGGGGCCGGGCGGTGGTTCCGTGCGGGGCCGTGTGCTGGTGGGCGGGGGCTCAGGTGTGACGGGCGCGGCCGGGGTGGGTGCGGGTGCTGGGGCCGGTGCGGGCGGAGCTGTGGTGGGTGCGGGAGCGGTTGGGCCGGGCGGTGGTTCCGTGCGGGGCCGTGCGCTGGTCGGCGGGGGCTCGGCGGGCGACGCCGCGTGGGGGGCCTCGGCGGGCGGCGCCTTCGCGTCCGTCGCCGGGACCGGTGCGCCGGGGGTCGTGGGGCGGGCCGGTACGGTCGCGCCGCCGGGCACGGTGGGGCGGGCCGGTGTGGCGGGCGCGGTCGTCGTACGGGGCCGGGGTGCCGTCGCCGACGGCACAGGGGTGCGGTCCGTCAAGGGGATCACCGGTGGCAGGCCCGGCTCCTCGCCGAGGACGACATGGCGGACCACCCGTTCTGCGGCGTGGCCGTCGTCGTGCGGGCAGAAGCGTTCGCGGAACGCGGCGCGGAGCTGCGTGGAGCGGGAGCCGCACCAGTGGCCGGTGACGAAGACGTCGATCAGCTCGTCCTCGCTGCGCGCGACCGCGCCCGGCGGAAAGGACCGCAGGTCGAAGTAGGTGCCGCGGGCCGCCTCGTACGCCTCGCGGTCGTCGGCGTACACCACGATCGGCCGGTCCAGGCCCGCGTAGTCGAACAGCAGCGACGAGTAGTCCGTGATCAGCGCGTCCGACGCCAGGCAGAGCGATTCCACGCTCGGGTGGGCGGTCACGTCGATGAGCCGGTCCGGGCCGCCGCCGGGCTCCGCCAGCGGGGCGCCGTAGGAGGGGTGGGCGCGGGTGAGGAGTACGAAGCCGGGGCCCAGCAGCCGCAGCAGCCGGGCCAGGTCGAGCGGCCGGTGCTGGGTGCGCCGGTAGTCGCGGTACGTCGGCGCGTACAGCACGGCGACGGCGGACTCGGGGATGCCGAGGGACGCGCGCAGCCGGGCCACGTCCGCCGGGGTCGCCCGGTGGAAGACGTCGGTGCGCGGCTGCCCGTACTCCAGCGTCGCGTACGCGGCGGGGTGGACGCGCTCCCAGGTCAGGGTGGAGTGCCGGTTGGCGGACAGGCAGTAGTCCCAGGCGTCCGCGTCGCGCAGCAGCGCCGCGAAGTCGGTGTCGCGGGCGGCGGCCGGACGGTCCTGGAGATCGAGGCCCATCCGCTTGAGCGGGGTGCCGGCCTGTGTCTGGACCACGGTCTGCCCGGCCCGCTTGACCAGCCGGGGGTCGAAGCCGGTGCTGCCGACCAGGTACGCCGAGCGGGCCAGCGCCGTCCAGTACGCGGCCGACCCGGGACGCACCCGGCGGGTCGCGGCCGGCACCGTGTGGTGGTGCTCGGGGGCCGCGATCCAGGTCGTACGGATGTGCGGGGCGAACTCGCGGAAGGCGGCCTCAAGGGCGCCCGGGTTGCAGCCGTAGCCGCGCCCCCGGTGGCCGGTGAAGACGGCGCGGTCGGCGCGCAGCGGCAGGAGGAGCTGGACGCGGTAGTGGACGCGCAGGACCGCGCGCCGGGTCCGGCGCAGCACCCCGCCGGTCAGCCGCAGCACCCGTCTGGAGAAGCGCGACCCCAGCGACAGCAGCCGGTACGTGCGGTGGCCGCCGAGCCGGACCAGCGCGTGCCGCAGCCGCGCGCCGCCCCAGTGCTCCGGCCGCGCCCCGGCGGGCAGCCGCCGGCCGCGCGCCGCGCCGCCGCCCGGCCGGTGGCGGGCGCAGTGGAGCCGGGCCCGGCGCAGGAACTCGGCGCGGGTGCCGCGCGGCAGCCGCCCGCGCCGGACGAACACCGTGGCCAGGTGGTCGACCATCCGCCGGAACAGCACCGGGTGCCAGCGCGCCAGCTCCGGGTGGGCGGCGAGATGGGCGAAGACCCGGTCGTACTGCTCGAAGACATCGAAGTGCTTGCGGCTGGTCGTGCCGAGGATGGAGCCGCGGCGGCGCTGGCGGTAGTGCACGCAGACCCGGTCGAGGGTGGCGACGGTCTCCGCGGACATCAGCACCGGGTACGTCCACGGGGTGTCCTCGTAGTAGCCGGGCGGGAAGGTGAAGGCCGCCCGCTCGACGTACTCGCGCCGGTACGCCTTGTTCCAGACCACCATCAGCACGTCGAGCAGGCCGGGCCGGTCGGCGAGCCGGAACGGGGCGGGGCCCTGTTCGGTCAGCCGGTCGGCGAGCTGGTTGCGGGTGCTCCGGCCCGAGCAGAAGGTGCGCGCGTAGTCGTAGACCAGGACGTCCGGATCGCCGGTCTCCTTCAGCCGGTCGGCGATCGCCCGCAGCGCGTGCGGGGTGAGGCTGTCGTCGCCGTCCAGGAAGAGCAGGTAGTCGCCTCGCGCGCGGTCGAGCCCGGCGTTGCGGGCGCGGCCCAGGCCCACGTTCTCGGTCAGGTGCACCGGGCGGACGCGCGCGTCGCGGGCCGCGAACTCGTCGATGACCGCACCGCAGGCGTCCGGCGAGCAGTCGTCGACCGCGATCAGTTCAAGATCGGTACAGGACTGCTCCAGCACCGATTCGAGGCATTCCGGAAGGTACGCCTGAACCCTGTACGCGGGGACGATGACACTGAACCTGGGCAAGGCACATCCATGGGTCGGCACGGGCATACTGCCCTGAAACGGCCGAAGGGATGATCTGGTTACGCCAGACGCGGCATCCGGGGGACGCCCTCCCGCCCGAGGTCACGGCGTGAAAGGGACGGGGTTACGCCGTCGGAGGGGCGGACCTCGCGGGCCCGCCCCTCCGACCGGTGTGCCGTACCGCTACTTGACCGCGCCCGCCATCACACCGGACACGAACTGCCGCTGGAAGGCGAAGAACACCGCCAGCGGGATCACCATCGAGATGAAGGCGCCCGGCGCCAGTACGTCGATGTTGGCGCCGAACTGCCGCACCTGCTGTTGCAGGGCGACGGTCAGCGGCTGCGAGCCGTGGTCGGAGAAGACCAGGGCGACGAGCATGTCGTTCCACACCCACAGGAACTGGAAGATGCCCAGGGACGCGATCGCCGGCGCGCCGAGCGGCAGGACGACCGTCAGGAACAGCCGGGCCTCACCGGCGCCGTCCAGCCGCGCCGCCTCCAGGAGTTCCCGGGGGATCTCCGCGAAGAAGTTGCGCAACAGGAAGATCGCGAAGGGCAGTCCGAAGCCGACGTGGAACAGCACCACCCCGATGATGTCGCCGAAGATGCCGATCTTGCCGAAGAGGTCGGACAGCGGGATCAGCGCCACCTGCACCGGCACCACGAGCAGCGCCACCACGGCCATGAACCACCAGTCGCGGCCCTTGAAGTCCATCCACGCGAAGGCGTACCCGGCCATCGCGCCGATGAAGACCACGAGCAGGGTCGCCGGGACCGTGATCCAGACCGTGTTCAGCAGCGAGCTGGTGATGTCGTCGTTCTCCAGGAGCGACTTGTAGCTCGCGGTGGTGAGCTGGGCGGGCGCCGAGAAGACCTTCCACCAGCCCGAGGAGGCGATGTCGGTCGGTTCGCGGAACGACGACACCAGCAGGCCGAAGGCGGGCACCAGCCAGAACACCGCCACCAGCAGCAGGAAGACGCGCAGCGCGCCGCCGGCGGCACCACTGGCGACCCGGGCGGCTACGGAGCGCTTGGCGCGCACGGACGTGTCGGACGCGGTCACCGCTCGCGCTCCTTCCGCAGACGGCGGATGTTGACGAACATCATCGGCAGGACGAGCAGCAGCAGGAGCACGCCGATCGCGCTGCCCACGCCGTAGTTGCCGCCGCCGCCGAAGGACGACAGGAACAACTGGAGGGCGAGGACGTTGGCGTCGTCCTGGCTGGGCTGCGGCGCGATGATGTAGACGAGGTCGAAGATCTTCATCACGTTGATCATCAGCGTGACCAGGACCACGATCAGGACCGGCGCCAGCAGCGGCACGGTGACCCGGCGGAACACCTGCCACTCGTTGGCACCGTCCACCCGGGCCGCCTCCAGGAGATTGCGGTCGACTCCCGCGAGCCCGGCCGCGATCAGCACCATGGCGAACCCGGCCCACATCCAGACGTACGAGGCGATGATGGACGGGGTCACCAGCGTCGGGCCGAGCCAGTCGACACCGTTGTACGGGGCGGCGAAGTTCGAGCCCGGCAGGCGCAGTCGCGCCCCGTCCGCCTCCCGCGGCAGCCGGAACGTGCCGTCGGCGCCGCTGGTCGCCGAGGCGACCACCTCGCTGCCCTTGACGGCCTCCACCTGCACGCCCTCCAGCGCCTTCTCGCCCGCGTCGACGGCGCCCTTCTCACCGCCGCCGCCGAGCTTGAAGTCCAGCCAGACGGTCCCGGTGACCGCGTCCTCGGCGGGGGCGGCCGCCTTGGCGTCCCGCGGGTCGCCGGGCAGCCGGTTCGGCGCGATACCGACGAGGGGGAGCAGCGCCGGAGTGCCCGGTTGTACCGCTGAGGCCGTGGTGAACGAACCGCCGCCGGACGCTTTCAGATCGCTGACCTGGGCGTTCGGGCGGGCTTTGGGGTAGACCGAGGAGTCGGTGAACGCGTCGTGCACCGAGGTGACGACCGCGTTGGCCACGCCCTGGTCCGGGTCCTGCTCGTAGACCAGGCGGAAGATGATGCCCGCGGCGAGCATGGAGATCGCCATCGGCATGAAGACGATCAGTTTGAACGCCGTGCCCCAGCGCACCCGTTCGGTCAGCACGGCGAAGATCAGGCCGAGCACCGTGACGAGCGCGGGGGCGACGGCGACCCAGATCGCGGTGTTGCGGACCGCCGTCAGCGTGGCGTCGTTCGTGAAGATGTCGCCGTAGTTCTCCAGGCCGACGAAGCCGGAGCCGTCGGCGTCGTAGAGACTGCGCCAGACCGAGTAACCGATCGGGTAGACCACGAGCGCGCCGAGCAGCACCAGCGCGGGCAGCAGGAACAGCACCGCCACCCACAGCCGGGTCCGCGTCACGCTCTTGCGCGACTTGGCGGCGGGCACCGGCGGCAGCGCGCCGGTGCCTTCCGCCGTCTTCGTTACGGAGGACATGCCGGCGCCGTCACTGGTCCGCGTACGCCTTGGCGGCGTCCGCCTCGAGCTTCTGCTGCGTGCCCGCCACGTCCTTCGGGTTGCTCAGGAAGTCCTGGAGGTCCTTCCACTCGCCGACGCCCTGGGTGCCGCCGAAGGCCGCCGGCGCCTGGTCGGACATGTCGAACCGGAAGTCGTCGCCTGCCTCGACCAGCGCCTTGGCGATCTGCCGGGTCACCGCGTCCTTGTACGTGGCCTGGTCCATCGTCTTGCTGGGGGAGAGGAAGCCGCCCTGCGCCGCCCAGATCTCGGCCGCGTCCGTGGAGGCGAGGAAGGTCAGCAGCGCCTGGGCGCCCTCGCCGTCCTTCAGGATCACCGCGGCGTCGCCGCCGCTGACCACCGGCGAGGCGTCGCCGACCGCCGGGAAGGAGAAGACCTTGGCGTCCGTGCCGACCTCGGCCTTGGTGTCGGCGTTGATGTTCGCCGTCACGAAGTCGCCCTCGAAGACCATGCCGGCCGGGGTGTCACCGCTGAAGGTCTGCGTGACCGACTTCGGGAACTCCGTGTTGAGCGCGCCCTTTCTGCCGCCCGCGATCAGCTCGTCCTTGCCCCACAGCTCGGCGAGCGTGGTCAGGGCCTTCTTGACCGACGGGTCCGTCCACTTGATCTTGTGCGCGGCGAGCTGGTCGTACTTCTCCGGGCCCGCCTGGGAGAGGTAGACGTTCTCGAACCAGTCGGTCAGCGTCCAGCCGTCCGCACCGCCGATGGACACGGCGGGGGAGCCGGCGTCCGAGAGCGTCTGCGCGGTGGACAGGAAGTCCTTCCAGGTCTTCGGGGTGTCGCTGAGGCCCGCTGCCTCGAAGTTCGCGGTGTTGTACCAGACGAGGGACTTGTTGGCGGCCTTCACGTACGCGCCGTACTGCTTGCCCTTGTAGGCGCCGAGGTCCTTCCAGCCCTGCGAGAAGTTCTTGTCGACCTGAGCCTGGGCCTCGGCGCCCAGCGGCTTGACCCAGCCCTTCTCGGCGAACTGGTGCAACACGCCGACCTGGGGGAGGAAGGCGACGTCCGGCGGCTTGCCGCCCTGGATCTTGGTACCGAGGAAGGTGGACGTGTTGTTGCCGGTGGGCACGAAGCCGATCTCGGCGCCGGTGCGCTTCTCGAACTCGTCCATGACCTTCATGAAGTTCTTCTGCTCCGCGCCGGTCCACACGGCCGCGACTTCGAGGGTCTGGCCTTTGAGGTTCGGCAGCTGGACGCTCGGCTCGGAGGTCCCGCCGGTCTCCTTGCCGCTGCCTGTCGAGTTCTTGTCGTCGTCACCGCCGCATGCGGTGAGCGCCAGCGCGAGTGCGCCGGCCACGACGGCTGCCGCGGTGGCTCGTGCGGCCTGCGCGGATCGTGCGGTCCGTGCGGCCTGTGGGGATCGTGCGGCCTGTGGGGTGGTGCGTGTACGGAGAGTGCTGCGCATCAGTGCCCCGTTCTTCGTTCCTCGTCGAACGTCCGAGGGGAGTCCCGTCCGCTCTGGTCTAGCCCGCGCGGTCGGGGGCGGCAAGAGCGCCTGCGGTGTCAAGTGACCGATCGTGACCGCGTCGTGACGTGCGGGTCTCTGGCGGGGCTCCGGCAGGGGCCGGGTGGGGCCGGGTGGGGCGGGTGGCGCGGGTGGCGCCGTGGCGCCGGCCGTGTCGGGGTGGGTCGGGGCCGTGGCGGGGCCAGCCCCCCCCGCGCCCGGGGGGAGCGCGGGGGGGGAGCGTTCAGGGGTTGTGTGGGGCGCCGGGAGTGGGGGGGGGGGGGGGGGGGCGGGGGGGGGGGGGGGGGGGGGGGGGGGGGGGGGGGGGGGGGGGGGGGGGGGGGGCGGGGGGGGGTGGGGGGGGGGGCCGGGGCCGTGCCGGTACATCCGCCCGTCGCTCCCGTGGTCACCGAGGGGGTTCAGATGACCGACTTGGTGTGCGACCACGTGATCGACGGGCATCTGATGTACCGGCACGGCCCCTTCCGCCGGATTGCGGCTGTCGGTCGTGAGGCGTTCGGCACGGCCACTTCCGCCGGATTGCGGCTGCCGGCAGCGGGGCGTTCGGCACGGCCACTTCGTCCGCGGGCGGCTGCGGGAAGCGCCTCGGCTGACGCCAGAACGGCCCCTTCAGGCCGGGGGCTCTTCGGTTACGGCAGTGACGGGACCTGTGTTGCTGCGACTGAGCGTGCTGCTCGTTCCAGGGCGCTGGCCAGGAGGGCCAGGTCGGTCGGGCCGTTGCCCAGTTCCCGTACGGGGCGGCGGGCCGGGGGGTCGCCCATGCGGTGCCACTCCAGGGGGACGACAGTGGGGCGCAGCGTCGCCGTACGCGGGATCCGGCCGGTGACCCGGCCGCCCTGGAACGGCGTGACCCGGCCGTCCGCGCCGGTCAGCCGGCCGCGTCCGGGCGCCGGTTCGTCCGGTCCCGGAGTCGGTGTCTCCAGGGTGACGCGCAGTGTGGTCGAGCGGGCCGGCTCCGACTCCGCTGCGCGCCCGCCGGTCCCGATCGCCGCCACCAGGTGCACCCCGAGCCGCTCGCCCTCCCGGGCGACGGCCTCCAGGGCTCTGACGACCGAGCCTGCCGAGGGCCGGCCCGGCGAGCCGAGCGCCGGCGACAGCAGCGCGTCCAGGTCGTCGACCACCACCACGAGCCGGGCCAGCGGCGGCCCCGGCTCCGGGCGCTGTCCGGCCGCCGCAGGCCGCAGCCGTATCGTCGAACTGGTCGGGGTGTCGAGGTCACCGGACCCTGAGGGGTTGGGTGCGGGGTGTGCGCCGCGTGCCGAGCGCTGGGTGACCATCCGGCCCGACACCTCGCGCCCGGTGTGCCACTCGGTGAAGTCCAGCCGGCCGAGCAGCTCGGCCCGCCGTTTGAGCTCCGCGCTCAGCGCCTGGGCGAACTCCCGCATCCTGACCGGGTCGTTGGCGGTCAGGTGGGTGGACACGTGCGGCAGGTCCGTACAGGAGCCGAGGCCGTCGGACGGGGAGACGTCGTTGCCCCCGGTACGGTCCCGCCCGTCTATCAGGATGATCCCGAGCCGGTCGGGGCGGTCCGCGGCGGCGAGTGACGCGGCGATCGAACGCAGCAGTTCGGTGCGGCCGCTGCCCGGGGGCCCCTCGACCAGCAGATGCGGTCCCTCGGCGGCCAGGTCCGTGCAGACCGGTCCGCGCGGGCCCGCCCCGAGGACGGCGCGCGCCCGGCCGCCCGGCACCTCCGTGTCGTCGGCCGCGTCGGCCCAGCGCGCCAGCAGCGACGCCGGGGTGGCCCGGGCGAGGCCCAGTTCGTCCAGTAGCCGGGCTGCCTGGGGCAGCGGCGCGGACACGCGCGCGTGCCGGTCGCCGGTGCCGTCCGTGCGCAGCGGCGCCAGCGCCCGCGCGAACCGCTCGGCCCACGCCGCGGACACGGCGTCCACCGCGGCGACGGTCCCGTGCCCGACCAGGGCACCGTCCGGGCCGTCATCGAGGGCCCCCTGCTCCGGCATCTGCCCTCGGCCCTGCCCCGGGAGGCCGCCTCGGGCGACCCGGATCAGTCTCAGAGCCGTGGCCACGTCACCGCTCAGCAGTGCGACGGCTCCGCACTCCCGGAACCCGGGCGCCACCGCGCACGCCGCCTCGTACGTCTCCGTCACCGGCGAGGCGGGTGACGCGGCCGCCGTCTCGGCGAGGCACACCACATGGATGCCGGCGCGGGCGCCCTCCCGGGCCAGCCGTGCTACGGCGTCGCGCAGCGCCGCGCAGCCCGGGTCGCCGTCCACGACGAGCACGGTGTACGGCCCGGCTTCGGCCGACGGTGCACCGGCCGCGTGCGCCGCGTCCGCCGCCTGGTCCTCCAGGCGGCGCAGCAGCTCGTCCGCGCGGGCCGTCGCCTGGTCGCGGTCGTAGGCGAGCAGCAGACGGCAGTCCTGGCCGTGGGCGGGCCGCAGGTGCGGCAGCCAGCCGAGCCAGGCCCACTCGGCCGTGCGCTCCCCGACGGAACGCGCGCGGTCCGTGCTGATCAGCACGAGCTCCAGGATGTCGGGGGAGTGCAGCGCGGCGAGCTGGGCGACGACCGCGCGGGCCAGCCCCGTCAGCCGCTCCCGGGGTCCGGCCAGGCCCAGCGCCCCTGCCTCCCGCAGTCCGGCCGTCACCGGCACCGCGGGCACCAGCCCCGAGCCGTCGGAGGCCGTACGGTCGGCCGTCCCGAGCCGGACCGTGAGCGCCTCGGGGTGGCGCGGTCCGCGCTCCCACAGCCGCGGGCCCGGGCCGAGCGCGGTCAGCAGCAGCGTCGCGGGGTCGGGCCAGGTCTCCGGCAGGTGCGCCGCGGTGGCCGGGAGCTCCGCCGCGCCCGCCGTCTCGTACGCCGTCCCCTCCGCGTCCGGCTGCTCGGCCCGGCCACCGGCCAGGCGGCGCGCCCACGCGGTCAGGCCCCCGCGCCTGCGCACACCGGGCGGTACCTCTGTGCCCCGGGTGGGCGTCCCCTTCCGCGTGCCCCCCGGATCGCCGTACGGACCCGGCTCCTCCCCGTGCGCACTCGCCGCCGGGCCGTGCGCGCTTCCGGTCCCATGGGTGCTCTCGATCCTGGGTGCGCGGCTCTGTCCGGGCACGACATGCGTGTCACCGGGCACGCCCCCGGCGGCACCCCACCCGCCCGGACCGTAGGCGTGATGCGTGTCGGCGGAGGGGACGGAGGGGGAGGGGGAGGGGGAGGGGGAAGAGGGGTCGGACGGTGCGGTGGGTGCGGTCGTACGACCGCCGGGTTCCCCGCCCGTACGCGTTCCGCCCGCCGCGCCGCCGCTCACGCGCGCGTGGGGGACGGCCGCCGTCTGCCGCGGTCCCCCGGGGAACCCCGTACCCCCGGGGTTCGACGCGGCTGCGGAGGGGGACGGTGCCGTGCCCGCGCGGTCCGTGCCGGAAGGTCCGTCGCGGTGGCCGGCCTCGTCGGTCAGCCGCACGTGTCCCTCTCCGTCCGGCGCCGTCGGCACCGTGCCCACGCCGGTGGGCGGTGCCAGGCGCAGGGCGGATTCGCCGACCCGCAGCAGCGCGCCGGGTGCGAAGCGGACGGGGCGCTCGCCCACGCGCGTGCCGTCGAGGACCGTGCCGTTCGTCGAGCCGAGGTCGGCGACCGAGATCCGGCCGTCCGGGGCGACCGTCACCGCGCAGTGCAGGCGGGAGACGTCCGGGTCGTCCAGCGGGACGTCCGCGTCGGCGGAGCGGCCGAGGCGGATCTGCCCGCCGTGCAGCAGGTGGACGCCGCCCGCGTCCGGGCCCGCGACCACGTGGAGCTGGGCGGCGACGTCGCTCTCGTCGGGGCCGTGCTCGGCGGGGGCGCCCAGGGACAGCACGGCGCCGTCCGTCAGCGGCGGCTCGCCGAGCGTGCAGCGCTGGGCGTCGAGCCGCTCCGCGCCCGCGTACAGCACCGCGGGGCCGTCGCCGCCTGCGACCGCCGAGACCAGTGCGGACGCCACCGCGGCGAGCGCCGTACCGGCGGGCGCGGTGACCAGGACATCCACTCCGCGGGCGGCGGCGTGCCCCCGGGGCTCCGTGGGCGGGCCCAGCGGGTCTACGACGGTCAGCCGGATCTGCATCGCCGTCAGCGGTCCCTTCCGCGCGGGCGCCCGGTGACGACGCGGACGAGACTGCGCCGCGGTCCCCCACCGCAGCCTCCCCCACCGCACCGGGCACGTCGGCCAGTACAGGGGGCATCCTCGCACCTGCCACTGACAACTTTCCCGCCCCCCACCGGTAAGTGATCTTGATTGGTCGGCTCTGCCCGCAAAAGTGCCTGACCAATGCACGACCGGTGTCCGCTTGAGATCGGTCACGTTCACGCTTCGGCAACCAACGGTCCGAAGCGAGCGTCTTCTCTTTGAACACGTACGGGAACGCACAAGCGAACGCGGACGGGAACGCATCGGTACGGGAACACGTACAAGAACAGGCACAGCAAGACGACAGCCCGGTCCTCCGTTCGACGGCACTACAGTGGGGCGGAACACCCGAAGCACGGTGCCGACGGTGGACCGACCAGGGCAGCAAGCAGCAGGGAGCGCATGACGTGCGGCCGGTAGGGAGCAAGTACCTCCTTGAGGAGCCGCTGGGACGCGGCGCCACAGGCACCGTCTGGCGAGCCCGCCAGAGGGAGACCGCGGGCGCCGAGGCGGCCGTCCCGGGGCAGCCCGGCGAGACCGTGGCCATCAAGGTCCTCAAGGAGGAGCTGGCCAACGACGCGGACATCGTGATGCGCTTCCTGCGGGAGCGCTCCGTCCTGCTGCGTCTGACCCACCCGAACATCGTCCGGGTCCGCGACCTCGTCGTCGAGGGCGACCTGCTGGCGCTGGTCATGGACCTCGTCGACGGCCCCGACCTGCACCGCTACCTGCGCCAGAACGGGCCCTTCACGCCCGTGGCCGCCGCCCTGCTGACCGCCCAGGTGGCCGACGCGCTCGCCGCCAGCCACGCCGACGGCGTGGTGCACCGCGACCTCAAGCCCGCGAACGTGCTGCTCAAGCAGGACGACGGCGGCATGCACCCGATGCTCACGGACTTCGGGATCGCCCGGCTCGCCGATTCGCCGGGCCTGACCCGCACGCACGAGTTCGTCGGCACCCCCGCGTACGTCGCGCCCGAGTCCGCCGAGGGCCGCCCGCAGACCTCCGCCGTGGACATCTACGGCGCGGGCATCATGCTCTACGAGCTGGTCACCGGCCGTCCGCCGTTCGGCGGCGGGTCCGCCCTCGAAGTGCTGCACCAGCACCTGAGCGCCGAACCGCGCCGCCCGTCGACCGTCCCGGACCCGCTGTGGACCGTCATCGAGCGCTGCCTGCGCAAGAACCCGGACGAACGCCCCAGCGCCGAGAACCTGGCCCGCGCGCTGCGCACGGTCGCCGAGGGCATCGGCGTGCACGCGAACTCCGCGCAGATCGCCGCCGCCGAGGGCGTCGCCGCGCTGCTCGCGCCGGACCCTGACCCCGCCACGGTCCCCGGCTCCGGCGTCCCCGGCTCGGCCGACCCGACGCAGGTCCTGCCCCACGGCGCGGGCGGGTACGACCCGAACGCCGCGACCAGCGTGCTGCCGCACACCGGCGGCGACGCCGACGCCACCTCCGTACTGCCGAACCGGGGCGCGGCCGACCCGACCGCCGTCATGCCGCCGGTGCCGCAGAACCAGCCGGGCGGGCAGCCCGGCGGCCCGCAGGACCCGCACCCCTGGCAGAACCAGCTCCGCCAGGCCCGCGACCGCAACGAGCAGACGCAGGTCCAGTCGTACCTCGACCCGAACGAGGACCCGCTGCGCCGCCGCCCCCAGCGGCAGGTGGCCCGCCCGCAGCAGCGGCCCCAGCAGCGCAGGCAGCCGCAGCAGCCGCCCCAGTACGGGTATCCGCAGCAGCAGCCCCAGCAGTACGCGCCGCAGCAGCAGCCGCAGCACCGCTACGCGACCCCCCAGCCGCAGCAGCCCCAGGCGCCGCAGCAGCCCTCCCGGCCGCAGCGCGAGCCCCGGCAGCCGCGGCAGCGCAGCGCCAACCCGATGAAGATTCCCGGACTCGGCTGCCTCAAGGGGTGCCTGTTCACGATCGTCATCCTCTTCGTGGCCGGCTGGCTGGTCTGGGAGCTGAGCCCGCTCCAGGAGTGGATCGGCACCACCAAGGGGTACTGGGCCCAGCTCAGCGACTGGTTCAGCACGGTCAGCGGCTGGATCGGCGACCTCGGCGGCAGCGACAGCGGCACCAACTAGAGGCGTGACCCGGAGCTCGTAACGGCGATCCCCGGGGCTCGGCCTTGGGTATTTGTCGACATCTGACGGGTGATTTCCGCCTCGGCGGTGAAGGTTGGCTCCCGCGACGCGTAGTTTTAGCGACAACACGCGTCTGTAGGAGCACTCTTGGCACGCAAGATCGGGAGCCGGTACACCGCCCACCAGATCCTGGGGCGGGGCAGCGCCGGCACGGTGTGGCTGGGCGAGGGGCCCGAGGGGCCCGTCGCCATCAAGCTGCTGCGCGAGGACCTGGCGTCCGACCAGGAGCTGGTGGGCCGCTTCGTCCAGGAGCGCACGGCGCTGCTCGGTCTCGACCACCCCCATGTGGTCGCGGTGCGGGACCTGGTCGTCGACGGCAACGACCTGGCGCTCGTCATGGACCTGGTCCGCGGCACGGACCTGCGCACCCGGCTCGACCGCGAGCGGCGCCTCGCCCCCGAGGCCGCCGTCGCGATCGTCGCCGACGTCGCCGACGGACTCGCCGCCGCGCACGCCGCGGGCGTCGTCCACCGGGACGTCAAGCCCGAGAACGTCCTGCTCGACATGCAGGGCCCGCTCGGCCCCGGCGGCTCCCACCCCGCCCTGCTGACGGACTTCGGGGTGGCCAAGCTCATCGACTCGCCCAAGCGGACCCGCGCCACGAAGATCATCGGTACCCCGGACTACCTGGCCCCCGAGATCATCGAGGGCCTGCCGCCGCGGGCCGCCGTCGACATCTACGCCCTGGCGACGGTGCTCTACGAGCTGCTGGCCGGGTTCACGCCCTTCGGCGGTGGACACCCGGGCGCGATCCTGCGCCGGCACGTCACGGAGACCGTGGTGCCCCTGCCCGGCATCCCCGAGGAGCTCTGGCAGCTCCTCGTGCAGTGCCTGGCCAAGGCGCCCGCCTCCCGGCTGCGCGCCTCCGAGCTCGGCGCCCGGCTCCGCGAGCAGCTCCCGCTGCTGGCCGGGATGGGGCCGCTGGACGTCGACGAGCCCGACGCGGAACCGGCGGAGGACCCGTACGAGGAGAGCGCCGAGCCGGCCGCGCCGCGGGAGCGGGTGCGCCGGGGCGCGGTCCCGCTGGTGCCCGGCGCCAAGCCCGACTCCAACCGGGACACCCACACCTCGATGCGGGTCCCGGCGCCGGACGAGCTGGCGGGCGGGGCGCGCGGCACGGCGCGGGCGCCGCGGGCCGCGGGCGCGCCGCGCCCCGGCTCGGCCCGCCACCGCGCCTCCGCCAGACGCCGCCGGATCACCCTGGGCGTGGCGGGCGTGCTCCTGGTCGCGGCCGTGGGCATAGGCGCCTGGGCCGCCACGTCGGGCGACGACGGAGACACCTCCCCGGACGACACCCGCAACTCGGCCCCCGCCTCCCCCTGAGCGCCCGGCCCCCGGTCGGCGGGGCGGGCCGGGCCGGCTCGGTTGCCGCAGCCGTTACGCTGGAGGCGTGGCAGTCGTCGATGTATCCGAAGAGCTCAAGTCCCTCTCCTCGACCATGGAGTCGATCGAGGCCGTCCTGGACCTCGACAGGATGAGGGCAGATGTCGCCGTGCTCGAGGAGCAGGCGGCCGCGCCGTCGCTGTGGGACGACCCGGAGGCGGCGCAGAAGATCACCAGCAAGCTGAGCCACCTCCAGGCCGAGGTCCGCAAGGCGGAGGCCCTGCGCGGCAGGATCGACGACCTCGGTGTGCTCTTCGAGATGGCCGAGGAGGAGGACGACCCGGACACCCGCGCCGAGGCCGAGACCGAGCTCACGGCCGTCAAGAAGGCGCTGGACGAGATGGAGGTCCGCACCCTCCTGTCCGGCGAGTACGACTCCCGTGAGGCCGTCGTCACCATCCGTGCCGAGGCCGGCGGCGTCGACGCCTCCGACTTCGCCGAGAAGCTCCAGCGCATGTACCTGCGCTGGGCGGAGCGCCACGGCTACAAGACCGAGCTGTACGAGACGTCGTACGCGGAAGAGGCCGGCATCAAGTCGACCACCTTCTCCGTCCAGTCGCCGTACGCCTACGGGACGCTCTCCGTGGAGCAGGGCACCCACCGGCTGGTGCGGATCTCGCCGTTCGACAATCAGGGCCGCCGGCAGACCTCCTTCGCCGGTGTCGAGATCCTGCCGGTCGTCGAGCAGACCGACCACATCGAGATCGACGAGTCCGAGCTGCGCGTGGACGTCTACCGCTCCTCGGGCCCCGGCGGCCAGGGCGTCAACACCACGGACTCCGCGGTCCGGCTGACCCACCTGCCCACCGGCATCGTCGTCTCCTGCCAGAATGAGCGCTCGCAGATCCAGAACAAGGCGACCGCCATGAACGTGCTCCAGGCCAAGCTGCTCGAGCGGCGCCGCCAGGAGGAGCAGGCCAAGATGGACGCCCTCAAGGGCGACGGCGGCAATTCCTGGGGCAACCAGATGCGTTCGTACGTCCTGCACCCGTACCAGATGGTCAAGGACCTGCGTACCGAGTTCGAAGTGGGCAACCCCGAGTCCGTCTTCAACGGCGAGATCGACGGTTTCCTCGAAGCCGGAATTCGCTGGCGCAAGCAGCAGGAGAAGTAGGCGCGTACAAGCGAGGACACGCACGGAGGGGCGAGGGAATTCCCGCCGCTTTGTCGACAAGGCAACTGCCGTTCAGTGAACGGCAGTTGCCTTTTGTGTGTGGGAAGTCTGGGTTTTACATCACAGTCACATGTCCTCACGGCGGGCAAATGACATCCATTGGGACATCGCGTACGCAACGACCTTGACGTTGCTGGGAAAAGTGGGAAGGCTGACGCGCGGCATGCGTATTTCTGGGGCGCATGTGAACCGGGGGGCTCCACTCAAGCCGCCTGTGACGCCGTGGCCCCGGACGCTGCTCCATTGACGATCAGCTACTGGGGGTAGCAGCCAGATGACGAAGAAGACGCGGATCCGTGTGGCGCGGATAGCCGCCGGCGCGGTGATCGCCGCCGGTGCTTCGCTGACCGCCGCGGGTGTCGCTTCGGCGCTCGATGTCAGCGCCAACGCGGGCGGCATCGAGGTCGGTGTCACGGTCGCGGGCGAGGGCGACGACACGCCGACGCCGACTCCGACCGAGACGGGCATCCCGACCGAGGAGCCCACTGAGCAGCCGTCGACCCCGCCGGTCACCGAGGACCCGACCGACGACCCGACTGAGCCCACCGACGAGCCGACCGAGCCCACCGAGGACCCGACCGACCCGGGCAACGGCAACGGCGGTGGCGGTAACGGCGGCGGTGACAACGGCGGCAGCGACAACGGCGGCGGCAAGGACACCGACAGCGGCGGCTCCAAGCCCGTCGAGCAGAACGAGGGCACCTCGGCGCTGACCGACACCGGCTCGGACACCGGCTCCGGCACCTCGGCGCAGGGCACCAACGACGGTGAGCTCGCCGAGACCGGTGCGGCCGAGACCACGTTCCTGCTGGTCGGCGCCGCCACGATGATCGCCGGCGGCATCGGCTTCCGGATGCTGCCGCGCCTCGTGAGCGGCCGCGGCGGTGCCGCCGCCTGACGGACGGCACCCGCGCCACGCGCGTGAGAAGGGCCCGGAGCACCGCGCTCCGGGCCCTTCTTCATGTTTGTGGGGCTGTGTGCGGGGCGACGGGCCGCATGGGCCTCACGGTGCCTGTGAGCGGCGCTCGGGCCGCTCGGATCGGCTGCCGGGCCGCCCGGCGCGCGTCTCGCGGACCCTGCCTCCCGGACCCTGCCTCCCGGACCCTGGGACGTACCCGGCGCGCCTCCCAGGCCGTCGGGCCGCATCCCGTATCCGGCGCGCCTCCCGGTGCAGACCGCCCGGCGGGCCGCTCAGGCCGTCTGGTGTGCCAGCAGCGCCACGGCCGCGACGAGCACCGCGAGCAGGGCGATCAGCGCCATCGGGTTCAGGCCCGCGAAGGGGCTCTCCTGCTGGAGGCGCTCGCGGCTGGCGCGGCAGACGGGGCAGCGGCCCTCGCTCACGGGCGCCGCGCAGTTCGCGCACACCAATCGGTCGTACGTCATGCGCTGGCCCTCCTTGCGCCGTGTCTCCCCGTGTACAACGCTGCGGGGAACGCGTCCGTTCCCCTTCCACTGTGCCAGGTTCCGGGGAATTCGGCGCGGCTCCCCCTCTCCTGCCCGGTACCGGACGGGAACAGGCTCGAAGAAGACCCTCAGATCCGCGACAAAACGCGCAAGCCTCGCGCAACCCCGTACGCCGACTGCGCGCCCGCTGCCGGTTCGCGTATGGTCACGCTCACCTACCCCCGGCGACCCGTGGTGCACCCGTGATCCGATTCGACAACGTCTCCAAGGTCTATCCCAAGCAGACCCGCCCCGCTCTCAGGGATGTCTCCCTGGAGGTCGAGCGCGGCGAGTTCGTGTTCCTGGTGGGGTCCTCCGGCTCCGGAAAGTCCACCTTCCTGCGGCTGATCCTCCGCGAGGAGCGGTGCAGCCACGGTCAGGTGCACGTTCTGGGCAAAGACCTCGCGCGCATCTCCAACTGGAAGGTGCCGCAGATGCGCCGCCAGCTGGGGACCGTGTTCCAGGACTTCCGTCTCCTGCCCAACAAGACGGTCGGCGAGAACGTCGCCTTCGCGCAGGAGGTGATCGGCAAGTCGCGCGGCGAGATCCGCAAGTCCGTCCCCCAGGTCCTCGACCTCGTCGGTCTCGGCGGCAAGGAGGACCGGATGCCGGGCGAGCTCTCCGGCGGTGAGCAGCAGCGCGTCGCCATCGCGCGCGCCTTCGTCAACCGGCCGAAGCTCCTCATCGCCGACGAGCCGACCGGCAACCTCGACCCGCAGACCTCCGTCGGCATCATGAAGCTGCTCGACCGCATCAACCGGACGGGCACGACCGTCGTGATGGCGACCCACGACCAGAACATCGTGGACCAGATGCGCAAGCGCGTCATCGAGCTGGAGAAGGGCCGTCTCGTCCGCGACCAGGCACGCGGCGTCTACGGCTACCAGCACTGACGGCCCCAAGGCTCCACGGAAAGGCTTAAGCAGACGCCATGCGCGCCCAGTTCGTTCTGTCGGAGATCGGTGTCGGTCTCCGTCGCAATCTGACGATGACCTTCGCGGTCGTCGTCTCGGTCGCCCTCTCCCTCGCCCTGTTCGGCGGCTCGCTCCTGATGAGCGACCAGGTGAACACGATGAAGGGCTACTGGTACGACAAGGTCAACGTCTCGATCTTCCTCTGCAACAAGAGCGACGCGGAGTCCGACCCCAACTGCGCCAAGGGGGCGGTCACCTCCGAGCAGAAGGACCAGATCAAGACGGACCTCAACAAGATGACCGTCGTCGAGAAGGTGGAGTACGAGTCCTCGGACCAGGCGTACAAGCACTACAAGGAGCAGTTCGGCGACTCTCCGCTGGCCAGCTCACTGACTCCGGACCAGATGCAGGAGTCGTACCGCATCAAGCTGAAGGACCCGGAGAAGTACCAGGTCATCGCGACCGCCTTCGACGGGCGTGACGGCGTGCAGTCGGTGCAGGACCAGAAGGGCATCCTGGACAACCTCTTCGAGCTCCTGAACGGCATGAACTGGGCGGCCCGCGCGGTGATGGCGATGATGCTGGTCGTCGCGCTGATGCTGATCGTCAACACGGTCCGCGTCTCGGCGTTCAGCCGGCGCCGGGAGACCGGGATCATGCGCCTGGTGGGCGCCTCCGGCTTCTACATCCAGGCGCCGTTCATCATGGAGGCGGCGGTCGCCGGGCTCATCGGCGGCGGCGTGGCGTGCGGCTTCCTGCTCGTCGCCCGCTACTTCATCATCGACCACGGACTGGCCCTCTCCGAGAAGCTGAACCTGATCAACTTCATCGGCTGGGACGCCGTGTTCACCAAGCTCCCGCTGATCCTCGCGGTCAGTCTGCTGATGCCGGCGCTTGCCGCGTTCTTCGCGTTGCGCAAGTACCTCAAGGTGTGACGCATGCCAACAGGGGCCGTACCGCCAACCGGCGGTACGGCCCCATCCGTTGTCCTAGACTCACCCGCATGTCAGGCCGAGACCTGTTGTGTCAGCCCCGCCGCATCGGCCGCGGGGCCGCCCTGACATTGGTCTTCGCCGGCGTCCTCGCCGCGGGCGCCGCCACCGGCTCGCTGCCCGACCCGGAGCGCGAGACCCGGCCCGCACCCTCGCGTTCGACCTCGGCGGCCCACCACGAGGACGTCACCCGGGCCGCCGCCGAGGCCGCGGCCGACGGCAAGTCCCCCATGGAGGCGGCCGAGCGCGCCGTCAGCCGCAGCGGCGAGCGCTGGGACGCGGTCTACTCCCAGGGCGAGTACGAGGAGTTCGAGGACGCCCTCGACGGCGAGTACACCGGCGTCGGGCTGTGGGCCAGGCGCGAGCGTGACGGCCGTATCGAGGTGTCCAAGGTGCGCGCCGGCTCGCCCGCCGCGCAGGCCGGCATCCGCAAGGGCGACCGGCTGCGCACCGTGGACGGCAGCTCCGTCGACGGCCGCCCGGTGACGGAGGTCGTCTCGCTGCTGCGCGGGGACGCCGAGGGCGCCACCGCCGGTACGGAGGTCTCCGTCGGCCTGGAGCGCGGCACGCGCGCGTGGCAGGAGACGCTGCGCCGGGCCAGACTCTCGACGGACCCGGTGACCGTGCAGCGGCCGGCCGGCGGGGTCACCGTGATCAAGGTCGCCGCCTTCACCAAGGGGTCGGGCGAGCGGGTGCGCGCCGCGGTCGCCGCGGCCCCCCGGGACGCCGGCCTCGTCCTCGACCTGAGGGGCAACTCCGGCGGCCTGGTCACCGAGGCCGTCACGGCCGCCTCCGCCTTTCTCGACGGCGGCCTGGTCGCCACGTACGACGTACGGGGCAGTCAGCGCGCGCTGCACGCCGAGTCCGGCGGGGACACCGACAGACCCCTGGTCGCGCTCGTCGACGGCGGCACGATGAGCGCGGCCGAGCTTCTCACGGGCGCCCTCCAGGACCGCGGCCGCGCGGTCGTCGTGGGCTCCCGGACCTTCGGCAAGGGCTCGGTCCAGATGCCGAGCCGGCTGCCCGACGGCTCCGTCGCCGAGCTGACCGTCGGGCACTACCGCACTCCGTCGGGCCGCAGCGTCGACGGCCGGGGCATCACGCCCGACCTGGAGGCGGACGACGAGGCCGTGCAGCGGGCGGAGACGGTATTGAGTGGCCTCGGGGACCCCTCGTAGTGCGAAAATGGCCGCACTATGGCCAAGGGAATGTACGTACCAAAAGAGTCCCAGCCGAAGCAGGGCGGTCAGTCCGGCTCGGGCAAGAAGGACGGCAAGCGCAAGATCGTCGCGCAGAACAAGAAGGCGCGGCACGACTACGCGATCATCGACACCTACGAGGCCGGGATCGTGCTCACCGGCACCGAGGTGAAGTCGCTGCGTCAGGGGCGGGCCTCGCTGGCCGACGGCTTCGTCCAGATCGACGGGAACGAGGCGTGGCTGCACAACGCCCACATCCCGGAGTACGCGCAGGGGACCTGGACCAACCACTCGGTGCGCCGCAAGCGCAAGCTCCTGCTGCACCGCGAGGAGATCGACAAGCTGGAGTCGAAGTCCCAGGAGACGGGCCACACGATCGTGCCCCTCGCGCTGTACTTCAAGGACGGCCGGGCCAAGGCGGAGATCGCGCTCGCCCGCGGCAAGAAGGAGTACGACAAGCGCCAGACGCTGCGGGAACAGCAGGACCGGCGCGAGTCGGACCGCGCGATCGCGGCGGCCAAGCGGCGGCAGCGGGGCGTGTGACGGACCCGCTCGGCGGGGCCGCTCCCGGCGGGCCGGAATAGGCTGGCACCCGTGCGCGTTGGTCACGTACGATGGCACCTGCACCTCACAGCGGGTGCGGAGGCTGATCGGCGACCGGACGGTCACCGCGAAGTCGCGGTTTGAAAAATCAACATGGGGATGATCGGTTTCGACAGCGGCTGTTGAAGCAGGGGAAGCGTGTCGAGGAAGCGGCAATGATCTCGTAAACCATATGTCGCAAAAAATAATCGCCAATACCAAGCGCGATTCCTTCGCCCTCGCTGCCTAAGTAGCGACTTGCGAAGTGTCAGCCCGGGGCTGTTCCCGACCCGGATCCTGGCATCAGCTAGGGAACTAAACTTCTAGACCCGGTCGCGGGGCCTAGGAGGAAATCAAACAGTGACTGGGCCTGTCGGCGACTTGTTCGCGTGATCGCCGGGGCCGAGAAAAGCGCAGCGAACTGCACACGGAGAAGCCCTGTTTTTGCACCGTTGGACGCGGGTTCGATTCCCGCCATCTCCACTCATCCCATGTGGGCGAAGGCCCCGCTGTCCAGGCAGCGGGGCCTTCGCGCGTGCCGGGCCCGTACCCGCGGATGCCTCGCGTCCCGAAAGCGCTCTGTCGGGCGGCCCGATCTTCCGGGATGCTGCTGAGGCATGAAGGCACCCGTGAGACGCGTGACTCACCGTATGCGCCACTGGACCTGGGCGGCCGCCCTGGGACTTGCGGCGGCCACCCTCAGCTGGAGCGCCCCCGCCGGGGCCGACGCCGACCGCACCGGTCTGCCCGAGGCCATCGACACCGTGCTCGGCGACGCGCGGATGGCGGGCGGGGCCGCGAGCGTCGTCGTCGCCGACGCCGACAGCGGCGATGTGCTGTACGCGCACCAGCCCGACCTGCGCCTGATGCCCGCCTCCAACACCAAGCTGGCCACCTCCGCCGCCGCGATGGAGATCCTCGGCCCCGGCCACCGCTTCACCACCGACGTCCTCGCCGACGGGCGGCGGCACGGCTCCGTCCTGGACGGCGACCTGTATCTGCGCGGAACCGGTGATCCGACGCTGCTGGCCGCCGACTTCGACCGGCTCGCCGCCGGGGTCGCCGCGAGCGGGGTGAAGAAGGTCAGCGGCCGGCTGGTCGCCGACGACACCCGGTTCGACAGCGTCCGGCTCGGCCGGTCCTGGGCCGCCGACGACGAGTCCTCGTACTACGAGGCACAGATCAGCGCGCTCAGCGTGGCCCCGGACACCGACTACGACACCGGCACCGTCATCGTCCAGGTCGCGCCGGGCGCCCGCGCCGGGGACGAACCGGTCGTGACCGTCACGCCGAGGACCGGCTATGTGAAGCTCGACGTGCGCGCCACCACCGTGGCGGCCGGCGGCGCGAACGCCCTCACCGTCGAACGGCGGCACGGCACCAACACGATCGACATCACCGGCACCGTGCCCGTCGGGGGCTCCGGCGCCAAGGAGTGGGTGACCGTCTGGGAGCCCACCGGGTACGCCGCCGCCGTCTTCCGCGACGCCCTCGCCGCGCACGGTGTGCAGGTCACAGGGGCGACCCGGCTCGGCCGTGCCGTCCCGGCCGGTGCCCGCCCGCTCGCCGCCCACGACTCCATGACCCTCAGCGACCTGCTCGTCCCGTTCATGAAGCTGTCGAACAACATGCACGCCGAGGTGCTGACCAAGGCCATGGGGTACGAGACGGCGGGCAAGGGCACCTGGGACGCCGGGCTCGCCGCGATCGCCGGCTACCTCAAGGGCGTCGGCGTCGAGACGGACACCATCCGCCAGGTCGACGGCTCCGGGCTCTCCCGGATGGACAACTTCCCCGCCGGACAGCTCGCCGATCTGCTGCTCGCGGTGCGCGCGGAGCCCTGGTACGCGGACTGGTACCGGTCGCTGCCGGTCGCCTGCGACCCCGACCGCTTCGTGGGCGGGACCCTGCGCAGCCGGATGTGCGGCACGCCCGCGGCGCTCAACGCCCGCGGCAAGACCGGCTCGTTGACCGGCGCGTCCGCGCTCTCCGGGTACGTCACGGACGCGGGCGGCCGCGAACTCGTCTACAGCGTCGTGCTGAACAATTTCCTGGTCGACTCGGTGAAGCCACTGGAGGACGCCATCGTGGTGACCCTCGCGGGGTCGGACGCCGGGGGGACGGAAACGGCCACTCCGAGGAAGGCCGCGGTGGTCACGAGGGACGAGGGCTCCGGGCTCGAGTGCTCGTGGCGCAAGCCCGTCCAGTGCTGAGGGCTTCGGCAGGGTGATGCGGTGCCGCGGGTGTCCGCGGCACCGCTTGCTCACGGCGCCGCCCGCCGCGTCGTACTCGCCCGCCGCGTCAGCCGGGGTGCCAGCAGTGTCGCCTCCGGTACGGCGGCGCCGCCGAGCTTCTTCATCAGCAGGTCCACGGCGCCCGCGCCCACCTCGGCCGACGG
Organism: Streptomyces sp. NPDC059785; assembly: GCF_042732375.1. Lineage (NCBI taxonomy): Bacteria > Bacillati > Actinomycetota > Actinomycetes > Kitasatosporales > Streptomycetaceae > Streptomyces > Streptomyces sp. NPDC059785. The sequence continues at coordinate 71,376 of NZ_JBHWHV010000009.1, forward strand.
GATGGCGACGGAGGTGACCGGCACCCGTACGCCGTCCGCCAGTCCCTCCGGGCAGATCGCGGTCACGGAGAGGTCGCCCGGCACCCGCAGGCCGAGCGACTCGAACGCGTCGACCAGCGGCTCCAGGATCGGTTCGTTGTGCACCACGACGCCGGTGAGGGCGGGCCGCTCCCTCAGTAACTGCTCGGCGACCACCCGCGCCGCGGCGGGCGTCGCCTCGCACGGGTGCACCGAGGAGGACAGACCGTGCCGGGCGGACGCGGCGGTGAACCCGCGGACGACGCGCTGCGCGAAGCCGGTCTCCCGCACGTACACCTCGGGCGGTGAGCCGACCAGCGCGACGACCCGGTGGCCCAGCGCCGCCAGATGCTCCACGCACACCTCGCCCGCCGCCTCGAAGTCCAGGTCGATGCAGGTCAGCCCCTCGGCGGCGGCCGGGAAGCCGATGAGCACCGAGGGCCGGTCCAGGGCCCGCAGCAGCGGCAGCCGGGCGTCGTGGAGCTGGACGTCCATCACGATCAGGGCGTCCACGAGCGCGGTGTCCGCGACCCGCCTGAGCCCCTCCTCGCCCTCCTCCTGCGTCAGCAGCAGTACGTCGTGGTCGTGCCGGCGCGCCGCCGTCACCACCGACACCGCGAACTGCATCACCACCGGTACGTGGATGCCGGTGCGCAGCGGCACCACCAGGGCCAGGACGTTGGACCGGCTGCTGGCGAGCGCCCTGGCCCCGGCGTGCGGCCGGTAGCCGAGCTGGCGGATGCTCTCCTCGATGCGCTGCCGGGTCTCCTCGGAGATCGGGCGCTTGCCGCTCAGCGCGTACGAGACGGTGCTCGGGGAGACCCCGGCGTGCCGCGCCACATCGGTGATCTTGACCATCAGGCGGACTCCGGTCCGGGGGCGGGGGAGCCGGGGCCGGGTGCTCCGAGGTCCAGGGACAGGAACCCCGTGCCCGCTCTGGCCCGTACCTCCCTGCCGCCCGCCGCCAGACCCCACGGCGCCGCCGGGTCGCCGCACGAGGCGCGCAGCGTGTCGCCCTCCCGGACGACCGTGAACGTCACGTCTCCCGCCTGGACCGTGACCTGCGCGCCGCGCTCCAGGCCGTACGCGCGCAGGGTGACCCCGTCGGCGTACGCGTAGTCCGGCCGGTCGTCGACCGCACCCACCGGGATCACCGCACCCGGTCTGACCAGCAGCGGGACACTCAGGAAGCCGTGCCGTTCGCGCACCCAGCGCGGTCCGGTGACGGTGCGCCCGCTGAGGAAGTGCGTCCACGTCCCCTCGGGCACGTAGTAGGCGACCTCGCCCTCGTCGCTGAAGACCGGGGCCACCAGCAGATCGGGCCCGAGCATGTACTGCCGCTCCAGATGCGCGCATCCGGGGTCGTCCGGGAACTCCAGCGTCATCGCCCGCATCATCGGCACCCCCTCAGTGTGGGCGGCACGGGCGGCCTCGTACAGGTAGGGCATGAGCCGCAGTTTGAGGTTGGTGAACAGCCGCAGCACGTCCACCGCCTCGTCGTCGAAGAGCCATGGCACGCGGTACGAGGACGAGCCGTGCAGCCTGCTGTGCGAGGACAGCAGGCCGAAGGCGATCCACCGCTTGAACAGCGCGGGCGAGGGCGTGCCCTCGAAGCCGCCGATGTCGTGGCTCCAGAAGCCGAAGCCCGACATCCCGAGGCTCAGCCCGCCGCGCAGCGACTCGGCCATCGACTCGTACGTGGCCTCGCAGTCGCCGCCCCAGTGCACCGGGAACTTCTGGCTGCCGGTGGTCGCGGACCGGGCGAAGACGACGGCCTCGCCCTCGCCGCGGTGTTTGCGCAGCACGTCGAAGACGGTCCGGTTGTAGAGGTACGCGTAGTAATTGTGCATGCGTTCCGGGTCGGAGCCGTCCGCGTACGCGACGTCCACCGGGACGCGTTCGCCGAAGTCCGTCTTGAAACAGTCGACGCCCTGGGCGAGCAGCGCCTCCAGTTTCCCGGCGTACCACTCGCGGGCGGCCTGGCTGGTGAAGTCGACCAGCGCCATGCCCGGCTGCCACAGGTCCCACTGCCACACGCTGCCGTCGGGCCGCCGCAGCAGGTGCCCGAGTGCCTTGCCCTCGGCGAACAGGGGCGAGCGCTGGGCGATGTACGGGTTGATCCATACGCTGATCCGCAGGCCCTTCTCCTTCAGCCGGGCCAGCATCCCGGCAGGGTCGGGGAAGACCCGCGGGTCCCACTCGAAGTCGCACCAGTTGAACTCGCGCATCCAGAAACAGTCGAAGTGGAAGACGCTGAGCGGCAGTTCGCGTGTCCGCATGCCGTCGATGAAGGACGTGACGGTGGCCTCGTCGTAGGAAGTCGTGAACGACGTCGACAGCCACAGTCCGAACGACCAGGCCGGCGGCAGCGCCGGGCGGCCGGTCAGCGCGGTGAACTTGCGCAGGATCTCCTTGGGGGTGGGCCCGTGGATGACGTAGTACGTGAGCTGCTGGGTCTCCGCGCTGAACTGGACTCGGGACACGGCTTCCGAGCCGACCTCGAAGGACACCCGCCCTGGATGGTCGACGAAGACGCCGTAGCCCGCGTCGGTGAGGTAGAACGGCACGTTCTTGTACGCCTGCTCGGTGGCCGTGCCGCCGTCGGCGTTCCACATGTCCACGGACTGGCCGTTCTTCACCAGCGGCCCGAAGCGCTCGCCGAGCCCGAAGACGTGCGTACCGACGCCGAGGCCGAGCTGTTCGCGCAGGTAGTGGGCGCCGGACGCGTCCCGCATGATGCCCATGCCCTTGGGGCCGCTGGTCGTGAGCGTCCGGCCGTGCGCGAGGAAGTCCAGGCGCCAGGGGCCCGTACGGGCCACGCGCAGGGAGAGGTCGCCCGAGGTGAGGACCGCGTGGTCCTCGTCGTAGGAGGACTGGGCCGCTCCTTCGGCTTCGTCGCTCACCTCGAACTCCGGCCGCTGCGGTTCGCCGCCCTCGAAGTGCGTGAACGTCACGCCGATGACGTCGGGCAGCGGGGCGTGCGCGCTGATCGTCACGACCGGTCCCTTCAGCAGGTCGCCGCGGTGGCGGATGGGCTGGGTCGGCGCGTGGATCTGGAGGGTGCCGGGGCCCGAGGTCACGTCCAGGGCCTCGACCGGGTGGGCGGCGGTGACGCCCTCGCGCAGCAGCCAGTACCCGTCGGTGAACTTCAATCCACACCCCTTACTTGACGGCGCCCACGGCGATGCCGCGGGTGAGGGTCCGCTGGAAGACCAGGAAGAAGACGATGGCCGGGAGCACGCCGAGCAGGGCTGCCGCGTTGGTCATCGTGGCGTCCATCAGCTTCTGCCCCTGGAGCACGCCGAGCGCCACCGACACCGTCTGGTTGTCGTTGGAGATCAGCATCACCAGCGGCAGCAGGAACTCGTTCCAGGTCCAGATGAAGAAGAAGACGAGCAGCACCCCGAGGGTGGGCCGGCTGACCGGGACCACGATCCGCCACAGCACCTGCCACCGGCTCGCCCCGTCGATCCGGGCCGCTTCGATGATTTCGCGCGGGAAGCTCCCGAGGACGGCGGAGAGCAGGTACGTGCCGAACGCGGTCTGGATGACGGTGAAGACGATGATCACGCTCAGCCGGGTGTCGTAGATCCCGAGCTCCTTGCACAGGTAGTACACCGGGTAGACCAGCGCCTCCTGCGGCAGCGTGTTGGCCAGCACGAAGAACGCCAGGACCCAGGCGCGGCCCTTGATGCGGCCGATGCCGATGGCGTACGCGTTGAGGATGGAGAGGACGACGGCTCCGAGGGCCACGGATCCGCTGATCAGGACCGAGTTCAGCAGCTTCTGTCCGTAGTCGACCCGGGTCCAGAAGTCTTTGAGACCGTCCAGGTAGACGCCGTCGGGGAGGCTCAGCGGGCCGTTCGCCGCGTACTCGGCGGGGGACTTCACCGCGTTGACCGCCACCACCGCGAACGGGAGCACCATGAAGAGGGCGCCGAGGACGAGGGCGGCGAGTACGGGGTAACGGCGGACGGCTGTCATCGGACCTGTCCTTTCGGGGTCGTCATCCGGCGGTTCCTTCCGCGTTGTTCTCGGCGCGGGTCTGGAAGACGAGGCCCACCACCGCGAGCGCCAGGATCAGTACCGTCAGCACGGTCGAGATCGCGGCGCCGTAGCCGACCTGCGTCTTCTCGAAGAACGTGGCGAACGAGAAGTACGACGGCACGTTCGTGGCGCCGCCGGGGCCGCCCTTGGTGAGCACGTAGACCGCGCCGAACACCTTGAGCGCGGCGATCGTGCACCACAGCAGCACGACGTGGATCTCCGGGCGGATCTGCGGCAGCGTGACGTGCCAGAACCGGCGCCACCAGCCCGCCCCGTCCAGCTCCGCCGCCTCGTGCAGCTGCGGGTCGACGCGTTGCAGGCCCGCCATGAACACCACCAGCGGGAAGCCGAGCTGCACCCACACCATCACGCCCATCACGCTGTAGAGCGCGAGGTCCGGGTCGCCCAGCCAGTCCTGCTGCCACGAGTCGAGGCCGACGGCGGCGAGCAGTTCGTTGAGGGAGCCGTTGTCGGGCGCCAGGATCCAGCTCCAGACGATGCCCGCCACGGCGATGGGCAGGACCTGCGGGAGGTAGTAGCAGGCGCGCAGGACGGCCACCGTCCGTGAGCCGAAGTGCTTGCCGACGTAGTCGAAGAGGGCCGCGGCCAGGACCAGACCGATCGCGGTCGGCAGCAGTGCCATCGCGACGACCATGAAGAGGCTGTGGCGGAACGAGGCCCAGAACTCCGAGTCGTGCAGCAGCTCGCGGTAGTTGGCCAGGCCGGTCCATTCCGGTGAGCCGACGCCCTGCCATTCCGTGAAGCTCGTGCCGGTGTTCATCAGGAACGGCACGACCACGACCGCGGTGAAGGCGAGCGCGCCCGGGAGCAGGTAGAGCGCGTACGAGTCGCGGGTGCGGCGCGGGCGGCGCGGGCGGGACGCTCCGGGGTGCCGGTGCGTGGTCCGCCCGCGCTTTTCGACGGTGACCGTCATGCGTCCGGTACGCCCTTGTCGTACGCCTCCTGCAACGCGTCCAGGTAGGCGTCCGGCTTCTCGCTGCCGGTGATCAGCTTCTGTGTCTCGGAGACGAGGACGTCGTAGAAGCCGGCCACCGGCCAGTCCGGGTAGAAGGCGAGGCCGTCGTTGTCCGAGAGCGTGTTGAAGTCGCCGATCAGCTCCTTGGCCTGGGGGTCCGTGATGGCGGCGGTGTCGGCCGCCACCGGGACGCCGCCCTTGTTGCCCAGGATGTTCTGGATCTTCTTCGACATGGTGATGTCTATGAAGTCGTAGGCGAGGTCCTTGTTCTTGGCACCCTTGGGGACCACCCAGAGGTTGCCGCCGCTGCCGAGGGTGAGGTTCGAGTCCGGCCACGTGAACGAACCCCAGTCGAACTTGTTCTCCGACTTGAAGCGGCCGTACCACCAACTGCCCGAGAAGAAGAGCGGGCTCTTGCCCTGGATGAAGGACAGGCCCGCGTCCTCCGCCTTCTTGCCGGTCGAGTCCTTGCCGAAGTAGCCCTTCTTCACCCAGTCCGCGAAGGTCTCGGCGGCGTAGGTCCAGGCCGCGTCGTGGAAGTCCGTCCTGCCCTTGTACAGCTCGTAGCTGTTCACCCAGGCGCGGTCCGCCTTGGAGAGCGCCAGTTGGTAGAGGTACTGCTGCGCCGGGTACTCAGCGCCGCCGGTGGCGAGCGGGGTGACGCCCTTGTCCACGAACGTGTCCAGGGCGGCGGTCAGTTCGGCGAAGGTCGCGGGCTCCTTGACGCCGTACTTCGCGAACAGGTCCTTGTTGTAATAGATCATCGTGTACTCGGCGTAGTTCGGGATGCCGTACCAGTTGCCCGAGCCCATGACGCCGTCGGTGGAGTACTGGCTGGTCGTCCGCACGCCCGGCTTGAGCTTCTTGTCCCAGCCGCGCTCGGTGACCTCGGCGGAGAGGTCGGTCAGCAGGCCCTGCTTGGACAGGGCCCCCGCCGTCGCGTTGCCCTTGTTGTACTCCATCAGGTCCGGGGCGTCACCGGAGTTGAGGACCATCGGGGCGGTCTTCTGGATCTGTTCGAAGCCCTTCTCCTCGAACTTCACCTTGACGCCCGGGTGCGTCTTCTCGAACTCCTCGATCGCCGCGTTCCAGGCGGCGCCCATCGCGCTGTCCTGGGTCTCGTAGTGCCACAGTCTCAGTGTCTTGCCGTCGGAGCCGCCGCTGTCCGAACTGCCGCAGGAGGCCAGTAACAGCGCTCCCGCCAGGGACGCCGCGGCCGTCGCCACCACTCGCCTTCGTGCCAACATCCAGTGCCTCCAGGGGCGTCGGAGGAGGGTCGTCGAATCGGTTCGATGCTTGATGTCGAAGCGCTTCGACGGGGGAAGGTATGTGGGGGCTCCGGGTGCGTCAATGGGGTGCGGCGATATTGGTTCCGGGGAGCGGGGGCGCGTATGTCCGGGGGGCGGGGGTGCGTCGCGCTGTCACGGTCGGGTATCGAGTGGCGAAATTGGTGATCATCTGTGGAGCCGCTGTGGGTAAAGTGGTGGCAAAGCTCCCCGGATCGGCCGTGGTTGAGCAGAAGCAGAGAGAATCACTGAGTTGAGATCCACCGCTGTTCGCCGTGCCGCCCTCGCCGCCTCCGCCGCGACCCTCGTGCTCCTCGCCACCGCCTGCGGTGGGTCCTCGGACGACGGGGACAAGGGTGGTGACAAGGGGGCGGCCGGCGCGACCGCGTCCGCCGAGCCCGCCGCCGCGGAGGCGCTGAGCGCCGCCGAGCTGGAGAAGGCCGCGCTCACCGAGAAGGACGTCGACAACGGCAGGGTCGACAAGATCACCGGGGCGGACGACATCAAGAAGGGCCAGGTCAAGGCGGAGGACGCGGCCTGCACGCCGCTCGCTCTCGTCCAGACCAGCGCCGCCCAGGGGGACCCGGCGGCCACGGTCAAGCGGATGTGGACGGAGGAGGGCAAGAAGGCGTCCGAGTCCGACGCCATGTCCGAGGAGGCGATGCTGGAGTCCCTCGACCTGGACAAGGTCTTCGTGACCCTCGCGTCCTACGAGGACGGCGGCGCCGAGACGGTTCTCGAGGACACCCGCACGGCCGTGGAGAAGTGCGCGGGCGGCTTCACCTTCACTGCCGCCGGCGAGAAGGCCGAGACCCTGAAGGTGGTCTCGACCAAGGCACCCGAGGGTGCCGACGAGGCGGTCGCGATGACCCTGACGATCAAGGGCGACGGCAGCGACACGTGGCTGATGAAGGCCGTCGTGGCCCGCAAGGGAGCGACCGTCGCGTCCTTCAGCGTGCTCAACCTCGCCGCCGCGGCCTCGGGCAAGGACTTCGAGTTCCCGACGCACATCGTGGACACCCAGCTCGGCAAGCTCTGAGCCCCGGCGGGTCGGCCCCGGCTGTCCTGGCCGGGGCCTGCGGTGCGGTACTATTTTCTTGAGCGAGTCGCCGAACAGGCGGCGGAACTCGATGCGTTGGTGGTCCAAGGAAAGACGTCCCGCTTCCTGCGGGGAGATGCAGGTGCAAGGCCTGCCCGGCGCTCCATATTGACCCCGGTCCTGGTTACAGGGCCGGGGTTTTCTGTTGTGCGGGCCGGGGTGGGGCGGTGGGGGCGGCGTGCGCGGCGGGTTCGGCGGGTGCGGCGTGCGCGGCGGGTGCGGCGTGCGCGCCCTGGCGAGTCGTGGGTCGGGGCCGCGCCGGTACATCCGCCCGTCGCTTGCGCGGTCGCCTGACCTTCCTGCTGGGCTCCCGTTCCGGTACGACCACGCAATCGACGGGCATTTGATGTACCGGCACGTCCCCTTCCGTGCGTCGGCGGCTGCGGGTCGTGGTGGATTTTCCGGCCATGTCTGGCGTCGCGCCGCGGCCCCTCGTCCATCCCGTCCCGCTTTCACCGGTCTCGCTGGTCCGGTGAAAAGGACTGGTGTGCCCGGGGCTCGACGCCCTTCGCCGGGTCGCGGTCTTCCTTGCCGTCGCCGGAGGGTGGTCGCGGCGGCCCGCCGATGGATGGATTCCGGCCACGGGCGAACTCGTGATGTCGGGGCGCGAATTTGCATAAAGAGACGCGTGTCACCGGTGTGCGCTACATTCTTGGCCCGGGCGCAGTGTGACAAATGGGGGGCGCTCGGACCGGGTGGGGGCTCGGTCCGGCCTGACATGTACCGACAAGTACGACGTGCCCGGTAGTCGTCACGCGCCTCTGACCAGTCCCTGGGGGGATGCGCGTGCACACGAATAAGTGGCGGAAAGACGCCCAACTCGATCAACGGAAAACCGCTCGGGGTGCAGAAGCGGGCGGCGGTGGTCACGGAGGCGTTCGAACCGGTCGAGGGCGGCCCGCGGAGGGCGGCGGGGCCGCGGTGCCCGATCCGGTGGTCTGGCCCGACGCCGCCCATACCGGCTCCTGGGCCGAGGTCGGCCCACCGGCCACGGTCGAGGGCGGGCCCACGGCCATGCTTGAGGGTGGGCCCACGGCCATGCTTGAGGGTGGGCCCACGGCCATGCTCGAAGGCGGGTCCACGGCCATGCTCGAAGGCGGGTCTCCGGCTCCGCCTTCCGCGAAGAGTGGGACGGCGCCGCCCTCTTACGGGGGTGAGGCGGGCGTCCCGGAGCCGTTCGAGGTGCCGATCACCCACGATCCGCATGAAGTGACGGTCCAGCTCGACGGCACCGGGCGGCGCATGATGGACCGGCTCGTCCAGTTGTCGGGTACCGGTGCCGGGGGGTCGGTCAGGCCGGTCTTCGTGGACGAGTCGGGGCGCCGCAGCCGTACCGTCCGGCGGCTGGGGGCCATGGTCGGGCTCGCCTGCGCCGTGTACGCCGTCCTCATCGGCGTCACGGTCGTCTCCGGGAACTCCAACGCGCCCTGGCTGCCGGTGCCGGGCCAGCACGTGGACAACCCGGCGGGGAAGGTCGACACGTCGCCGGTGCCCGTGGAGCCGGCGGGGCCGTCGGCCACCGGCGGTCCGTCGGCGGGGGAGACGAGCGGGGTTCCCGACGGCGGCGGTACGAGCCGGTTACCGGCGGCCGGCACCTCGCCGGTCTTCTCGGGCAGTGCCTCGGCTCCGGGGGCGTCGTCCGTTCCCGGTGCCACTGGGGGTGGCGCGTCGGTGAGGCCGACCACCAGTCCCCAGGTTCCGGACCCCGCCACCTCGGGTCCCGCCTCCGAACCGCCGGTCAGCAGTCCCTCGCCCGACGCCCCGGCGACGGACCCGCCGCAGTCACCGGCCGCGGGCGGGGACGGGTCCGACGTGGCCGGGGACGCGCCCTCGCCTGCCGCTACGACCGGCGACTCGTCGCAGACGGGAACCGTTCTCTGATGGGCTCCCCCGCCCGTCGTCGCCGGCTGCCCATGCGGCTGCTGCTGCCCATGCTCGTGCTCGTCGCGCTGATCGTGATGCTGATGCTGCGCGGCTTCGTGCACAGCGAGATCCTCGCCGACCACCGGGTCAGGCCCGAGGCGGCCACCGACCGGGTGCCGGAGAGGATCCTCGCGGGCGGGCCGGTCATCGACGCCCGCGGGGGAGGGACCGCCAGCCTGCGCGTTCCCGGCCACCGGCTCGTCCTCACCTTCGACGACGGTCCCGATCCGACGTGGACCCCCAAGGTCTTGGACGTCCTGCGCGAACATCACGCGCACGCCGTCTTCTTCGTCACCGGCACCATGGCCTCACGCTACCCGGGCCTCGTACGCCGCATGGTGGACGAAGGGCACGAGGTGGGGCTGCACACCTTCAACCACCCCGATCTGTCGTACCAGTCGAAGCGGCGCATCGACTGGGAGCTGTCGCAGAGCCAGCTCGCGCTCGCGGGCGCGGCCGGGATCCGTACGTCCCTGTTCCGGCCGCCGTACTCGTCGTTCGCCGACGCGATGGACAACAAGTCCTGGCCCGTGACCCAGTACGTCGGCAGTCGCGGCTACATCACGGTCGTCAACGACCTCGACAGCGAGGACTGGCGCAGGCCCGGCGTCGCGGAGATCGTCCGGCGCGCCACCCCGCGGGGCGGCGCGGGCGCCGTCGTCCTGATGCACGACTCGGGCGGCGACCGGCACCAGACCGTCCGGGCGCTGGACACGCTGCTGCCCCGGCTCCAGGCCGAGGGGTACCGGTTCGCCAACCTCACCGAGGCGCTGGACGCCCGCAGCGCGCACACCCCGGTCACCGGCGCCGACCGCTGGAAGGGCAGGGCCTGGGTGCTCGCCGTGCAGGCGTCCGAGAAGACCACCGGCGTGCTGGTGGTGGGCCTTGCCGTCGTCGGTGTCCTGGTCGTCGTGCGCTTCGGGATGATGCTGGTGCTGTCGGCCGTGCACGCGCGCCGGGTGCGCCGCAAGGGGTTCCGCTGGGGTCCGGAGCCGGTCACCGAACCGGTGTCGGTGCTCGTCCCCGCGTACAACGAGGCCAAGTGCATCGAGAACACCGTGCGTTCGCTGGTGCGCGGCGAGCATCCGGTCGAGGTCGTGGTCGTCGACGACGGTTCGACGGACGGCACGGCCCGGATCGTCGAGAAGCTGCGGCTGCCGGACGTCCGCGTCGTGCGGCAGCTCAACGCGGGCAAGCCCGCCGCGCTCAACCGCGCGCTGGCCAACGCCCGGTACGACCTCGTCGTGATGATGGACGGCGACACCGTCTTCGAGCAGGACACCGTGCGGCAGCTCGTGCAGCCGTTCGCCGACCCCCGCGTCGGCGCCGTCGCGGGCAACGCCAAGGTCGGCAACCGCGACTCGCTGATCGGCGCCTGGCAGCACATCGAGTACGTGATGGGCTTCAACCTCGACCGCCGGATGTACGACGTACTGCGCTGCATGCCGACCATCCCCGGCGCGATCGGCGCGTTCCGCCGCTCCGCCCTCGAACGGGTCGGCGGCCTGAGCGACGACACGCTCGCCGAGGACACCGACATCACCATGGCCCTGCACCGGGACGGCTGGCGGGTCGTCTACGCGGAGAAGGCGCGGGCCTGGACCGAGGCCCCGGGCTCGGTCCAGCAGCTCTGGTCCCAGCGCTACCGCTGGTCGTACGGCACCATGCAGGCGATCTGGAAGCACCGGCGGGCGCTGGTCGAGCGGGGCCCCTCGGGCCGGTTCGGGCGGGTGGGGCTGCCGCTGGTGGCGCTGTTCATGGTGGTGGCGCCGCTGCTCGCCCCGCTGATCGACGTCTTCCTGCTGTACGGGGTGGTGTTCGGGCCGACCGGGAAGACGGTCCTGGCCTGGCTGGCCATGGCGGCCGTCCAAGGTGTCTGCGCCGCCTACGCGTTCGGCCTCGACCGCGAGAAGGCGGGGCCTCTCGTCGCGCTCCCGATCCAGCAGCTCCTGTACCGCCAGCTCATGTACGTCGTCCTGCTCCAGTCCTGGATCACCGCGATCACCGGGGGCCGGCTGCGCTGGCAGAAGCTCAGACGGACCGGTGACGTACGCCTTCCCGGCGCCGCACCCGGCGGCCGTGACCACACGAGGGACCGGAGGCCCGTGGCATGAGTACGACACCACAGGACGCCGTCTGGCCAGGCACCGGCGGCGGTGAGCCCGGGTCGCTGCCGGGTGCCGGACGTGAGGCGCCGCTTCCGGTCTCGACCGCGCCGCCTCCGGGATTCGCGGGGCCGGGCGCCGGAGACGCGGTCACGGTCACGGCCACCGAGCAGGCCTCGCCCGCTGGGCGCGACCGGTACTTCGATCTCCTCCGCGCCCTCGCGCTCTTCCGGGTCGTGCTCTACCACCTGATGGGCTGGGCCTGGCTGCCGCTCGTCTTCCCCTCCATGGGCGTGATGTTCGCGCTGGCCGGCAGCCTGATGGCCCGCTCGCTCAAGCGGCCGGCCGCGCAGGTGATCAGGGGCCGGCTGCGGCGGCTGCTGCCGCCGCTGTGGCTGCTGGGCGCGGTCGGTGTCACCGGCATGGTGCTCCAGGGGTGGGGGCCCGACTCCGAGGGGCACCCCGGCTGGTGGTGGCTGCACCTGGGCTTCTGGATCCTGCCGCTCAGCGAACCGCCGTACCCCGAGGGGCTGCCCGGCGTCCACGGGTTCCTCCTGGAGGACTGGGGGACGGAGCTGGCGGGACCGCTGTGGTACCTGCGGGCGTACATCTGGTTCGTGCTGCTGTCGCCGTTCCTGCTGCGGGCGCTGCGCGCGCTGCCCCTGGCGACGGTCCTGTCGCCGATCGCCCTGTGCCTGGCGCTGGAGCTGGGGTACGTGACGGTGCCCAGCGCGCGGATCGACTCCGCCCTGCTGGACTTCGCCACCTACGGCGCGTGCTGGATCCTCGGCATGGCCCACCAGCAGGGCATCCTCCAGCGCGTCCCGCGCTACGTCGTCCCCTCGGTGGCCCCTGCCGTCGCCGCCCTCGGCCTCTGGTGGGCCGTGCGGCACGATCTCTCCCCGGGGCACGACCTGGACGACATGCCCCTGGGGCAGGCGCTGTGGTCCTTCGCGGCGGTGCTGTTGCTGCTCCACGTCAGCCCCTCCTGGCGGGAGTGGCCCCGGCTGCTGCGCCGCTGGGGCGGACTGATCACGCTGCTCAACTCCCGTGCGGTGACGGTCTATCTCTGGCACAACGTGTGCATCGTCTTCGCGGCGGCGATGTGGGACCGGCTCTGGGGCGTCGAGGCGCTCGAAGTCCATGTCCCGTGGCTGCTGGAGAGTTCCTGGCCGGTGCTCGCCGCCGTCTGGCTGCTGGTCGGCGCCTGCGTCCTCTGCTTCGGCTGGGTCGAGGACCTGGCGGCGAAGCGCCGGCCCCGTCTGTGGCCGGACGGCCGGTGTCGGAGGCACACGGCATGATGTCGTGCGCGACACCGACGCGCCTGGGGGGTCCAGGAGCGTGCACAGGGGAGGGAGCTCGGCCGTGGGCACGGGCAGAGACCAGGGGTCCGTTTCGGACGAGGAGTGGGAGCGTTTCCTGCGGGACGCCGAGGCCGGAGCGGGGGACGCGCCGAAGGAACCCTCCGCACGGGCCCGGATGGTGACCAGACGGCTGCGCGAGGAGACCGGTCCGCCGGCGCCGTGGCGGAGCCACCAGCCGCCCCGGCGGCGCGGCCGCAAGGCCTGGTACGCGGTCGGTGTGCTGGCCGCGGCGGCCCTGCTGGTGGTGGCGCTGGCCCCGCAGCGGGTGGCCGGGTGGGTCGGTCTCGGGGACGGCGAGGACGGCGGGGACACGTCGTCCGCCGCGCGGTCGTCGGGCGGGGCGGGCCAACTGCCCACGCTGGACGAGCCGTTCCGGGGGTCGCCCGCGGTCGCCTGGGGGAACGGGACGGCCGGGATCAGCATGCCGTCGGCGCGGGCGACCGGCTGGATGGACGAGAAGGAGGTCGCGCAGGCGCTCGACCGCACCCGTGACTTCCTCTTCGACTCCAGTCTCGACCCCGGTGTGCTGCGCGGGGAGCGCCCGAAGGCGGCCATCGCGCTGATCAACCCGCACCAGGAGGACGTCCAGGACTATCTCACGACCGCGTTCAGCGCCCCGAGCGAGGAGAACGACCCGCTGATGCTGTTCAGCCGGTTCCGGAAGGACGAGGTCCGGCCGGCCGGGGACGTGATCAAGACGCAGGGGCGGGTCACGTACGAGGAGGGTGAGCGCGGCGCGGTCGAGGTGACCACCGACGTCACGTACGTCTACCCGCTCGTGCGGGCCGAGCAGGGCAGCGACGAGGTGGCGCGCACCATCGTCCGCCGTGAGGTGGTGCTGAGCTGGGACGACCCCAAGAAGGTGATCACCGATCCGGGCACGTTCTCCCTCGTCTCCTACAGGATGCACAGCGCCAACGGCGGCTGCGACACCTTCACCGGCTACCTCACCCCCGAGTTCGGCGCCGATCTCGCGACCACAGGGCCGGGAGCCGGCCCCGAGGTCGACCCCTACGACCGCGACACGTCGATGACGGAACGGACGCGGGACACCGACGAGGCCTGCGGCAGGGCGAGCCGCACCTGATCCGGCCGGGACCGGATGTGGGCGAACCGTGCGGAAGATGCGGGGCCGCCGCGAAGGGCCAGGTAGTGGTGGGTACTTGAGTACGAAATGCTCTTGCGGAGGAATTGCCGGGTGGGGGAGTGTTTGAGTCGGGTGAGGCGGGCGTCGCCTGTCCCGTCGCGAACCGAGGAGAGCAGCCCCCGATGACGTACCCCTCCGGGCAGCCGCCGCAGGACGGTGCCGGCCACCCCCAGCAGGGCGGCTACGGCCACCCGCAGCAGGGCGGCGGTCATGGCAACTCCCAGCAGGGAGGCGGCGGTTACGGCAACCCCCAGCAGGGCGGTTACGGGAATCCGCAGCAGCCCTATCCGGGGCCGTACTCACCGCCGCCGCAGCAGCCGCCGGGGCCGCCCGGGCCGCCCGGGCAGACGTCCAATCCGTACGCCCAGCCCCAGCAGCCTCCGCAGCAGCCGCCGTACGGCGGGCAGCCCGGTCCGCCGCCGCAGGCGCCCTACGGGCAGCCCCCGTACGGGATGCAGCCGCCCGGACCCGGGGCCCCCTACGGGGGTTACCCGCCGCCCGGCGGGCCCGGGAGCGGCGGGGGCTCGAAAAAGCGGCTCGCCCTCGTCATCGGGGCCGTCGTCGCGGCCGTCGTCCTGATCGGCGGCGGGGTCTTCCTCGCGACGAGCGGCGGGGACGATGAGGACGACAAGGTGAAGGCGGACAAGAGCACGTCCGCCTCGCCGAGCGCGTCCGAGAGCGCCGAGGAATCCGACGACCCGGCCACCGACCCGACCGACGACGGGTCCGACACCGGTGACTACGGCGACGACACGGGCGACGACACCGGTTCGCCGCCCGACGCGACGGGCTTCCAGGGCCAGTGGCAGAACGACGAGAACAAGACCTTGACCATCGGGACCAAGTACACGTCGGGCGAGCTCAAGGGCAAGTACGCGGTTTCCTACATCGACCCGGGCGGCGAGGGCATCCTCTCCGGCATCGGCGCCGAGACCAGCGGCGGCGGCTTCCGCATAGCGCTCAAGCCCTTCGGCGACGACGCCGAGGAGGAGGACTACCTCGCCGCGACCCTGACCCGCTCCGGCGACTCGGTCAAGGTCAAGTGGGACGACGGCGGGACCGACACCCTGCCGTGGGTGGGGGACTCCAGCAGCTGACCGCCCGGTCCCAGGGGCGCTCAGGGACGCCGCGACGTCACAGGTCGAGGGTGTCGGGGGGCATACGGCGGCTGAGCAGGGCGTGGGCCAGGTCGGACAGGTCCTGGTCATGGGCGGTGGCGTGGGCACGGAGCAGCAGGAGCGCGCGGCTCGCGGGGATGCCGAGTTCGGCGGAGAGGAAGCCCGTGGCCTGGTGCACGTCGGCGCGGTACAGCCGCAGGCCCGCCCCCGCGCCGTTGCTCCGGACCGGGTCACCGAGTGCGGTCCGCAGCAGCAGAAGCAGCAGGGCCCGGCGCAGGCGGTGGAAGTCGACCAGCTGATCCTTCGTCAGGGAGCCGGGGGCGCTGCGGTAGCCGGTCAGGACGCCGATGGCGGCGACGCCGAGTTGCAGCGGGGCCGCGATGACGGCGCGGGCAGCGGTGTGCACGGCGGCCGGCAGGAAGGCGGGCCAGCGGGCGGGGTCGGCCGCGGCCAGGTCCGGCTCGATCAGCAGGCGGCTCTCGTACGCGGCCTCCCAGGTGGGGCCGTCACCGAGGCTGTACTGGAGGTTGTCGAGCTCGGGTCCGAGCCCTGCGGTCGGATCGCACCACAGCAGTTCCAGGGAACCGCCGCGGGCGACGGCCGCCAGACAGAGGACGTCCAGGCCGAGCAGACCGGCGGCGCCTGCGGGGAGGGCCGTGTCCAGGCTCTTCCCGTTCTGGACGGCGCGGCCGGCCCGGGCCAGCCAGTCCGCCAGGCCGTCGCGGGGCGATGGTGCGGCGCCGGAGCCGGCGCCCCGGTCGGGGGTGGGCATCTCACGTCGCAGGGTCGAGCGGGCCCGGGATCTCACCCCGGGCGACCTGGTCGGCCAGGTCGCTGAGCTTCTGCCGCCGGGAGCGCGCATGACTGCGCAGCCGGACGAACGCCTCCTCCACGCTGATGTTCTGGCGTGACGCCAGGACGCCCTTGGCCTGTTCGATCACTATGCGGCTGTCCAGGGCGATCTCGAGCTGGCCGATGAGCTCGTTCTTGGTGAGCATGGTCTGCCGGTGCCGCATGGAGGCGACGGTGGCGTCGGCCAGTACCTGGGTCAGACGCAGGTCCCTGGAGCTCGCGGGGGCGGTGGCGGACATCAGGTTCAGGGCGCCGAGCGTGTGCTCGGGGGTGCGCAGCGGCACCGCGGAGACGGTGAGGACGCCGGCGCGCAGTGCCCGCGGGGTGAAGCGGGGCCAGCGCCGGGCACCGGCGCCGAACGGGCCCAGCGCGACGGGGAACAGGACGGTGCCGGAGCGGGTGCAGTCCACGCAGGGGCCCTCGTCCAGATCGATCTGGTCCTCCTCCAGGAGCCGGCAGCTCTCGTCGGAGGCGGTGAGGTAGTCCACGTGTCCGTCCTCGCTCAGGATGGTGACCCCTGCCGCGCGCACGGTCAGCAGAGTGACGATGTGGTCCGTCAGGTCGTGCAGCAGGTCCAGGATGTCGAAGCCGTCCGAGCGGGTGGCCAGGTCGAGTACCGCGTCGGCGACCAGCGTTTCTCGTTCCGTGGTGTACATCGAGGGTGCCTTCGGTCCTCAAGGGTGGGGAACACCGCTCAGTAAAGCCCCGCCCCGGACGGCCTTGACATACCGAAAACGCAACGGGCGCCGTCGGGCATCCGGAAAACGCAACGTCGCGGCGTCCGCCGTGCGTGCGGTCAGGGCGTGTCCTGGAGCAGGGTCAGGTACGGGGAGCGGCCGTAGGCACCGCGGTAGGCGGCGGCGAACCGGCCGGGGTGGAAGAAGCCCCACCGCGCGGCGACGGCGGTGACGGTGACGCCCGTGGCGGGGTCGGCGGCGAGGAGGTCGGCGTGGACGCGGGCGAGCCGGGCTTGGCGCAGATAGCCCATGGGGGTGGTGCCGAGATGGCGGCGGAAGGCGTACTGCACGGTACGGACGCTGACGTAGGCGGCCGCCGCGATGTCGGCCACGCCGAGGTCACGGTCGACGTGGTCGTCGATGAAGGCGACGGCGCGGCGCACGGTGGCGGCGTGCGCGTCGTGCCGGTCCTCGATGGTCGGGTCGGTGAGCGCGGTGCTGGGGAAGGTGTTCAGTACACCGGCCGCCAGGTACTGGGAGGCGCTGGAGACGATCAGCGGCTGGACCCGCAGGTCCGGGTCGGCCAGCACGTGATCGCGCAGGTAGGCGATCGTCTGCGTCAGGTGCCGCCCGGCGGCCGCCGAGACGGGCCGGTCGCCGGTCAGCCGCACCGGTTCGGGCGTCCGGCCGGGCAGGGTGGCGGCCACCCGGGTCAGCAGATGCGGGTCGAACATGACGAGGTTGTAGCGGGCACGCTGGATGACGCCGTTGTAGGGCAGGTCGTGCGGGGCGTACACGAACACGTCCCCGGGACCGAAGGAGCTTTCCGAGGCGTCGGGGAAGCACTGCCGGACGATGCTGCCGGAGTACACGCTGCCCAGGCAGATCCGGTTGCCCAGCGGTTCGGCGTCGTGGCTCATGTCGTAGTTGAACTCGAGCGTGTCCACGCTGACCGATCCCATGACGTCGCGGGCGACGTGTGCCCGGGTGCGCTCGGTGTCGCCGCCGATCCGCATCCTCGTGTAGGCCTTGCTGAGGAACTCCTCGGTCAGTTCCAGGTCGTTGCTGTCGAAGACGAGAGTTTCCATCGTGGTTCCCGTGGATCGGCCGGTCGCACAGGGCACGGCGGGAGCGGCTGCCCGTACGCCCGGCGGTGGACGGCGGCGGACGGCGGCGAACCGGCCGGGCCCGGCGGATCCCCGTCGGCGGCCGATCGCGGTGATGGCGGCGTCGTGGCGGGCCGGAGCGGCTCCTGGTGGGCGTACTCCGGCCGGAGTCGGCGCAGGTGGTTCAGCGGGGTGATGCCCGGGTGGCGCGGCACCGCCGGCCCGGCGTCCGGGGGCGGGACGGCAGCCGGTGGTCGTGGCGATGGCGGGACAGGTGACGAGCGTGAGGGAGGCGAGCGGGTGCACCGTCCGGGCGCGCGGCGGCTGTCGCTACGCGGTGGTGCTCGTGCGACTGCCGCCGGGCAAAGGCGCCGGTGTTCCGACGGCGCTCCTTTCCTTGTCCGCTGACGGCCGCCATGGTCGTGCACCGCGTCCGGGTGGTGCCGTACCACCGGCCACCGGGCACGGAACCGAGGAGCGAGCGGGGGGCAGGGAGCGGCGACGACCTCCGGCGGTCCGGTGAACCGCGGCCGGCCGGCCCCCTGTGCCAGGCCGGGGTGCGTGACGGGGAAGTCGTCGACCGGCAGCAACGCACTGGGAGCGGACACGACCGCCTCCGATCCGCCGGCCGCCCGTGTGGCCCCCCCCGGGCCGTACCGGCTCTCCCACGCTACTCCGGTCCGGCAGGGCCGTCCGGACTCCGGCGGGAACGCCCGGACCGCGCCCGAAGCGGACCGGGCCGCGCCGGTTCGCGTTCCGGTACACCCCTACTCGCCCCGCCCGCTCCCTCACCACGCCTTCCGCCCCCAGGTGAGAGCAACGTTCCTTTCTGGTCACCCACAGCCACAGACCGGAAACGCCGCCTCCCTACCTTCGTGACCCGGCCCCGTACGAAACCGTGGAGGCGTCATGACAGCCCCGAGCACATCCCCCGCAGCCGGCAGGGGAGGCCGCTGGATCGACGAGTGGGATCCCGAGGACGAGACGTTCTGGCGGGAGACCGGCGAGGAGATCGCCAACCGGAATCTGTTCTTCTCCGTGCTGTCCGAGCACATCGGGTTCTCGATCTGGACCCTGTGGTCGGTGCTGGTGCTCTTCATGGGGCCCGAGTACGGGCTCACCCCGGCCGACAAGTTCCTGCTCACGTCCATGGTGACGCTGGTCGGCGCGGTCGTGCGGGTGCCCTACACCTTCGCCGTCGCCCTCTTCGGCGGGCGGAACTGGACGATCGTCTCGGCGGGGCTGCTACTCGTGCCGTCCGTCGCCGCGTTCGTGGTGATGGAGCCGGGGACCTCCTTCTCCACCTTCCTGCTGGTCGGCATGCTCGCCGGGATCGGCGGCGGCAACTTCGCCTCCTCCATGACCAACATCAACGCCTTCTTCCCGCTCAGGAAGAAGGGCTGGGCGCTCGGCCTGAACGCGGGCGGCGGCAACATCGGCGTGCCCGTCATCCAGCTCGTGGCCCTGGCGATCATCGGCGCGAGCGGCGGGCCGCGGGTGCTGCTCGGCATCTACATCCCGCTCATCGTCGTCGCCGCCACTCTCGGCGCGCTCTATATGGACAACCTGTCCAAGGTGAAGAACGACACCGGGGCGGCGATCGACGCCGCCAAGGACGCGCACACCTGGATCATGTCGTTCCTCTACGTCGGCACCTTCGGCTCGTTCATCGGCTACAGCTTCGCCTTCGGACAGGTGCTCCAGAACCAGTTCGGGCGGACCCCGCTCCAGGCCGCGTACCTCACCTTCATCGGCCCGCTGCTCGGCTCGCTGATCCGGCCCGTCGGCGGCTGGCTCGCCGACCGGTACGGCGGCGCCCGGATCACCCTGTGGAACTTCGTCGCGATGGCCGCCGCGACCGGCGTAGTCGTCCTCGCCTCCGTGCAGAAGTCGCTGCCGCTGTTCACCGTCGCGTTCGTCGCGCTGTTCGTCCTGACCGGGCTCGGCAACGGCTCGACGTACAAGATGATCCCCGGGATCTTCCAGGCCAAGGCGGTCGCCATGGGGCTGCGCGGCGAGGCCGCGGCGGCGCACGGGCGGCGGCTGTCCGGCGCCTCCATGGGGCTGATCGGCGCGGTGGGCGCACTCGGCGGCGTCGCCATCAACCTGGCCTTCCGGCAGTCCTTCCTCTCCTACGGCTCGGGTACCGGCGCCTTCGTCGCCTTCCTCGCCTTCTACGCTGTGTGCTTCGCGGTCACCTGGGCCGTATACCTTCGCCGGCCGGTCGGCGCGGCGGAGCGCGACGAGGCGGCCTCGGAGGTGAATCCGCAGCTCAGCTACGCCGAGGTGTGACGTAACACGGGTGATACGCGGCTGATCCGGGCCCGTCACGGGGCGTTGACAGGCTCGGACCAGCCGCAGGTGCCCGAGGACTCGAGTACGAGACGAGAGCCATGTACGACGAAGAACAGCGACCGGCCGGAGCCGAGCACGGTCCCCTCGCGGGTTTCACCGTCGGGGTGACCGCGGCGCGCCGGGCCGACGAACTGGGCGCGCTGCTGAAGCGCCGGGGTGCCGAGGTGATGCACGCGCCCGCCCTGCGGATCGTGCCGCTGGCCGACGACAGCGAACTGCTGGCGGCGACCAAGGAGCTGATCGAGCAGGCGCCGGACGTCGTGATCGCCACCACCGCCATCGGCTTCCGCGGCTGGCTGGAGGCCGCCGACGGCTGGGGGCTGGGCGAGGACCTGCTCGGGCGGCTGCGGAGTGTGGAGCTGCTGGCCCGTGGCCCCAAGGTCAAAGGGGCCGTGCGGGCCGCGGGGCTCACCGAGGAGTGGTCCCCGTCGTCGGACTCGATGGCCGAGGTCCTCGACCGGCTCCTGGAGGAGGGCGTCGAGGGCCGCCGGATCGCCGTACAGCTGCACGGCGAGCCGCTGCCCGGGTTCGTGGAGGCGCTGCGCGAGGGCGGGGCCGAGGTCGTCGGCGTGCCCGTCTACCGGTGGATGCCGCCGGAGGACATCGGGCCCGTCGACCGGCTCCTGGACGCGACCGTGTCGCGCGGCGTGGACGCCCTGACCTTCACCAGCGCGCCCGCCGCCGCCTCCCTGCTCTCCCGCGCCGAGGACCGCGGCCTGCTGCCCGAACTGCTCGCCGCGCTCCACCACGACGTGCTGCCCGCCTGCGTCGGCCCGGTCACCGCGGTGCCCTTGCAGGCCCGCGGCATCGACACCGTCCAGCCGGTCCGCTTCCGGCTCGGGCCCCTCGTCCAGCTCCTGTGCCAGGAACTGCCCACCCGGGCGCGTACGCTGCCGGTCGCCGGCCACCGGGTGCAGATCCGCGGCCACGCCGTCCTGGTCGACGACGTGCTGCGGCCGGTGCCGCCCGCCGGGATGTCGCTGCTGCGCGCGCTGGCGCAGCGGCCCGGCTGGGTGGTCGCCCGTGCCGAACTGCTGCGGGCGCTGCCCGGCGCGGGCCGCGACGAGCACGCGGTGGAGACGGCGATGGCCCGGCTGCGCACCGCGCTCGGCGCGCCGAAGCTGATCCAGACGGTGGTCAAGCGCGGCTACCGGCTCGCGCTCGACCCGGCGGCGGACTCCAAGTACGCCGACTCCTGAGCGCCTTCGCCCCGCGGGGCGCGGCGAACCGTCGGACGCGGGACTTCCCGCCATGGGTGAGGAACGGCACTGTAGGGGGTACGGACCCCGTACCGACCCCTCATGGCGGTAACCCAAGGCGGTGACAGGCACATGGCATCGGGCACGGCCACGGCCTCGTACGAGCTGCGGTTCGACTCCGGGCGGATCTGCCTGGACCTCGTGGCGACCACCCATCCCGAGGAACGGCTCGGCTCGGCCGAGCGGCTGCGGGCCTGGATCGCCGGTTCGGGCCTGGTGCCCGCGGGCAGCCCGCCGGTCGCGGTCGACGCGTCCTGGCTGGTCGCCTTCCGTGAACTGCGCGTCCACATCGGCCGCTTGGTGGGCGGCGAGCTCGACGGGCGGCCCGCCGACGCGGACCTGGAGCGGGTCAACGCGGTCGCGGCGCACGCGCCGCCCGCGCCGTGGGCGGTCCGCACCGAGGACGGCACGCTGCTGCGCCGGCTGCACGGCCCGCTGCGCTGCGCCGACCTGCTGGCCGCGGTGGCCCGCGACGCGGTGGAGCTGCTCACCGACCCCGTCGCCCGCGCCTGCCTGCGCCGGTGCGAGGGCGACAACTGCCCCATCGTCTACCTGGACACCTCACGGGGCAGACGGCGCCGCTGGTGCTCCAGCGAGGTGTGCGGCAACCGGGAACGGGTGGCCCGCCACCGTCGCAGGGCGGCCCTGGCACGCGCATGACCCGTCTATGTCACGGGAGTTGACTCAACTCGGTCACAAGACGGTCAAAACGCTGCCGTCACAGAACTCTCAAGAAATATGTGCGATCTCTTTGAACACGGCCCTGTCCGCGTGCGTAGTTCCGAGGTGAGCGACCGACTGGGGCAGCCCGGTCGAATCGGGGACACCGGAGGTAGGCGTGCGCAAGGATTCCGCCGTGGCTGATGAACGCCCGCCCAGGGCACGACATCGAGCGTCCCAGCCGTCGGAACCCGACGAGGAGCTGATGCGTGCGCTGTACCGCGAACACGCGGGTCCCCTGCTCGCCTATGTACTGCGCCTGGTCGCGGGCGATCGGCAACGGGCCGAGGACGTCGTACAGGAGACGCTCATCCGTGCCTGGAAGAACGCCGGTCAGCTCAATCGTGCGACTGGTTCGGTACGCCCCTGGCTGGTGACGGTCGCCCGGCGCATCGTCATTGACGGCCACCGCAGCCGGCAGGCCCGGCCGCAGGAGGTCGACCCGTCGCCGCTGGAGGTCATTCCCGCGGAGGACGAGATCGACAAGGCGTTGTGGCTGATGACACTGTCGGACGCGCTGGACGACCTGACCCCTGCTCACAGGGAGGTCTTGGTCGAAACGTACTTCAAAGGGCGTACGGTCAATGAGGCGGCCGAAACGCTCGGCATCCCCAGCGGCACGGTGCGCTCCAGGGTGTTCTACGCCCTGCGGTCGATGAAGCTGGCACTGGAGGAGCGGGGGGTGACGGCATGAGCATGTACGGGGGATACGGAACCGGTAGTTCTGGTTCCGCGTCAGGAGCACAGGGGCAGGACAACGTGCACGAGGCGGTCGGGGCGTACGCCCTCGGCATTCTCGACAATGCCGAGGCCACCGCGTTCGAGGCCCATCTCGCGACCTGCGAGTGGTGCGCCCAGCAGCTCGAAGAGCTCGCCGGGATGGAACCGATGCTCGCCGCCCTCGCCGACCTGCCGAGCTCCCAGGGCAGCCCGGCCATCGCCGAGTCGCTGTCCGCCCGCCCGAGCCCACGGCTCGCCGAGCGGCTGGTCGGCGAGGTCTCCGAGCGCCGGGCCCGCAAGCGCAGGCGCGGCATGTACCTGGTGGCGGCCGCGGCCGCGCTGATCGTCGGCGGCCCGCTGACCGCGGTCGCGGTCAACACGAGCGACGGCGGCGGATCGGCGCCCGAGGCGCACGCCACCACCAGCCCCGCCAAGGCCGCCTTCGAGGTGATGACCGACAAGGTCGAGGCCACGGACACGAGTACGCACGTGAACGCCGTCGTCGCCACCGAGAAGAAGGACTGGGGCACGCACGCGGTCCTCCAGCTCAAGAACGTCAAGGGCCCGCTCAAGTGCTCCCTGATCGCCGTCGGCAAGAACGGCGAGCGCGAGACGGTGACCTCCTGGTCCGTCCCGAACTGGGGCTACGGCATCGAGGGCGCCAAGACCGAGGAGGCCAGGAACCCGCTCTACGTGCACGGCGGCGCCGCCTTCACGCCGAACCAGATCGACCACTTCGAGGTCATGACGTTCGACGGAAAGCGGCTCGTTGAGGTCGACGCCTGACCGCTGATGAGCGGTGTGTGACCGAACCGGGGAGGACACGTGGCCTCCCCGGCCCCCTTTCGCGTACGGTTGACGGCTGCCCAGCACGTCAGAAGGGGGCCCGGTGGCCGCTCAGGTTCAGCAGGATGCCGCGCTCGACTCGGTCGGAGATTCCGGCCGGGACCGGGAGATCAGCGTCGAACAGGAACACCTGGACCGGGTGTACCGCCGTCTCGAGGAGAAGATCGACGAGGCGGAGTTCCTGATGAACGACGCCGCCCAGCGCGGTCAGGTCGGCACCCCGGGCGCGCTCGCCGAGCGCGACGCCCAGGTGTTCCGGGCGGGGATCCACCTCAACCGCCTGAACAACGAGTTCGAGGACTTCCTCTTCGGCCGGATCGACCTGCTCCTCGGCAGGGACGGCAAGAAGGGCCCGGACGGCGCGTACACCGCGGTCGAGCCGGCCGACGGCGCCATCCGTGAGGACAACACCGCCGACATCGCCGAGACGCTGCACATCGGGCGGATCGGCGTCCTCGACGCCGAGTACGCGCCGCTGGTCATCGACTGGCGGGCGCCCGCCGCCGCGCCGTTCTACCGCTCCACCCCGGTCGACCCCGGCCGCGTGGTGCGCCGCCGGGTCATCCGCTCCAAGGGCCGCCGGGTCCTCGGCGTCGAGGACGACCTGATGCGCCCGGAGCTGACGGCCGCCCTGGACGGCCGCCCGCTCTCCGTCGTCGGCGACGGCGCCCTGATGGCCGCCCTCGGCCAGGCCCGCAGCCACTCCATGCGCGACATCGTGGCGTCCATCCAGGCGGAACAGGACCTGGTCATCCGGGCCCCCGCCGCCTCCGTGACGTACGTGGAGGGCGGCCCCGGCACCGGCAAGACGGCGGTGGCGCTGCACCGCGCCGCCTACCTCCTCTACCAGGACCGCCGCCGCTACGCGGGCGGCATCCTGATCGTCTCCCCGACCCCGCTGCTCGTCGCCTACACCGAGGGCGTCCTGCCGTCCCTCGGCGAGGAGGGCCAGGTCGCCATCCGCGCCATCGGCTCCCTGGTCGACGGCGCCGAGGCCACCCTGTACGACTCCCCGTCGGTGGCCCGCGCCAAGGGCTCGTACCGCATGCTCAAGGTGTTGCGGAAGGCCGCGCGCGGCGCCCTGGAGACACCCGGCGCCCCGCCCGCCGCCGACACCGGGCAACTGGCCTTCGGCGACAGCGAAGCACCCGCCGGTACGCCCACCCGGCTGCGGGTCGTCGCCTTCGGCCGGCGGATCGAGCTGGAGGCGGACGCACTGCGCCGCATCCGGCACAGCGCGCTCTCCGGCACCGCGCCCGTCAACCTGCTGCGCCCCCGCGCCCGCAGGCTGCTGCTCGACGCCCTGTGGGCCGAGTCGGGCTCCGCGGGGAGGCACACGGACCCCGAGCTGGCCGCCGAACTGCGCTCGTCCTTCGACGAGGACGTCACCTCCGAGGACAGCTTCACCGGGTTCTTCGACGCCTGGTGGCCCGAGCTGACCCCGCGGGGCGTGCTCGCCGCCATGGCCGACGAGAAGCGGCTCGGCCGGTGGGCCCGGCGGATCCTCAACCCGGGCGAGGTCCGCCGGGTTGCCCGGTCGCTGCGCCGGGACGGGCTCTCCGTGCACGACGTCGCCCTCCTCGACGAGCTCCAGGCGCTGCTCGGCACGCCCGCCCGGCCCCGCAAGAGGCGCGAGGCGGACCCGCTGGACCAGCTCACCGGCCTCGAGGAGCTGATGCCGGTGCGCGAGGAGTCGCAGCGCGAGCGCGCCGAGCGGCTGGCCCAGGAGCGCACCGAGTACGCGCACGTCATCGTGGACGAGGCGCAGGACCTCACCCCGATGCAGTGGCGCATGGTCGGCCGCCGGGGCCGGCACGCCACCTGGACGGTCGTCGGCGACCCCGCCCAGTCCTCCTGGTCCGACCCGGACGAGGCGGCCGAGGCCCGCGACGAGGCCCTGGGCACCCGCCCCCGGCGCCGCTTCACCCTGACGGTGAACTACCGCAACCCCGCCGAGATCGCCGAGCTGGCGGCGAAGGTGCTGGCCCTGGCCATGCCGGGCTCCACGTCCCCGTCCGCCGTCCGCTCCACCGGCGTCGAGCCGCGCTTCGCCGTCGTACGGGACTCCCTCGCCGACACCGTCCGCGCCGAGGCCGCCCGGCTGCTCGACCGGGTCGACGGCACGGTGGGCGTCGTCGTCGCGATGAACCGGCGCGGGGAGGCCGCCCGCTGGCTGGCCGGACTCGGCGACCGAGTGGTGGCGCTCGGCAGCCTGGAGGCCAAGGGCCTGGAGTACGACGCGACGGTCGTCGTCTCGCCCGCCGAGATCGCCGACGAGTCCCCGGCGGGCCTGCGGGTGCTGTACGTGGCGCTGACCCGGGCGACGCAGCAGCTCACGGTCGTCTCCACGGACCGCGACGAGCCGGACGGGACGGGGCTGCCGGACCTGCTGCGGGACTGACACGGGCGGCGGGAGACGCGAAGAGGCCCGCACCACTCGGTGGTGCGGGCCTCTCCCACGGTCATGACACCGACCCGCCATGCTCGCCTCGCGGCAAGTGGTCGCTCGTAGCGACGAAGGTTGGGCCCGGGGGCTTGGATCGGGCCGGTGCCACATCCAAGGTAACAAACGATCCCCGCAAGGCAATTCCCGTCCCGAGAGTTCATGTGGGCGACGCCGGATCCACGCCGGGCCGGTGTCGGACCGCCCTGGGCCATCCTTCCGTCGTTCCCCGTCTTCTCGTATGGTGGAATCCGTTTTCCGGAATTGCTCGAAACGGCTCGGTAGTTGCGAACAAAACGTTCGCAACCCGGGGCGGCTACCACGTACTCCGCGGTAGGTGCGACGATCGGATGACGCCGCCGGGGCGACAGCGCCCGCGCGGCGTACGCAGCGAACCAGGTGAAAGCAGAGGAAGTCGGCCATGGCAACGGCGCCCAGCGTCTCCTACTCGATGACGGTCCGGCTGGAGGTACCCGCGAGCGGCACCGCGGTCTCCCAGCTCACCACGGCCGTCGAGTCCTCCGGAGGCTCGGTGACCGGCCTCGACGTGACCGCGTCCGGGCACGAGAAGCTCCGGATCGACGTCACGATCGCGGCCAGCTCGACCTCGCACGCCGACGAGATCGTGGGCAAGCTGCGCACCATCGAGGGCGTCATCCTCGGCAAGGTCTCCGACCGTACGTTCCTGATGCACCTCGGCGGCAAGATCGAGATGGCGTCGAAGCACCCCATCCGCAATCGTGACGACCTCTCCATGGTCTACACGCCCGGCGTGGCCCGCGTCTGCATGGCGATCGCCGAGAACCCCGAGGACGCCCGCCGCCTGACCATCAAGCGCAACTCCGTCGCGGTCGTGACGGACGGCTCGGCGGTGCTGGGCCTCGGCAACATCGGGCCCAAGGCCGCCCTCCCCGTGATGGAGGGCAAGGCGGCCCTGTTCAAGCGGTTCGCGGGCATCGACGCCTGGCCGCTGTGCCTGGACACCCAGGACACCGACGCGATCGTGGAGATCGTCAAGGCCATCGCCCCCGGCTTCGCGGGCATCAACCTGGAGGACATCTCCGCGCCCCGCTGCTTCGAGATCGAGGCCCGGCTGCGCGAGGCCCTGGACATCCCCGTCTTCCACGACGACCAGCACGGCACCGCGATCGTCGTCCTCGCCGCCCTGACCAACGCCCTGCGCGTGGCGGGCAAGGCCATCGGCGACATCCGCGTCGTCATGTCCGGCGCGGGCGCGGCCGGCACCGCGATCCTGAAGCTGCTGCTGGCCGCGGGCGTGAAGAACGCGGTCGTCGCCGACATCCACGGCGTGGTGCACTCGGACCGCGAGGACCTCAAGGCCGCCGACCCGGACTCGCCGCTGTGCTGGATCGCCGACAACACCAACCCCGAGGGCCTCACCGGCACCCTCAAGGAAGCCGTTCGCGGAGCCGACGTCTTCATCGGCGTCTCCGCCCCGAACGTGCTGGACGGCACCGACGTGGCCGCCATGGCCGACGGCGCGATCGTGTTCGCGCTCGCGAACCCGGACCCCGAGGTCGACCCGGCGATCGCCCGCCAGACGGCCGCCGTCGTGGCCACCGGCCGCTCCGACTTCCCGAACCAGATCAACAACGTGCTGGTCTTCCCGGGCGTCTTCCGCGGCCTCCTCGACGCCCAGTCGCGCACGGTCAACACCGAGATGATGCTGGCCGCCGCCAAGGCCCTGGCGGACGTCGTCACCGAGGACGAGCTGAACCCGAACTACATCATCCCGTCCGTCTTCAACGACAAGGTCGCGGGCGCGGTCGCCGGCGCGGTCCGCGACGCCGCGAAGGCCGCCGGGGTGACCGAGACGGACGGCCGGCCGGCCTGAGACCGGCCGGCCGGACGGCCCCTGACCGGGCCGCCCGGCCCTGTGAGCAGGGCAACACAGAGGTGTGAGCACCCCTGTGACGGGTACCACGACCGCCTCCGGACCGGCGCGTCGTGGATCACGGAGCCTCCGGCCGCCTTTAGGGTGGCGGCCGGGGCCCGGGTCGCGCACTCGGCGGCCGGCTGCCGGGAGCGGCGGGGCGTCACCACACTGAGGCAGTGGCGCTTTTCGTGTGACTCCCAAGGGTGTCCGTGTGACTCCCAGGGGTGCCGGATTGGCTTTCCCGCCGCAGGTGGGGGCAGGATGCCTCTTCGGGCGCGAAGGTTCGGCTACGGACCCCGGTCCGGGGACCGACCGAGGGCCCTGGCAGCATCGGCACCGCCGCAGCGAATGCGGCTCCGCCGCGTGGCACGCCTCAACGGCAAGAAGAACACGGGAGTAAGAACATGAACCGCAGTGAGCTGGTGGCCGCGCTGGCCGACCGCGCCGAGGTGACCCGCAAGGACGCCGACGCCGTTCTGGCCGCGTTCGCCGAGACCGTCGGCGAGATCGTCGCCAAGGGCGACGAGAAGGTCACCATCCCCGGCTTCCTGACCTTCGAGCGCACCCACCGTGCCGCTCGCACCGCTCGCAACCCGCAGACCGGCGACCCCATCCAGATCCCGGCCGGCTACAGCGTGAAGGTCTCCGCGGGCTCGAAGCTCAAGGAAGCCGCCAAGGGCAAGTAAGCCCCGCCGTTCGCGCCGCGAGGCGCGGCGCGCGGCAGTGCAGTACGGCGAAGGGGCGGCACCCGGTTCGGGTGCCGCCCCTTCGTGGTTGTCCGGGGGTGCCACGGTCCGTCGTTGGGCGGCCGCGGCGCCGTCGAGGCTGGTCGCGCAGTTCCCCGCGCCCCTTCAGGGCGCCTCCCTGGGCCCCTGTCGCCTAGCCCAGCGCCTTGCCCGGCAGTTCCACCTTCGCGCCGAGTTCCACGAGCTTTTCCATGAAGTTCTCGTAGCCGCGGTTGATCAGGTCGATGCCGTGGACCCGGGAGGTGCCCTGGGCCGCGAGCGCGGCGATCAGGTACGAGAAGCCGCCGCGCAGGTCGGGGATGACCAGGTCGGCGCCCTGGAGCTTGGTCGGGCCCGAGACGACCGCCGAGTGCAGGAAGTTGCGCTGGCCGAAGCGGCAGTCCGAGCCGCCCAGGCACTCGCGGTAGAGCTGGATGTGCGCGCCCATCTGGTTCAGCGCGGAGGTGAAGCCGAGCCGGGACTCGTACACCGTCTCGTGGATGATCGACAGGCCCGTGGCCTGGGTGAGGGCGACGACCAGCGGCTGCTGCCAGTCGGTCTGGAAGCCCGGGTGGACGTCCGTCTCCAGGGCGATCGACTTGAGCTGGCTGCCGGGGTGCCAGAAGCGGATGCCCTCGTCGTCGATCTCGAAGGCGCCGCCGACCTTGCGGTAGGTGTTGAGGAAGGTCATCATCGAGCGCTGCTGGGCGCCGCGCACGTAGATGTTGCCCTCGGTCGCGAGCGCCGCGGACGCCCAGGAGGCGGCCTCCAGACGGTCCGGGAGGGCCGCGTGGGTGTAGCCGCCGAGCGAGTCGACGCCCGTGATGCGGATGGTGCGGTCGGTGTCCATCGCGATGATCGCGCCCATTTTCTGCAGGACGCAGATCAGGTCCTCGATCTCCGGCTCCACGGCCGCGTTGGACAGCTCGGTGACGCCCTCCGCCAGGACGGCGGTCAGCAGCACCTGCTCGGTCGCGCCGACGGACGGGTACGGCAGCTGGATCTTGGTGCCGCGCAGCCGCTGCGGCGCCTCCAGGTACTGGCCGTCCGCCCGCTTCTCGATCTTCGCGCCGAACTGCCGCAGCACCTCGAAGTGGAAGTCGATGGGCCGGCCGCCGATGTCGCAGCCGCCGAGGCCGGGGATGAAGGCGTGCCCGAGACGGTGCAGCAGCGGGCCGCAGAAGAGGATCGGGATGCGCGACGAGCCGGCGTGGGCGTCGATGTCGGCGACGTTGGCGCTCTCGACGTGCGACGGGTCGAGCACCAGCTCGCCCGGCTCCTCTCCCGGACGGACCGTCACCCCGTGCAGCTGGAGCAGTCCGCGTACGACCCGCACGTCGCGGATGTCCGGGACATTGCGCAGCCGGCTCGGAGCGCTGCCCAGCAGGGCCGCGACCATGGCCTTCGGTACGAGGTTCTTCGCACCGCGGACACGGATTTCGCCCTCGAGCGGGGTTCCGCCGTGGACAAGCAATACGTCATCAGAGCCGTTGACGGTCATGAATCTCGCGTTCCGGTGAGTGGTGGTGGGCCGAAGACGTAAGCGTAATGGCCCCCCACCCCCCTCCAGTAAGCCCAAGTACCTCCCAGCTACGTCATAGGTTTGCCACAACACGAACCGTGGCGAATCGGGCACACGGGGTCACCGCCCCCCTGGTCCGCGGGGATCCCCTCGCGGGTGTCCTGAGCTGCGTTCACTCGCATACGGGCATTGCCTCCCCGCGCGGCGGGAAGATGCGAGATCATGTCTGGCATGACCGAGGTGTCCTCGCTCACAGGGCGGCTGCTCGTGGCCACGCCCGCCCTGGCGGACCCGAACTTCGACCGCGCGGTGGTGCTCCTTCTCGACCACGACGAGAAGGGCTCCCTGGGCGTCGTGCTCAACCGGCCCACGCCGGTGGACGTCGGCGACATCCTGGAGGCCTGGGCGGATCTGGCGGGTGACCCGGGGGTCGTGTTCCAGGGCGGCCCGGTCTCGCTCGACTCGGCCCTGGGTGTCGCGGTCATCCCCGGCGACGCCTCCGGCGACCTGGCGCCGCTCGGCTGGCGCCGGGTGCACGGCGCGATCGGGCTCGTCGACCTGGAGGCCCCGCCCGAGCTGCTCGCCGCGGCGCTCGGCTCGCTGAGAATCTTCGCCGGGTACGCGGGCTGGGGCCCGGGTCAACTGGAGGACGAGCTGGTCGAGGGCGCCTGGTACGTGGTGGAGTCCGAGCCGGGCGACGTCTCCTCGCCGGTCCCCGAGCGGCTGTGGCGCGAGGTGCTGCGCCGCCAGCGCAACGAGCTGGCGATGGTGGCCACGTATCCGGACGACCCTTCGCTCAACTGATGCCTGTGACCTTCAGTACCCTTGCGGTTATGAGCACTCTTGAGCCTGAGACCCAGCCCCAGCGAGGTACTGGGACGGGGACCCTCGTAGAGCCGACGCCGCAGACGTCGCACGGCGACGGTGACCACGAGCGCTTCGCCCACTACGTCCAGAAGGACAAGATCATGGCGAGCGCGCTGGACGGCACGCCGGTGGTCGCCCTGTGCGGCAAGGTGTGGGTCCCGGGCCGCGACCCGAAGAAGTACCCCGTGTGCCCCATGTGCAAGGAGATCTACGAGTCCATGGGCGCCGGCGGCGACAAGGGCAAGGACGGCGACAAGAAGTAACGCGTCCGCGTCCCGCGGCGCCTGAGCGCGCCGCGGCGACCGCGCACGGCCGCGGCATCCCCCTGCGGGGTGCCGCGGCTTTGTCGTGCCCGATCGCAACCGACTGGTTCAGACCTCTTGTGGCCGGTGCGTCTTCTTCATAGCCTCCGACGTGTTGTGCAGAGCGAAACCATCATTGCATGCCTTGCAACGCACTCCCGCTCGGAGGATGCTCAGGATGTTCACGAGAATCTCTGCCCGTACGGCCGCCTCGCTGGCCGCCCTGGTGGCCGCCGCGCTGACGGCCACCGCCTGCGCCCCCCAGACGTCCGGCGACTCCTCCGGCAAGGACGAGAAACGGGGCACGCTGCGCGTCTGGCTCTTCCAGGAGGTCGGCAACGCACCGAAGGAGAAGGTCGTCGACGCCGCGGTCGCCGCCTTCGAAAAGGACCACGACGGTGCCGACGTGAAGGTGGAGTACATCCCCGTCGAGACCCGGGCCCAGCGCATCAAGGCCGCCTTCAACGACCCGGCGAGCGCCCCGGACGTCATCGAGTACGGCAACACCGACACCGCCGGATACGTCAAGGACGGCGGACTCGCCGACATCACCGAGGCGTTCACCGGCTGGGCGGAGGCGAAGGACACCGACCCGACCGCCAAGCAGTCCGTGACGGTCGACGGCAAGATCTACGGCGCCCCCCTCTTCGTCGGCGTCCGCGCCCTGTACTACCGCACCGACGTCTTCGACGACCTCGGCCTGAAGGTACCCAAGACACAGGACGAGCTGATCGAGACCGCCGAGAAGATCCACGCCGAGCAGCCCGACCTGTACGGACTCGCCGTCGGCGGCGCCTACACGTACGGCGCGATGCCCTTCATCTGGGCCAACGGCGGCGAACTTGCCGAGGGCAAGGGCGGCTCCTACGTCTCCGCCGTCGACAGCCCCGAGGCGCAGAAGGGCATCGAGGCGTACACCTCGCTCTTCGGCGGCGCCAACTGTCCCGCCGCCAAGTGCGCGGGCATGGGCGGCAACGACACGGTCACCGCGTTCGCCTCCGGCAAGGCGGGCATGGCCATCGGCGGCGACTTCAGCCACGCGGCGGTCGAGGCCGGGAAGGTCAAGGGCGAGTACGCCGTCGTCCCGCTGCCGGGGGTCAAGGAGGGTTCGATCGCCCCCGCCTTCGCGGGCGGCAACAACCTCGGCGTCCTCAGGAGCACCTCGCACCGCACGCTCGCCGTCGACCTGCTGCGGCAGCTCACCGCCAAGAAGACGCAGGGCGAACTCTTCGACGCCATGGGCTTCCTGCCGACGTACACCGACGTGCGCGACGACGTCGCGAAGAAGGAGCCCTTCGTGAAGCCCTTCGTCGAGACGCTCGCCGCGGGCGCCAAGTTCGTGCCGGCCTCCCCGGCCTGGGCGCAGATCGACGCCTCGCTCGTCCTGCCGACCATGTTCCAGGAGGTCGTCAGCGGCAAGAAGGACGTGCCGGGCGCCGCGAAGGACGCGGCGAAGAAGATGAACGACGCGTTCGGCTCCGCGGGCTGACCGCCGGATGCCAGCACACGACGCCACGTCTCCCGTCACCGGGGGCACGGGACGGGCTGCCGCCGGGGGGTCTGCGGGTTCTGCCGGCCCTGCGGGACCGCCCGCTGCCGCGGGGCCTGCCGACGCTGCGGGTTCTGCCGGTTCTGCCCATGCCGTCGCGTCCGCCGGGGCCCGGGACCGGCGCCGCGGGGGCCGGTGGACCCCCTGGCTCTATCTCGCCCCCGCCCTCGCCGTCCTCGCCGGGCTGCTCGTCTACCCCGTCTACCAGCTCGGCCTGATCTCGTTCCTCGAATACACCCAGGCCCAGGTCAGCGGCGGCGAGCCGACCACCTTCAAGGGCTTCGCCAACTACACCGCGCTCTTCGCCGACGGCCAGTTCTGGCGGGTCCTGCTCGCCACCGTCCTCTTCGCCGCCGCGTGCGTCGTCTCCACCCTCGCCGTCGGCTGCGCGCTGGCCGTGCTGCTCACCCGCGTCCGCGCGCTGCCCCGGCTCGCGCTGATGCTGGCCGCGCTCGGCGCCTGGGCCACGCCCGCCGTCACCGGCTCCACGGTCTGGCTGCTCCTCTTCGACCCCGACTTCGGCCCGGTCAACCGCGTCCTCGGACTCGGCGACCACTCCTGGACGTACGGGCGCTACAGCGCCTTCGCGCTCGTACTGCTCGAAGTGGTCTGGTGCTCCTTCCCGTTCGTGATGGTGACGGTGTACGCGGGCATCAAGGCCGTACCGGGCGAGGTCCTGGAGGCGGCGGCCCTCGACGGCGCCTCCCAGTGGCGCGTCTGGCGCTCCGTGCTCGCCCCGATGCTCCGGCCGATCCTGGTGGTCGTCACCATCCAGTCGGTCATCTGGGACTTCAAGATCTTCACGCAGATCTACGTGATGACGGGCGGCGGCGGCATCGCGCAGCAGAACCTCGTGCTGAACGTGTACGCCTACCAAAAAGCGTTCGCGTCGTCCGAGTACAGCCTCGGCTCCGCCATCGGCGTGGTGATGCTGCTGATCCTGCTCGCCGTCACCCTCGTATATCTCCGGCTGCTGCGCAGGCAGGGGGAGGAACTGTGAGTCTCGTACGACCCGCCACGACGGCCGCTCCGGGAGGGCGGGAGAACGCCCCGCGCCCCGCACGCCGCACCCGGCTGCCGGGCCGCACCCGGCTGCCGGGCCGCACCCGGCTGGTGCGGCGGCCCTGGCGGCTGGCCGCCGAGTCGGCCGCCCTGCTGATCGCGGTGATCGTCGCCTTCCCCCTCTACTGGATGGTGCTCAGCGCCTTCAGACCGGCCGGGGAGATCGAGTCCGACGAGCCCAGGCCCTGGACTCTCGCGCCCTCCCTGGATTCCTTCCGGCGGGTATTCGGACAACAGGAATTCGGCCGGTACTTCGCCAACAGTCTGGTCGTCGCCTGCTCCGTGGTCGTCGTCTCGGCACTGATCGCGTTTCTCGCGGCGACCGCCGTCACCCGATTCCGCTTCCGTTTCCGGACCACCCTGCTGATCATGTTTCTGATCGCCCAGATGGTGCCCGTGGAAGCCCTGACGATCCCCCTGTTCTTCCTCATGCGGGACTTCGGTCAGCTCAACACCCTGGGGTCGCTGATCCTGCCCCAC
Source organism: Streptomyces sp. NPDC059785 (assembly GCF_042732375.1). Lineage (NCBI taxonomy): Bacteria > Bacillati > Actinomycetota > Actinomycetes > Kitasatosporales > Streptomycetaceae > Streptomyces > Streptomyces sp. NPDC059785. The sequence continues at coordinate 105,841 of NZ_JBHWHV010000009.1, forward strand.
ATCGCCTTCTCGCTGCCCTTCGCGATCTGGATGCTGCGGGGTTTCGTGAAGGCGGTCCCGGACGCCCTGGAGGAGGCCGCGTACATCGACGGGGCGAGCCGGACGCGATTCCTCTGGCAGATCCTTCTCCCGCTGGTCTTCCCGGGTCTGGTGGCCACCAGCGTCTTTTCGTTCATCTCCGCCTGGAACGACTTCCTGTTCGCCAAGTCGTTCATCATCAGCGACACCTCGCAGTCCACGCTGCCCATGGCGCTGCTCGTCTTCTACAAGCCCGACGAACCCGACTGGGGCGGTGTGATGGCGGCCTCCACGGTCATGACCGTCCCGGTGTTGATCTTTTTCGTACTCGTCCAGCGGAGGCTCGTCTCGGGCCTCGGCGGAGCAGTGAAGGACTGAAGTGATGGATCTGATCCCCGCACCGCGCGCCGCGGCGGAGAACTCCCCCGAAAGCCCGGGAGGCGGCCCTGTCGTCCTCGGCCCGCGGACCACCCTGTGGGCCGGGCCCGGCACCGGCACCGCGGAGCGCTGGCTGCGCTCCCACCTCGGCGCGGCGCTCGGCCTGCCGCTGCCGCCCGGACCGGAGGACGGGCCGGAGGACGGGCCGGCGGCGGTGTCGTTGCGGCTCGACGCGGAGCTGCCGCCCGAGGCGTACCGGCTCGCCGTCACCGCCGCGGGCGGCGTCGGGATCCGGGGCGGTGACGCCGCCGGCGTCTTCTGGGGCGCGCAGACCCTGCGCCAGCTGATCGGCCCCGACGCCTTCCGCCGCGCACCCGTCCGTCCGGGCGCCCGGTACGAGATCGCGGCCCAAGTCGTCGAGGACGCACCGCGATTCGGCTGGCGCGGACTCATGCTCGACGTCTCGCGGCACTTCATGCCCAAGGACGGCGTGCTGCGCTATCTCGACCTGATGGCCGCGCACAAACTCAACGTCTTCCACTTCCACCTCACCGACGACCAGGGCTGGCGCGTGGAGATCAAGCGCCACCCGAAGCTGACCGCGACCGGAGCCTGGCGCTCCCGCACGAAATCCGGCCACCGTGCCTCGCCGCTGTGGGAGGAGAAACCGCACGGCGGTTTCTACACGCAGGACGACATCCGCGAGATCGTCGCGTACGCCGCCGAGCGGCATATCACCGTCGTCCCGGAGATCGACATGCCCGGGCACTCGCAGGCAGCCATCGCCGCGTATCCGGAACTCGGCAACACCGACGTCATCGACACCGCCTCCCTCGGGGTCTGGGACACCTGGGGCATCACCGAAAACGTACTCGCCCCCACTGACAACACCCTGCGCTTCTACGAAGGGGTCTTCGAGGAGATCCTCGAGCTCTTCCCCTCGACGTTCATTCACGTCGGCGGCGACGAGTGCCCGAAAGAGCAGTGGCGCCGGTCCGGGACCGCGAAAGCCCGGCTCAACGAACTCGGCCTCGCCGACGAGGACGAACTCCAGGCGTGGTTCATCGCCCACTTCGACCGCTGGCTGACGGCGCGCGGGCGCCGGCTGATCGGCTGGGACGAGATCCTGGAGGGCGGCCTCGCGCCCGGGGCGGCCGTGGCGTCCTGGCGCGGCTACCGGGGCGGCGTCACGGCCGCGCGCGCGGGCCACGACGTCGTCATGTGTCCCGAGCAGCACGTGTACTTGGACCATCGCCAGGACGGCGGCCCGGACGAGCCGGTACCCATCGGGTATGTACGTACTTTGCGGGACGTCTACCGGTTCGAGCCCGTACCGGCCGAGTTGACGCCCGAGGAGGCCCGGCACGTGCTCGGCACCCAGGCCAACCTGTGGACCGAGGTGATGGACAGCCCCGCACGCGTGGACTACCAGGCCTTCCCCCGGCTCGCCGCCTTCGCCGAGGTCGCCTGGAGCGCCCTGCCCGCCCCCGCCGAACGGGACTTCGCGGACTTCGAGCGCCGGATGACCACGCACTACGCGCGGCTCGACGCCCTGGGCGTGGCCTACCGGCCGCCCACGGGACCACTGCCGTGGCAGCGCCGGCCCGGAATCCTCGGCCGCCCGCGCGAAGGTGAGCCGCCCCAGGCGTGAGCGGGCGGACGGTGACGCTCCCGGGATCGCGCCCCGGGGGCGTCCGAAGATCCGGCTCAAACCGCCCAAGGGTCAACGAAGGGTGCCAATTCGCGCTCACTGGTGATGGCATGCCAAAACAGACCATCTCCCAGGTGAGAGGGGCGAATGCCTCCTAGCGGACCCCCGCGTCGGGGCCCCGTGAAGATGTGCCAGAGTTGCCACGTCCGCCCTGTCAGCACGTACCGTACGGCAACACAGGCGGGACCAGCTGGGGCAGCGGGAAAGGGGCAGCCGGTTTGACCACGCACGCACCGCAGGCGGCGCAGGCCGTGACGCTGCCGGGCTCGCTGGACGAGGCCGTGGCGGCCCTGGCCGCGATGCCCGCCGCCGTCCCCGTCGCGGGCGGCACCGACCTCATGGCCGCCGTGAACTCCGGGCAGCTCAGGCCCGCCGCGCTCGTCGGTCTCGGCCGCATCAGCGAGATCCGCGGCTGGCAGTACCAGGACGGCCACGCCCTCCTCGGCGCCGGACTCACCCACGCCCGCATGGGACGCCCCGACTTCGCGGCCCTCATCCCCGCCCTCGCCGCCGCCGCGCGCGCCGCGGGACCCCCGCAGATCCGCAACGCGGGCACCCTGGGCGGCAACATCGCCTCGGCCGCGCCCACCGGGGACGCGCTTCCCGTACTGGCCGCCCTGGAAGCCACGCTGATCATCGCGGGCACCGGCGGGGCCCGCCGGGAGATCCCCGTCTCGCACCTGCTCGCGGGCGTCGACATGCTCCGCGGCGGCGAACTCATCGGCTACGTGCGCGTGCCGCTGCTGCACGCCCCGCAGGTCTTCCTCAAGGCCACCGGACGCACGGGCCCCGGCCGGGCGATCGCCTCCGTGGCCCTCGTCCTCGACCCCGCCAGGCGCGGTGTGCGGTGCGCCGTCGGCGCCATAGCGCCGATGCCGCTGCGTCCCCTGGACGCCGAGCAGTGGGTCGCCTCGCTCATCGACTGGGACAACAACCGCGCCCTGGTGCCCGAGGCGCTGGCCGCCTTCGGGGACTACGTGGCCGCGGCCTGCATCCCCGATCCCGTACCGGCCGAGGACGGCTCCGTGCAGCAGCTTCCGCCGGCCGTACTGCATCTGCGGCGCACCGTGGCCGCGTTGGCCCGACGAGCACTGGGGAGGGCACTGTCGTGACCGACGACCAGCACGGGGAGGGCGCTTCCCAAGGGGGCACCCAGGGGTCCTGGGAACGGCTGCCCCAAGGGGACTACGACGACGGCGCCACGGCCTTCGTCAAGCTGCCCGAGGGCGGCATCGACGCCCTCCTCGCCGAGCACGACAGCCCCCTCGCGGCGCCCGGCCACGGCTACGTACCGCCGCAGATAACGGTCGCGCCCGCCACCGGCGCGGGCACCGACCCGGCGGCCACCGGAAGCTGGGCCGCACCGGCCGAGGGCGTCCACTGGCCGGACCCCAACGCCACGCCCCGGGAGCCCGCGCACGACGGCTACGACGGCTATCCCGACTACTCCGACGGCTACGCCTACCCGCACGACCAGCAGCAGCCCTACGGCCGGCAGCAGGCCCACGACCCGCAGCAGCCCGGGCTCCGCAACCAGCAGGGCTACCAGAGCCAGGCGGCCACCGGGCACTGGACCTTCCCGGACGCCGAGGGCTCGCACGGCACCGAGGACCCGAACGCGCACGGGGACACACACGCGGGCGCGCACGGGACCGACGTCTACGGTCACGGCGGCGGGCACGACGGACACGGCGGCGGGCACGGGAGCGGCCATGACGCGGGGCACGACGTCACCGGGCAGTGGTCGATTCCCGTCGCCGGGGGCGATCTCCCGGACGAGTCGGGCGAGTTCACCACGTCGTCCCTGGTCGAGCAGTGGGGCGGCACCCCGCCGGCCACGCTCCCGGGCGGCGCGTCCGCCCCCTGGGCCACCGAGTCCATCGGCCAGCCGTGGTCCGCGGCCCCTCCCGGGCAGACGGCGGCCCCGCACACCGAGGCACCCGGGAGCACGGGCGGCGACGCCTACGCCGAGACGTCGGCGCAGGCCGCCCGGGAGGCGGCCGAACGCGTCCAGGAGGCCGCTGAGGCCATCGCCCGCGAGCGGGCGGCCCACGGACACCTCGCGCCGCCCCAGAGCCACGAGACGGCGCCTCAGGGGCCGGGAGCGGCGCCTGAGGACCACGGGACGGATCCGGTCGAGGGTCCTGCGGGCTCCGAGGGGTCCGCGTACGAGACTCCCGCCCATGGGACTCCCGCCCATGGGACTCCCGCTCACGGCACGCCCGCGTACGAGGCCGGGGCGGCCGGACCGACGGAATCCGAGGCCGGGACCGAGGCGGCCGACGGCGAACCGGCCGCGTCCGCCGAGGCCGCCGCCGAAGGCGACGCGGGCCAGCCAGGCGCTCTGGTCGAGCCGGACGCACCGGGTGAGCCGGGGGAGACGGGCCGGTCGCCCGAGCCCGTCGCCGAGGCCCCCGCCGAGGCCCCCGCCGAGGCCCCCGCCGACGTCCCCGAGGAGCAGCCCGCGCGGGAGCCCGCCACGGCCCCGCACGACGAACACCCCCTGGCCGCGTACGTCCTGCGGGTGAACGGTGTCGACCGCCCGGTCACCGACGCCTGGATCGGCGAGTCGCTGCTCTACGTGCTGCGCGAGCGCCTGGGCCTCGCGGGCGCCAAGGACGGCTGCTCACAGGGCGAGTGCGGCGCCTGCAACGTCCAGGTGGACGGGCGGCTCGTGGCGTCCTGCCTGGTGCCCGCCGTCACCGCGGCCGGCAGCGAGGTGCGCACCGTCGAGGGCCTGGCCACCGACGGGCAGCCCTCCGACGTGCAGCGGGCGCTCGCCAAGTGCGGCGCGGTCCAGTGCGGCTTCTGCGTACCGGGCATGGCCATGACCGTGCACGACCTGCTCGAGGGCAACCCCGCGCCCACCGACCTGGAGACCCGCCAGGCGCTGTGCGGCAACCTGTGCCGCTGCTCCGGCTACCGCGGTGTCCTGGACGCCGTGCGCGAGGTCGTCGCCGAACGCGAGGCGCACTCCGCTGCCGCCGCCGAGTCGGCCGCCGCCGAGGCCGCGGCGGACACCGACGAGCCGCGCATCCCGCACCAGGCGGGCCCCGGATCGGGCGGCGTCAACCCGTCGGCGTTCGACTCCCAGAACCCCCCGATCCCCCCTGACCAGCAGCAGCACGGCCAGGACGGAGGCCAGGCGTGAGCAACGAAGGCGCCACCGCGACCACCCCCGCCGCCCCGCCCGCCCCCGAACCCCTGCCGCACGGCCTCGGCGCGTCCCTGACCTCCGCGGAGGCCCGCGCCAAGACCGAGGGCACCTTCCCGTACGCGGCCGACCTGTGGGCCGAGGGCCTGCTCTGGGCGGCCGTCCTGCGGTCCCCGCACCCGCACGCGCGCATCGTGTCGATCGACACCACCCACGCGCGCGAGATGCCCGGCGTACAGGCCGTCGTCACCCACGAGGACGTCCCGGGGACCGCGCTGCACGGCCGCGGCAAGGCCGACCGGCCCGTCTTCGCCTCCGAGGTCGTACGCCACCACGGGGAGCCCATCGCCGCCGTCGCCGCCGACCACCCGGACACCGCGCGGATGGCCGCCGCCGCCGTCATCGTCGAGTACGAAGTACTCGACCCGGTGACCGACCCCGAGCAGGCGTTCGAGGCCGAACCGCTGCACCCCGACGGCAACCTGATCCGGCACATCCCGCTGCGCCACGGCGACCCGGACGCGGCGGGCGAGATCGTCGTCGAGGGCCTGTACCGCATCGGCCGCCAGGACCCCGCCCCGATCGGAGCCGAGGCCGGACTCGCCGTGCCCCGGCCCGACGGCGGCGTCGAGCTCTACGTGGCCTCCACCGACCCGCACACCGACCGCGACGCCGCCGCCGCCTGCTACGGCCTGGAGCCCGACCGCGTCAAGGTCGTCGTCACCGGCGTCCCCGGGGCCACCGCCGACCGCGAGGACCAGGGCATCCAGCTCCCGCTCGGCCTGCTCGCGCTGAAGACCGGCTGCCCGGTGAAGCTCACCGCGACCCGCGAGGAGTCCTTCCTCGGCCACGCCCACCGGCACCCGACGCTGCTGCGCTACCGCCACCACGCCGACGCCGAGGGCCGCCTGGTCAAGGTCGAGGCGCAGATCCTCCTCGACGCGGGCGCGTACGCCGACACGTCCTCCGACGCGCTTGCCGCCGCCGTCTCCTTCGCCTGCGGCCCCTACGTCGTCCCGAACGCCTTCATCGAGGGCTGGGCCGTACGCACCAACAACCCGCCCTCGGGGCACGTGCGCGGCGAGGGCGCCATGCAGGTCTGCGCCGCCTACGAGGCGCAGATGGACAAGCTGGCGAAGAAGCTCGGCGCCGACCCGGCGGAGCTGCGCCTGCGCAACGTACTGGCCACCGGTGACGTACTCCCCACGGGCCAGACGGTGACCTGCCCGGCCCCGGTCGCCGAACTCCTCCAGGCCGTCCGCGAGTTTCCGCTGCCCGCCCTCCCCAAGGACACCCCCGAGGACGAGTGGCTGCTGCCCGGAGGCCCCGAGGGCGCGGGCGAACCGGGCGCGGTGCGCCGGGGCGTCGGCTACGGCGTCGGCATGGTGCACATGCTCGGCGCCGAGGGCGCCGACGAGGTCTCGACGGCCACCGTGAAGGTCCACGACGGTGTCGCCACGGTGCTCTGCGCGGCCGTGGAGACCGGCCAGGGCTTCACCACGCTCGCCCGGCAGATCGTCCAGGAGACGCTGGGCATCGACGAGGTGCACGTGGCACCGGTCGACACCGACCAGCCCCCGGCGGGCCCGAGCTGCCACGGCCGGCACACCTGGGTCTCGGGCGGCGCGGTCGAACGCGCCGCGAAGATGGTCCGCACCCAGCTCCTGCAACCGCTGGCCCACAAGTTCGGCATGTCCACCGAGCTGTTGCAGATCACCGACGGCAAGATCACCTCGTACGACGGTGTGCTCTCGACGACCGTCACCGAGGCCATGGACGGCAAGGAGCTGTGGGCCACCGCGCAGTGCCGCCCGCACCCCACGGAGCCGCTCGACGGCGCCGGACAGGGCGACGCGTTCGTGGGCCTCGCCTTCTGCGCGATCCGCGCCGTGGTGGACGTCGACGTCGAACTCGGCTCGGTCCGCGTCGTGGAACTCGCGCTCGCCCAGGACGTCGGCCGCATCCTCAACCCCGCCCAGCTCAGATCCCGGATCGAGGCGGGCGTCACGCAGGGCGTCGGCGCGGCCCTCACCGAGAACCTGCGCACCGCCCGCGGCCTCGTGCGCCACCCCGACCTCACCGGGTACGCGCTGCCGACCGCCCTGGACACCCCGGACATCCGCATCGTCAAGCTGGTCGAGGAGCGGGACGTCGTGGCCCCCTTCGGCGCCAAGGCGGCCAGCGCGGTACCGGTCGTGACGTCCCCGGCCGCGATCGCCTCCGCCGTCCGCGCCGCGACGGGCCGCCCCGTGAACCGGCTGCCGATAAGGCCGCAGGCCGCGGTGGTCACGGGAGCCTGACACCCGGCCACGGTGTTCATGACCGGCCACGGCGTTCGTGACCGGCCGCGGTGTTACCGGTCGGCCGCGGTGTTCTAAGTCACGGGCCGGTCCGGCGGCTCGCCCGCGGACTGTGCGGGCATTGTCAGTGGCGCGGCGTATGGTTTCGGTCAGTGGGAAGTGCCGCCGGACGGCGGGGAGTTCCCGCGGGGGAAGCACGTACGCGTTCACATGCGCCAGGGGGCGCGGGGGAAGCCATGAGCACGACTGACATCGCTGTCGGAGGCACGCTGAGCACGACCGGAATCACCATAGGCGGCGGACTCTTCCTGACCGACGCCGCGCTGGACCCGTACGCCACGCGCGCGGAGACCTGGCACCTGTTCACCACGAGCCGGTTCGCCGTCGAAGGGCTGCGGGAAACGGGACCCCGCGCGACAGCGACTGCGACGGCGACAGTGACTGCGATGGCGACTGCGACGGCCGGGCCCTTCGGCGACGTGCACCGACTGGCGCTGAAGCTCCGGGAGCGCCCGGCCCCGGCGGCGGCACGGATCTCCACCACGTACGGCTGCCGCGACCGTGACCGGGCCGCCGCCCCGGACCACCCGGAGCTCACCCCGCCGTCCCCCCGGCTGAGGAAGCTGCTGTGCTTCGCCGCGGCGGCGGAGGAACTGGCGGCGGCGCGCGGCCGGTCCGCGTCGCTCGACGGCCGCTTCGGGCCGAAGGCCGACGCGGAGGCGACGGCACAACTGGCCGCCTTCTTCGAGGGAGTGGGGACAGGGGCCCCGCCGTACTGGAAGACGGCCGCGCTGATCCGCCCGCTCGCCAGGATCACCGGCCCCGGCGCGGGCCTCGTGCTCGACCTGCCGCCGCGCCTGCTGGACGAGAGATGCGGCTCCGCCGGGATCATGCGCTTCGAGGAGATCGACTTCCCGTCGGCACTGACCCACGAGCCGACCCGCCGCTTCCTCAGGGACACGGGCCTGCCGGAGGACGGCGACCTGTTCCGCCTCGACGCGTGTGACATGGAGGTGCCGCTGCCGACGCTGACGGAGTACGCGGATGATCAGGGCTACGGGGCGTACGGGGAGCACGAGCGCCCCGGCGGCCGGCTCCCGGCGCACGCGGACCGCCTGATACGCCTCGGCCCCTTGGCGGAGGTGCCGGACGTGGACCTCGTCCTCGACGGCGCGACGGGCGCGGTGCTGGCCTGGAGCGAGCCCGACGGCACGCTGCGCCCGATGCACGCCGACGTCTCCACCCTCGCGCTCACCGCCTGGCTGCTGCACGGCCGCCGGGCGTTCGCGCAGCACCCGGCAGGCCGTGCGTTCCCGGCTCAGGCGATCGACGGGTCCGACTCGTCCTGGACGGTCCAGGACGGCCCTTCGGGAAGGGCCCGCGACGCCTCCCCCATACCGCGCCCCGGCAGCACGACGACGGCGGTCGCGGCCAGGGCGCACAGCAGCCAGGTGATGGCCCAGTGCAGTTCGTCGGGCCCGATGTAGAGCACGGGGGAGGCGACCACCGCCGCGAGCAGGGCTCCGCCGAGGATCCGGCCGTGCACGGGCGCGGAGAACTTGGCGGTGCGGGGGACGCGCCGGACGGTGCGGTCGGCGACCATGGCCCGGTTGCCGCCGCCGAGGTACGGGCGCGCCTCGTCCGGGTCGGCGAGGCCCATGTAGACCTCACCGCTGTCGGAGACGAACGCCGCGGGCAGCTCCTCCTCGATCAGCTTCCACCGCTCGGGCCAGCAGAGCCAGCCCGCCTGACCGCCGAGGCGCAGGGCCGCCCGGCCCACCTCCTCCGGCGGACCGGACACCCTGAACTCACGCCCGCCGCCCGCCTCCTCGTGGAGGACCAGCCAGTGGAACTGCGTGGTGCGCTGTTCCCCCGGCTTGTCGCCGCGCTCGTGGTAGCGCATCCGGAAGGGTGCCCCGACCCGCACCCGCACGGCGTGCAGTTCGCCCCGCCCGGCGTCCTCGGCCAGTACGCGCTGCTTGCCGCGCGGCTTGGCCTGGCTCGCCTGGCGGCGGGCGAACTGCAGCGCCTTCAGCGTCACCACGAAGGTGATGAGGATGACCACTCCGCTGAGCACCCCGCCCGTACCGCCCGCCAGCCGGGCGAGCACGAGCGGCGTCAGGATGAGCAGCGCGGCACCTGTCGCCCGCCCCACGTCCCGGGCGGGCGCCGGCAGCCGACGCGGTGGCGGAGGCGGCTGGCTGACAGTGGAAGGCGGCGCCCCGAGCCGGGGCGCCGCCCGGCAGGCCAGCGCCCACGCCGCACCGCTGACGGCGGCGGCCCCGAGCGCCGCCAGGATGTCCCAGCGCGGGGCGGGCGCGTCGTACCGCACGAAGACCAGGGCCAGCGCGACGGCAGCGCAGGCCAGACCGACACTGCCGAATCCACGGGTGAACAGGGTCGAGCGTCGCATGAGCGTCCTCACCGGGCTGGTGGAGCCGGGGTGGGGCACCGTCTCACGAGGCTGGATCTTCGTCAGTTTCAGCCATGATCGAGCTCTCTGTAAAGAGACCGTCGTCCGCGTACGGCGGGATGCGGTGCCCCCGGCTCTCACAGATCCGCAGGGAGTCCGTCAGACACTCGGTGAGACGCCGGATCAGGAACAGGGCCTCGTCGGCGGTCGGTTGGCCGACGGTGATCAGTATGTCCCGCGACAGCTTCAGCACGGCTGCGCCATCGCTGAGCTGGTCGGCCTCGATGCTGTCGGCGAGGAGCGCCATCGGGGTCGCGCGGCCGTCCGTGACGAGAAGCGCCGCCTTGCCGTCGGGCCCGCTCCACGGCAGGAGACGGACCTGGGAAGGAGGGGAGGTGGAGGTCATGCGGCCGCCTCCCAGTGGTAGATGCCGTGGGTTCGCTGGTGGGCGAGGAGGTAGGGGCGGACGAGCGCCGCGTCTTCTCCTCGCAGGTAGCCCTGGGGGTGCCGCGAGCAGAGAACGGCGCTGTGCGTGATGATCAGCCGCCGTGCCGTGCGCCGGGCAGGCGGTAGCCGCGGGCCGGCTCGTCGCTTGCCCTGGCCGGGCAGGAGCCATGAGAGGAGAAGGGTAAGTAGGCTTCGCACTGTCGGTCACTCCAAGGGTGAACGGCCATACCCCCGGACCGTTCGCCCGGTCGCGGGGGCCTCATGGAGCCGAGCATACGCGTATATGGGTATACGCGGTCGCGGGAACCCGAGAACGCGCGCATTCTCGGTTGCATGGATCTTGACCGCAGTAAGCCGGTATGGCCTCAAGTAGCTGCCGAGCTGCGTCGACGGCTGGACGCCGGCCAGTACCCGGCGGGGGAGAGGTTCCCTGCCGTCAATGACCTCGCCGCCGAGTTGGACGTGGCCCCCTCCACCGTCCAGAAGGCAGTAGTGGCCCTCAGGGAAGAGGGCCGGCTCTACACCGTGCTCGGCCAGGGCTCGTTCGTTTCCAAGGGCTGAGGCTGGGCGGAGTCTGGCGGGCCAGGCTGGAAAAGGATCACCGCCGGAGGTCGATCGTGCGTACCGGCTGGCCCGTGGTCCGGGCGATGGTCTCGAAGTCGCGGTCGTAGTGGAGCAGGGTGAGGCCCGCTTCTTCGGCGGCGGCTGCGACGAGGAGGTCGACCGGGCCCGCGCTGCGGTGTTCGCCCTTCGCGGTGAGCTGCTCCTGGAGCACGCGGGAGCGGCGATAGATGCCGTCCGGCATCGGACACCACGCGTAGTGGGCGTCGAGTGACGCCTTCAGTCGTGCGCGGTCCGCGGAAGAGCGGGCGGAGTAGAGGACCTCAAGTTCCGTGATGTCGCAGATAGCGACGAGGCCGGCGGCGATTTTGTCGTCCCACTCGGCCGTGTTCTGCGCGAGAAGGACGCGGGCGAGGGCGGAGGTGTCGATGAGGTAGTCGGCGACGGTCACGGCCGGTACTGGCTCTTGTCCAGGAGGATGTCGATGTCCAGGGCTCCGTCGGCCACCAGCTGCCGGGCGTCTTCGAGTGCGCGCAGGCGTCGGTAGCGGGCGGTGACCTCGCGCAAGGCGGTGTTGATCGTCTCGCGCTTGGTGGTGGTGCCGAGTTCCCTGGCGGCTGCCTCCAGTGCCTCGTCGTCGAGGTCGATGACAGTTCGGCTCATGGCGACTCCCGGTGTGTGCGACAAGGCGTATATCAGCATGCCTGATCCAATATATCAATTCAACCGGGACGGACGACCGAGAGGGCGGCGCCCCTCTTCGGGGTGCCGCCCTCTCGGTCCGTCTGTTCACGGCGCCAGAGGCCGTGGCGGGAATCGAACCCGCGTAACTCGCTTTGCAGGCGAGTCCCTGAACCACTCGGGCACACGGCCAGGTCGGGAACCTCACGAGACTTCGTGTGTTCCGGACTCGGTGCACTGACCGTAGGCGGGGGCCGGGGCCGGGCTCAAGGAATGCGCCGACCCCGCAACGCGACTGCCACACCGCGTTCACAGTCGTACGCGGTCGTCATGTGCAGTCGTACGACCAAGGTCCGAGGCGAGCACCGGCTCGCGACAGGGGTCAAAGGCGATCACGCCTCTTACGCTGGCCCTCATGACAGCCTTTGAGCCGGGCGACAGCGGCGTCGCCGATCTCGCCGGGACCGAGCCCACGAAGCTCGCCGGGACCGAGCCCACGAAGCTCGCCGGGAACGAGCCCACGAAGACAGCCGAAGCGGCGACTGCGGTCGAGGGCGGCGTGCTCGGTCGCGACTACCGCGCGCTCAGCGTCGGCATCGTCTCCGTCGTGTTCCTCATCGCCTTCGAGGCGACCGCCGTCGGCACGGCCATGCCCGTCGCGGCGCGCGAGCTGCACGGGCTCTCGCTCTACGCCTTCGCGTTCTCCGCGTACTTCACGACCAGCCTCTTCGGGATGGTGTCCGCGGGGCAGTGGGCCGACCGGTCCGGGCCCCTCGGGGCGCTCGCGGCCGGGATCGGGACCTTCGTGCTCGGGCTGCTGCTCGCCGGGAGCGCCGGGAGCATGTGGGTCTTCGTGCTCGGGCGGGCGGTGCAGGGGCTCGGCGGCGGGCTCGTCATCGTCGCGCTGTACGTGGTCGTGGGGCGCGCTTATCCGGAGTCGTTGCGGCCCGCCATCATGGCGGCTTTCGCCGCGAGTTGGGTCGTGCCCTCCGTCGTCGGGCCGCTCGCCGCCGGTGCCGTCACCGAACATCTGGGGTGGCGGTACGTGTTCGTCGGCATTCCGGTCCTCGTCGTCTTTCCGCTCGCGCTCGCCCTGCCGCAGATACGGCGGCGGGCGTCCGGGCCCGCCACCCCCGCCGGACCCGCGGATTCTGTCGGCGGGACCGCCCCCGCCCGCTTCGACCGGCGCCGCATCCGGCTCGCGCTCGGCATCTCGGCGGGCGCCGGGCTCATTCAGTACGCCGCCCAGGGGGTGAGTGACGGCTCCGGCAGTTCCCTGCGGTGGGTCGCGCTGCCCGCCGCCGTCGCCGGGGCCGCGCTGCTCGTCCCGTCCGCGCTCCGGCTGCTGCCCCGCGGTACCTACCGGGCCGCCCGCGGGCTGCCCTCCGTCGTGCTGCTGCGCGGCGTCGCCGCCGGGTCCTTCGTCGCCGCCGAGTCCTTCGTACCGCTGATGCTCGTCACCCAGCGCGGGCTGTCGCCGACGCTCGCCGGGTTCTCGCTCGCGGCCGGTGGCGCGACCTGGGCGCTGGGCTCCTACGTGCAGTCCAGGCCGCGCCTGGAGCCGTACAAGGAGCGGCTGACGACCGGCGGGATGGTGCTGGTCGCCGCCGCGATCGCCGCCGCGCCCAGCGTGCTCCTGCCCTCCGTACCGGTCTGGACCGTCGCCGTCGCCTGGGCCTTCGGCTGCTTCGGGATGGGGCTGACCATCGCCGCCACCAGCGTGCTGCTGCTCAAGCTCTCCGCGCCCGAGGAGACCGGCGCCAACTCCGCCGCGCTCCAGATCTCCGACGGGCTCTCCAATGCGATCCTGCTCGCCGCCGGCGGTGCCGCGTTCGCCGCGCTGGGCGGCGGTGCGGTCGGGCACACCGCCACCTCCGCCGCCGGCCACCACTCCCACCCGGCCGCGTTCGCCGCCGTCTTCCTGCCGATGGCCGGGGTGGCGCTGGTGGGGGCCTGGGTGACGACGAGGCTCCGGGAGCGGTGATCCGTACGCCGGGCGGCTGCCCTGTGACGTAACTCCCATCCGCCCCCGCCCCCGCGTCGTACGGGCATGGGCGCGGGTGCCGCGCCGGTAGGGTGGCCCGGTTGTCATACGTAGCCGATCAGACCACCCCCACGGAGACCGTGACTACCACCGCCGCCACCTCCGCCTCCTCCGCCGCGGCCTCCGCGGCCGCGTCGTCCTCGCACCACCTCTCGCCCGCGTTCCCCGGCCGTGCCCCCTGGGGCACCGCCAACAGGCTCCGGGCGTGGCAGCAGGGGGCGATGGAGAAGTACATCCAGGAGCAGCCGCGCGACTTCCTCGCCGTCGCCACCCCCGGCGCCGGCAAGACGACCTTCGCGCTGACGCTCGCGTCCTGGCTGCTGCACCACCACGTCGTGCAGCAGGTGACCGTGGTCGCGCCGACCGAGCACCTGAAGAAGCAGTGGGCGGAGGCGGCGGCGCGGATCGGGATCAAGCTGGACCCGGAGTACAGCGCGGGCCCGCTCAGCAAGGAGTACCAGGGCGTCGCCGTCACGTACGCGGGCGTCGGGGTGCGGCCGATGCTGCACCGCAACCGCGCCGAGCAGCGCAAGACGCTCGTGATCCTCGACGAGATCCACCACGCCGGTGACTCCAAGTCCTGGGGCGAGGCCTGCCTCGAAGCCTTCGAGCCCGCCACCCGGCGGCTCGCGCTCACCGGTACGCCCTTCCGGTCCGACACCAATCCCATCCCCTTCGTGACGTACGAGGAGGGGAACGACGGGATCCGGCGGTCCTCCGCCGACTACACGTACGGCTACGGCAACGCGCTGGCCGACCATGTCGTGCGGCCCGTCATCTTCCTCTCCTACAGCGGCAACATGCGCTGGCGTACGAAGGCGGGCGACGAGATCGCCGCGCGGCTCGGCGAGCCGATGACCAAGGACGCGGTCAGCCAGGCGTGGCGCACCGCGCTCGACCCGCGCGGCGAGTGGATGCCGAGCGTGCTGCGCGCCGCCGACTCCCGGCTCACCGAGGTCAGGAAGGGTATTCCGGACGCCGGTGGTCTCGTCATCGCCTCCGACCAGGACTCGGCGCGCGCCTACGCCAAGCTGATCCGCGAGATAACGGGTACGAAGGCGACGCTCGTCCTCTCCGACGACGCGGGCGCGTCCGGCAACATCGACACCTTCAGCCACAACGACGACCGGTGGATGGTCGCCGTCCGCATGGTGTCCGAGGGCGTCGACGTGCCCCGGCTCGCGGTCGGGGTGTACGCCACGACGATCTCCACGCCGCTGTTCTTCGCGCAGGCCGTCGGGCGTTTCGTACGGTCCAGGCGGCGCGGCGAGACGGCCTCCGTCTTCCTGCCGACCATCCCCGACCTGCTCGGCTTCGCCAACGAGATGGAGGTCGAGCGCGACCACGTCCTGGACAAGCCGAAGAAGGAGGGCGAGGAGGACCCGTACGCCGAGGAGGAGAAGCTCCTGGCGGAGGCCGAGAAGCAGCAGGACGAGGACACCGGCGAACAGGACGAGCTGCCCTTCGAGGCGCTGGAGTCCGACGCCGTCTTCGACCGGGTCCTCTACGACGGCGCCGAGTTCGGCATGCAGGCCCACCCGGGCAGCGAGGAGGAGCAGGACTACCTCGGCATCCCGGGTCTCCTCGAACCCGACCAGGTGCAGATGCTGCTCCAGAAGCGGCAGGCCCGGCAGATCGCGCACAGCCGCAAGAAGCCCGACAGCGAGGCCGATCTCGTCGAACTGCCCGCCGAGCGGCGGCCCGTGGTCACCCACAAGGAGCTGCTGGAGCTGCGCAAGAAGCTGAACACGATGGTCGGCGCCTACGTCCACCAGAGCGGCAAGCCGCACGGAGTGATCCACACGGAGCTGCGGCGGGTGTGCGGCGGGCCGCCGAGCGCGGAGGCCACGGCGGGGCAGTTGCGGCAGCGGATCGCCAAGGTGCAGGAGTGGGCCACGCGGATGCGGTGAGCCGGTGCCGGCGGCGTGGCGGCGGCTGCGGCGGGCCGGCGACGTCAGCCGCGGACCGACGTTCCCGGCAGCCCACCACATCCGCACGGTCACCGGTTCATCGGGCGCGCCCACCGGCTCACCGAGCGCGGGCCCACCGCTTCACCGAGCGCGGCCCGCCGCCCGCGCGTCGTATGTGAGCCCGATGTGCGTTCTCTATGCGGGCACTCGGAATGTTTTGGGGCAAAAGAAAACGGCGCGTGTCCGGACCTGCCCGGATTCTGGACGGAGCCTTCCGCTGAGCGGACCGGCTCGCTACTGTCCCCGCTACGCACACGCCCCGTGGCAGCGCCGCCGCGGAGCGCAGCCGTGAAGCGACCTCGCCCCGGGGAGACCCGGGCCGCTTGCCGACCGGCGGCCACTGAAGCGCGTCGCCGACGGGACTCGGCCACGCAACCGCCGCGGAGGGGGCCGCCGACCCTCACCACTAAGGAGTGGGCGTCGTGACCGCGGAGACCTCCCAGACGCTCGACCGGGGACTGCGTGTCCTCAAGCTGCTCGCCGACACGGATCACGGGCTGACCGTCACCGAGCTCTCGAACAAACTCGGCGTGAACCGGACCGTCGTGTACCGGTTGCTCGCCACGCTGGAGCAGCACGCTCTGGTCCGCCGTGACCTGGGCGGCCGCGCCCGGGTCGGACTCGGCGTGCTGCGCCTGGGCCGCCAGGTGCACCCGCTGGTACGGGAAGCCGCGCTGCCCGCGCTGCGGGCGCTCGCCGAGGACATCGGCGCCACCGCGCACCTCACCCTGGTCGACGGGGCCGAGGCGCTCGCCGTCGCCGTCGTCGAGCCGTCCTGGACCGACTACCACGTGGCGTACCGCGCCGGGTTCCGGCACCCGCTGGACCGGGGTGCCGCGGGCCGGGCGATACTCGCCGCCCGCAAGACGCCCGTGTGCGACCCCGGCTACACGCTGACCCACGGTGAACTGGAGGCGGGGGCGAGCGGGGCCGCGGCCCCCCTCGTCGGCGTGACCGGGGTCGAGGGCAGCGTCGGCGTCGTCATGCTCGCGGACGCCGTACCGGAGCGGGTGGGCCCGCGCGTGGTCGACGCGGCCCGGGAGGTGGCGGAGGCGCTGCGGTGAGTACCGGACGTGCCGCGGTGAGTACCGGACGTGCCGCGGTGAGTACCGGACGTGCCGCGGTGAGTACCGGACGTGCCGCGGTGAGTACCGGACGTGCCGCCGTGAGCACCGGACGTGCCGCCGTGAGCACCGGACGTGCCGCCGTGAGCACCGCACGCGCCGCCGTGAGCACCGCACGCGCCGCGATAAGCACCGGACGGCCGGGCCCCCGCCCCGCAGGCCGCCGCCCCGCAGGCCCCCG
Source organism: Streptomyces sp. NPDC059785 (assembly GCF_042732375.1). NCBI lineage: Bacteria > Bacillati > Actinomycetota > Actinomycetes > Kitasatosporales > Streptomycetaceae > Streptomyces > Streptomyces sp. NPDC059785. Next base: position 122,823 of record NZ_JBHWHV010000009.1, read on the forward strand.
CCCCGCAGGCCCCCGCCCCCGCGGGCGGCCACCCGCCCGCACGTTAGATTGACCTCGTGCTCTCTCGTCTCCCGCGTCCCAAGGCCCTCGTCGTCTGTGCCGTGCCCGTCGTGGCGCTGCTCGCCACCGCGGCGTTCGCACCGCTGCCGTTCTCCCTGGCGCAGCCGGGCTCGACGGCGAACGTGCTGGGCAAGCACAAGGGCGACCCGGTGATCACGATCACGGGGGCGGCCACGCGCGAGACGAGCGGCGAGCTGCGGATGACGACGATCGAGGCCACCGGGCCCGACACGCACGTGGACCTCGGTGACGTGGTCGGCAACTGGTTCCGTACGGACCGGGCGGTGATGCCGCGCGACGCGGTCTACCCGAGCGGCGACAGCGTCGAGGAGATCGAGAAGCACAACGTCGCGCAGATGAAGGACTCCCAGGACTCCGCCACCGAGGCCGCGCTGTCCTACCTGGACCGCAAGGACGTCAAGGTCGAACTGAAGCTGGCGGACGTGGGCGGGCCCAGCGCCGGGCTGCTGTTCTCGCTCGGCATCGTCGACAAGCTGGACGGCGACGGCAGCGGCGGCGACCTCACGGGCGGCCGCACCATCGCGGGTACGGGGACGATCGACGGCGACGGCAAGGTGGGCGCGGTCGGCGGGGTGGCCCTGAAGACCCAGGCCGCCCGGCGCGACGGCGCGACCGTCTTCCTCGTACCGAAGGCCGAGTGCTCGGACGCCCAGGCCGAGCTGCCGAAGGGGCTGCGGCTCGTCCCGGTGACCACGCTCAAGGGTGCGGTCGACGCGCTGGTGGCCCTGGAAAAGGACAAGGGCTCGGTCCCGAGCTGCTGAGCCGAGGGGCCGGCCCGACCGGGCTGCTGAGCCACCGCGATCTTCAGTCGCTGTCGCTGTCGCTGTCGCTGTCCCTCACGAACCCTTCCCGCCTCATCCAGTCCAGGGCGACCTGGTGCGGGTCCTCGCCGTCGACGTCGACCTTGGCGTTCAGGGTCTGGGCCACCGTGTTGTTCAGCCTCTTCGTGACCGGGTCCAGGACCTCGGCGATCGCCGGATGCTCGCGCAGCGACGCGGAGTTGACCATCGGGGCGACGTTGTAGTTGGGGAAGAACTTCTTGTCGTCCTCCATCACCTCCAGGCTCATCGACCTGATCCGCCCGTCGGTGGTGAAGACCTCGCCGTACGTGCAACTGCCCTTCTTCACCTGGGTGTAGACGATCCCGGTGTCCATCTGGGTGATGTTCCCGGCGGGCAGGCGCATCCCGTACTTCTTCTCCATGCCTGGCAGACCGTCGGCGCGGTTGGCGAACTCGCTCTCCACGCAGACCGTCACCGCTCCCGGGTCCGACTTGGCGAGCGCGGCGACGTCCGACAGCGTCTTCGTGCCGTGCTTCTTGAAGTTGGCCTGGTTCATGGCGAGGGCGTAGGTGTTGTTCAGCTCGGAGGGCGACAGCCAGGTGACGCCGTTCTTGGCGTCCGCGTCCCGGACCGCCTTCCACTGCTCGTGCGGGTCGGTGATGGGCCGGCTGTGCCCGAGGTACGTGATCCAGGCGGTGCCCGTGTACTCGTAACCGGCGTCGACCTCGCCCTTCTTGACCGCCTCGCGCGAGCCGATGGACCCCTGTACGCCGGTGCGGTCCAGGACGTCCGCGCCGGCCGCTTCGAAGGCGATGCCCATGATCGCGCCGAGGATGAGCTGCTCGGTGAACGCCTTCGAGGTCACCGTCAGATGGGCGCCCGCGAGCGGTTCTCCCCGCCCGATCGTGCCCGGCCGGACGTCGTCGACCATGGGGGAGCCGCTGGTCAGCCCGCAGCCGGCAGTCAGCCCGGGGGCGGCGGTGACCAGGACGAGCACCCCGGCCGACAGCGCACGCGTACGCCTCATGCCCGCACCTCCAGACCCCGCGGCCGCAGCAGCAGTTCCGCCAGGGAGGCCAGCCAGTCCACGAGCAGGGCGAGCGCCACCGTGAGGACCGAGCCGAGAACGAGGACGGGCATGCGCTGGTTGGTGATGCCCGCCGTGATCAGGACGCCGAGGCCGCCCCCGCCGCCGAACGTGGCGAGGGTCGCCGTACCGACGTTCAGGACGAGGGCCGTCCGTACGCCCGCGAGGATCAGCGGTACGGCCAGCGGGAGTTCGACGCGCAGCAGGATGCCCAGGGGCGACATGCCGATGCCGCGGGCGGCCTCCAGGAGCGTCGGGTCGTTCGCGCGCAGGCCCGCGATCGTGTTGGACAGGACCGGCAGGACGGCGTAGATGATGATGCCGATGAGGGCGGCCTTCTGTCCGGTGCCGAGCCAGATGACCAGCAGGGCGAGGAGGCCGATCGCCGGGGTGGCCTGGCCCATGTTGGCGACGGCCAGCGCGACGGGGGCGGCCTTGCGCAGGGCCCGGCGGGTCAGCAGGATCCCCAGCGGGATCGCGATGATCAGGACGAAGAAGGTGGAGATCACCGTCAGCCGGATGTGCTGGCGCACCGCCTTCCACACCTGGCCGTTCGACAGCGCGTTCTCGGAGACCTGGTCGAGGTCTGCCTGCCGGAACCACAGCCAGGTGGCGAGGAGTACGAGCACCACGACCGCAGGCAGGAGGGCCAGCTTCTGCCAGGTCACCCGGCGGCGGGTGGCCCCGGGCGAGGGCGGCGTCCCGCTCGCGCCGCCGTCACCCACCGCGCCCTCACCGACACGCGGGCCTCCGCCACCGCCACCGACGGCACCACCGCCGTCACCGACGGCACCACCGCCAGCGACAGCACCGCCGTCACCGACAGCACCGCCGTCACCGATGGCACCACCACCGCCAGCGACAGCACCGCCGCCAGCGACAGCACCGCCGTCACCGGCAGCCCCGGCTCCGCCGGCGCCTTCGCCGCTTCCGCCGTCCGGGTGACCGGACGGGCCGTCGCCCGTACGGCCGTGCGACGGCGGTCCCGGACGCATGCTGGAGCCGCTCACGCCTTCGCCTCCCCGCCCTCGATGCCCTCCTGGTCGTGATGGGTCTTCTCGGTGCGGGCCTCCTCCAGCTCCTGCTGGTGTTCCATCGCGTCGAGCCGGTCGGCCTCGAGGAGTTCGTGCACGGAGTTCATCAGCGTCTCCAGGTCCACGACGCCGATGTACTCGCGGCGCCGTCCGGTTACCGCGACGCGGCCCGCGCTGTCCACGAGGACGGCTTCCAGGGCGTCCCGCAGGGTGGCGTCGCGGGACACCGTGTCCTGGACGAGGGTGCCGGCCCTGGCCAGCGAACCCTGGGCGCGCATCAGATCGCCGCGGCGCAGCCATTTGTAGGGGCGGTCCCGTTTGTCGAGCACCAGGATCTCGTTCGTACCGCTGGAGCGGAGCTTGTTCATGATCTCCTGGAGCGGTTCGTCGACGGTGACCGTCGGGGCGTCGTTGACCTCGACGTCCCGTACGCGGGTGAGGTTGAGCCGCTTCAGCGCGGCGCCCGCGCCGACGAACCCGGAGACGAAGTCGTCGGCCGGGTTGGTGAGGATCGCCTCCGGGGTGTCGAACTGCACGATCTGCGAGCGCTCGCGCAGCACCACGATCCGGTCGCCCAGCTTGATCGCCTCGTCGAAGTCGTGGGTGACGAAGACGATCGTCTTGTGCAGTTCGTGCTGGAGCCGGATCAGCTCGTCCTGGAGGTGGTCGCGGGTGATCGGGTCGACGGCGCCGAAGGGCTCGTCCATCAGCAGGACGGGCGGGTCGGCGGCGAGCGCCCTGGCCACCCCCACGCGCTGCTGCTGGCCGCCGGAGAGCTGGCGCGGGTACCGGCCGCGGAACTCGCCAGGGTCGAGTCCGACGAGGTCGAGCATCTCCGTCACCCGCTCCCTGGTCCGCTGCTTCGACCAGCCGGTCATCCGCGGGACGAGGGCGATGTTCTGCGCGACGGTCAGGTGCGGGAACAGGCCCGAGGACTGGATCGCGTAACCGATCTTGCGGCGGAGCTTGACCGGGTCCATGTCGGTGACGTCCTCGCCGCCGATGCGGATGCGCCCGCCGGTCGGCTCGATCAGCCGGTTGATCATCTTCAGGGTGGTCGACTTGCCGCACCCGGAGGGGCCGACGAAGACCACCAGCTCGCCCGCCTGGATCTGCATGTTCACGCAGTCCACCGCGGGGTCCTTGCTGCCCGGGTAGCGCTTGGTGAGGTTCTCCAGCTCGATGGTGGCGCCGGTCGCCGGACCCGCGCCGCCATCGGGGGAGTCGTCGACGGTCGTGCTGCCGCTGGTGGTCTCAGACACGGATCCCCCTCGGGATGGTCAGCCGTCCGACGAGGACGTACACGGCGTCGAAGAGCAGCGCCAGGACGATGATGCCGAGCGTGCCCGCGAGGACCTGGTTCAGCGCGTTCTTGCTGCCCAGCGAGCCGATGCCGCGGAAGATCTCGTTGCCGAGACCGGGGCCCGAGGCGTACGCGGCGATCGCCGCGATGCCCATCAGCATCTGCGTGGAGACCCGGATGCCGGTGAGGATCGGCGGCCAGGCGAGCGGCAGTTCCACCCGCAGCAGCCGGGCCACGCGGGACATGCCGATGCCCCGGGCCGCCTCCACAAGGGACGGGTCGACCCCGCGCAGCCCCACGATCGCGTTGCGCACGATCGGCAGCAGCCCGTAGAGCGTCAGCGCGATGACCGTCGGCGGGACGCCCAGGCCGACCAGCGGGATGAGCAGGCCGATCATGGCGAGCGAGGGGATGGTCAGGACGGTCGAGGTGGTGGTCGTGGCGAGGCTGCCCGCCCAGTCGCTGCGGTAGGTGACGACGCCGATGACCACGCCGATGACGGTCGCCACGACCATGCACTGGAAGACCGCGCTGGCGTGCTGATACGCGTCGGTGAGCAGCTGCTGGTGGCGGCTGCCCAGGTACTCCCAGAAGTTCACCCGGCCTCACCTCACGACGGCGTACCGCCGGGCGCGGCCGCTCGGCCCCCGTGTCAGGCGTCCCGCGACGCCTGCTCCGTCAGACGTCCTCGGACGCCTGCTCCACCAGCGGGATGATCCGCAGCGGAACGGGGTTCTCCATGACGATCGCCGTGGAGGCCCGGACGATGCCATCAAAACCGACGACCAGGTCGATCACCCGCTGGAGATCGGCGTTCGAGCGGGCCACGAGCCGGCACAGCATGTCGCCGCCACCGGTCGTGGTGTGCAGCTCCAGGACCTCCGGGACGGTCGCCAAGTGCGCCCGTACGTCGGCGCCTTGGCCCTGCCGGATCTCCAGAGTGGCGAACGCCGTCACCGGGTATCCGAGCGCCGCCGGGTCCACCTCCGGACCGAAGCCGCGGATGACTCCATTCGACTGAAGCCGGTCGAGCCGGGCCTGCACGGTGCCGCGCGCCACCCCCAGCCGCCGGGACATCTCCAGCACCCCGATGCGCGGCTCTCTCGCGAGCAGCACGATGAGTCTGCCGTCCAGCCGATCGATCGCCATCACTACCGCCGCAGTGGTCATCATGTACACAACGCCCGGTCGAACGGGCCTGTCACTGGTCACATTGCCCAGCCGAAACGCAAACTATTGCGCAGCTTGTGGAACGGAGCCACGCTGCCGCCATGACTGAGACCACCCACCACACCCCCAGCACCGCGCGCGAGGCCGACCCCTTCCCGGTCAAGGGAATGGACGCGGTCGTCTTCGCCGTCGGCAACGCCAAGCAGGCCGCGCACTACTACTCCACCGCCTTCGGCATGCAGCTCGTCGCGTACTCCGGACCGGAGAACGGCAGCCGCGAGACAGCGTCGTACGTCCTCACCAACGGCTCGGCACGCTTCGTCCTCACCTCCGTCATCAAGCCCGCCACCGACCACGGCCGTTTCCTCGCCGACCACGTCGCCGAGCACGGGGACGGCGTCGTCGACCTCGCCATCGAGGTCCCGGACGCGCGCGCCGCCCACGCCTACGCCGTCGGGCACGGCGCCCGCTCGGTCGCCGAACCGTACGAGCTGAAGGACGAGCACGGCACGGTCGTGCTCGCCGCCATCGCCACCTACGGCAAGACCCGGCACACCCTGGTCGAGCGCACCGGCTACACCGGCCCCTACCTGCCCGGCTACACCGCCGCCGAGCCGCTCGTCGCGCCCCCGGCCCGCCGCACCTTCCAGGCCGTGGACCACTGCGTCGGCAACGTCGAACTGGGCCGGATGAACGAATGGGTCGAGTTCTACAACAAGGTCCTCGGCTTCACGAACATGAAGGAGTTCGTGGGCGACGACATCGCCACCGAGTACAGCGCCCTGATGTCCAAGGTGGTCGCGGACGGCACCCTGAAGGTCAAGTTTCCGATCAACGAGCCGGCCGTCGCGAAGAAGAAGTCCCAGATCGACGAGTACCTGGAGTTCTACGGCGGCGCCGGCGTCCAGCACATCGCCCTCAACACCAACGACATCGTGGAGACGGTCCGCACGATGCGCGCCTCGGGCGTGCGGTTCCTGGACACCCCCGACTCGTACTACGACACCCTCGGCGAGTGGGTCGGCGACACCCGCGTGCCCGTCGACACCCTGCGCGAGCTGAAGATCCTCGCCGACCGCGACGAGGACGGCTATCTGCTCCAGATCTTCACCAAGCCGGTCCAGGACCGGCCGACCGTGTTCTTCGAGATCATCGAACGCCATGGCTCGATGGGCTTCGGCAAGGGCAACTTCAAGGCGCTGTTCGAGGCGATCGAGCGCGAGCAGGACAAGCGCGGCAACCTGTAGATCCCCGTAACGGCGGTCCTTCTCCGGGCGCCCGCACGTACGCTGACGGGCATGGCCAGGATCAACGACGTGGGCGGCATGCAGGGGTTCGGTGTCCTCGACACCACCGACGACACCGAACCCTTCCACGCCGACTGGGAGGCCCGGGTCTTCGGGCTGATGAACGCCCTGCGCGCCCAGGGCGTGTTCAACACCGACGAGTTCCGCGACGCCATCGAGTCGATGGAGCCGGGGGAGTACCTGGGCGCCTCGTACTACGAGCGGTGGTTCCGGGCGGTCTGCCTGCTGCTGGAACGCAAAGGGGTCATCGCGCCCGGCGAACTGGACGAGACCGGCGAGCCCGGGACAGCGGGTGCGTCCGGGACGGCGGGTGCGTCCGGGACGGCGGGTGCGTCCGATGGCTGACGACCGCTTCCGGCCGGGCGCGCGGGTGCGCACCTACCGCCACGACCCGCCGCACCACACCCGGCTGCCCCGGTACGCGCGCGGCAAGCACGGCGTGGTGGTCGAGCCGGAGGGCCGCGCGCCGCTCGCCGACGTGAACGCGGCGGGCCGCGGCGACGCCCCCGTGGAGCAGATCTACGCCGTCCGGTTCGCGGCCCGCGACCTGTGGGGCGAGGGCGACCACCACGTCGTACTGGACCTGTGGGAGAGCTACCTGGAGGAGGCCGCCGATGACGAGCGGTGAGACCGGCCACCACGACGACGCGGCGATCTCCCGGAAGGTCCGGCGCCTGGAGACCCTGCTGGAGGAGCGGGGCGTGCTCTCGGGCGGGGCCCTGGACGAGGCGATCGACGCCTTCCTGTCCGGCGCGTCACCCGCGCACGGCGCCCGGGTCGTCGCCCGCGCCTGGACGGACCCCGGTTACCGGGCCCGCCTCCTCGCGGACGGTACGGCGGCCGTCCGCGAACTCGGCTTCATGGACGGCCCGGAGGGCTCCTACCAGCGGCTGCGGGTCGTGGAGAACACCGAGTCGGTGCACAACGTGATCGTGTGCACGCTCTGCTCCTGCTACCCGCTGCGGCTGCTCGGCCCGTCCCCGAGCTGGTACAAGTCGGAGGCGTACCGCTCGCGGGTGGTGCGCGAACCCCGGGCGGTGCTCGCCGAGTTCGGGCTCGACCTGCCGGCCGCCACCCAGATCACGGTGTGGGACTCCAGCGCGGAGACCCGCTACCTGGTGCTGCCGCGCCGCCCGTCCGGCACCGACGGCCTCGACGAGGAGGCGCTCGCCCGCCTGGTCACCCGCAACGCCATGATCGGCACGGCGGCGCTCTGAGAGCCCGTGGTCTCAGCGCCGGCTCCCGGCGGACCGCCCGTCCTCGGGCAGCCCCTCCGCGGGCGGATCGCCGAGGGCCGCGAGTGCCTTTCTGGCGCGCGGGACGTGCAGCGGGGAGAAGTACGGGTTGACGCGCAGCGCCTCGGCGAGATGGCGGCGGGCCGGGCCGTCAAGGCCGAGGGCGCGCTCGATCGCGCCCCGGTGGTAGGCGTACTGCGCGCTGCGCACCCCGCCGCCGTGCTCCGCGTCCGTGGCCCGCGCCGCGAACTTCACCGCCTCCGCGTCGTCCCCGGCCCGGTGCAGCGCCCAGCCCAGCGCGTCCGCGACGGCGATGCCCGGCTGCCGCCGCCACTCGGCGCGCAGCCGCCGCACCGCGGACCGCGCGTCCCCGTGGTCCGCCTCGAACGCGCCGAGCACCAGCTCGTCGTCCACGCCCGCGGCGCTCTCCCGGCGCACCCGGTCCCGCAGCAGGTCGTACTGGACCCTGGCCGCCCCGGGCAGCCCCAGCGCCTCGTACAACTCGCCCAGCTCCAGGGCGTACTGGGGCGACGGCTGCTTGGTGAGCGCGGTCCGGTAGGCGCTCAGGCCCTCCGAGGTACGGCTCAGCGCGGTCAGTGTCCGCCCCTGCCCGGCGAGCGCGCCGTGCTCGTCGGGGTCGGTGCCCAGCGCGGCCGTGTACCGGCGCAGCGCCTCCGCGGGTTCGCCGCGCTCCCAGGCGAGGTCGCCCGCGCGGGTCAGGTAGGCGGCCCGTTCGGCGCGGGTGCGGGCACCGGCCGCCGCGTCCGAGAGCGCGGCGGCGGCGTCCTCGCGCCGGCCGCGGTCCCGGTAGAACCCGGCGGCCCGCGCCATGGCCGCGGGCCCGGGACGCAGATCGAGCAGCCTGTCGACCGCCTTCCCGGCCGCCTTGTAGTCACCGAGCCCCTCGTACGCCTCGACGAGCTGCGGGTAGGCCGCCCACCGCTTCGGCGCCTCGGCCGCCGCCGTCCCGCCCCACTTCTTCGCGGTACGGAAGTCACCGCGCGCGTTGGCCAGCGCGGCAAGCCCCTCCAGCGCGGGCAGCCGTGCCTTGCCTCCCGCCTTGAGGGAGGTGAGCAGCGCGTCCTCGGCCTTCGGGTAGTAGGACGGGGCGGCGGTCCTGCGGGCCTGTTCGACATAGGCCGCGCCGAGCACCGCCCACGACACGCCGTCGCGCGGCCGGGCCCGTACCCGTGCCTCGCGCTGTCCGATCAGCGCCGCCAGCTCGGGCAGCGCCACGGGCACCCCCGTGCCCACCGCATTCGCCGCACGGGCCACCGGACCCGGTGCGGGCGCCGGGGGCCGGTCCGCCCCGGCCGGCAGCAGCGACAGCACCCCGCCGAGGACGGCACCGGCCACGGCCGTCCCGGCCAGCACCCGGCGCAGGACACGGGCGCGGCTCCCGCGCCGGGGGAACGGCCGCCACTGTTCGAAGTCCATGCCGCACACCATGCGCCACCGTGCCCGGCGCTCCCGGGCACGGACAGGTGCCGCAGACGGGGTTCACACCGATGGCCCCGAGTGCCACGCTGTGATCATGAGCCGTATCGAAGCCCGACGGGGTGAGGACACCGCCGTCACCGGGAACCTCGTCGATCTTCTGCTGGCCGGGCTGCCCGCCGAGGCGGTCCTCACCGATCCGGACGTCACCTCCGCGTACGCCAACGACATGGCGAGCTTCTGTGCCGCGGGCACCCCCGCCGTCGTCGTCCTGCCCCGCACCGTCGCCCACGTCCAGCACGTCATGCGCACCGCGACCCGGCTGCGCGTCCCCGTCGTCCCGCAGGGCGCCCGCACCGGCCTGTCCGGCGCCGCCAACGCCTCCGAGGGCTGCGTCGTCCTCTCGCTCGTCAAGATGGACCGCATCCTGGAGATCAGCCCCGTCGACCGGATCGCGGTCGTCGAACCGGGCGTCGTCAACGCCGCGCTCTCCCGTGCGGTCAACGAACACGGCCTCTACTACCCGCCGGACCCCTCCAGCTGGGAGATGTGCACCATCGGCGGGAACATCGGCACCGCCTCGGGCGGCCTGTGCTGCGTCAAGTACGGGGTGACGGCCGAGTACGTCCTCGGTCTGGACGTCGTCCTCGCCGACGGTCGGCTGATGAGCACCGGCCGCCGGACCGCCAAGGGCGTCGCGGGCTACGACCTCACCCGGCTCTTCGTCGGCTCCGAGGGCTCGCTCGGCGTCGTCGTCCGCGCGGTCCTCGGCCTGCGCCCGCAGCCGCCGCAACAGCTCGTGCTGGCCGCCGAGTTCGCCTCCGCCTCCGCCGCCTGCGACGCCGTCTGCCGGATCATGGAGCGCGGCCACGTGCCGTCCCTGCTCGAACTGATGGACCGTACGACGGTCAAGGCCGTCAACGACCTTGCCCACATGGGCCTGCCCGAGACCACCGAGGCGCTGCTGCTCGCGGCCTTCGACACCCCGGACCCGGCCGCCGACCTCGCCGCCGTGGGCGCGCTGTGCGAGGCCGCCGGAGCCACCCAGGTCGTCCCGGCCGACGACGCCGCCGAGTCCGAACTGCTGCTCCAGGCGCGTCGGTTGTCGCTCACCGCCTTGGAGGCGGTCAAGGGCACGACGATGATCGACGACGTCTGCGTGCCGCGCTCGAAGCTCGGCGAGATGCTCGGCGGGATCGACCGCATCGCCGCAAAGTACGACCTGACCATCGGCGTCTGCGCGCACGCGGGCGACGGCAACACCCACCCCACCGTCTGCTTCGACGCCGCCGACCCCGACGAGTCCCGGCGGGCCCGCGAGTCCTTCGACGAGATCATGGCCCTCGGCCTGGAACTCGGCGGCACCATCACCGGCGAGCACGGGGTGGGCGTCCTGAAGAAGGAGTGGCTGGCCCGCGAACTCGGTCCGGTCGGCCTGGAGATGCAGCAGGCGATCAAGGCGGCGTTCGACCCACTGGGCATCCTCAACCCCGGCAAACTCTTCTGACCCGGACCGCCCGCCCCGCACTCCCCTTCCTACTCCTGTTCCTCGCCCCCGTCCCCGCCCTCCGACTCGTCCGACGGCCAGGGGTCGTTCAGCCACAGGTCGTCGGGGGCCGGGACGGCGCCGCCGTCCCGGCCCTCCTGGTCCCTCCGGCCCTCCTGGTCCCTCCGGTTCTTCTGGTCCCTCCGGTTCTTCTGGGACTCGCTCGGGTGGGTGCGGAGCCGGGTGCCCGGGGGAGAGGCCGATCGTTTCGGCGAGGGGCCCGGAGACCGGGCCAGCAGATCGGCGAGACCGTCGTCGATGCCGAGCTGTTCGGCCTCGGCACCCGGCGGCACCGCCCGCAGGGTGCGCTCCAGCCAGGCGGACACCTGCGCCGCCGGTGCTTCCAGGAGGGCGTCCCCGTCGGGCGAACTCAGCGCCATCAGCACGACGGCGCGCCCCCCGACCTTCGTCGGCCACACCCGTACGTCCCCGTGCCCGCACGGCCTGAACACCCCCTCCACGAGCAGCTCGCGGGCGAACGTCCAGTCGACGGGGTGGTCGGAACCGACGTGGAAGGTGACACGGACGGCGTACGGATCGTCGGTGCGATAGGTCAGCCGGGCCGGGACCGGGACGCTGCGCTCGGGCGACAGGACGAGATTCACTTCCAGTTCGCGTTCCACCACGGTGTGCATGTCGATGCCCTTTCCTCTCCCGTACGGGCCCTGCGGACGGGCCCGTACGGGTGGAGAGCGCGTGGCGCCGCGGGCATTACGCGGATCCGGCGCTTTTTCTTCCCGGCCGCTCCCGCGACGGTCGCCATAGGTGTCCCGGGACGGTCGGGAATGGTGAGGGAACCCCGCCCCGAAGGGGTGGGTACGGCGGGAGCGCCAGTGACGCACGCGCCGGTCTGATAGATGTGGAGCCCTAAAAAGACCCCCGAGCAGATACGGGCAGACGGACATGAGCGCCCCAACCCCGGCCCCCGGTGACGACAGGCCCCGCGAAGGGTATTACCCGGACCCCTCCATTCCTGGATATGTCCGGTACTGGAACGGTGCCTCCTGGGTACCGGGTACGAGCCGCCCGGCGCCGACCGACGGCGTCCCCCTCGCACCGCCGCCCGGCGCACGCCCCGCGTCCGTGCCCGCCCCGGCACCCGCTCCCGCCGAGGAGACCGGCCCGCACTTCTTCGACGAGGACCCCGAACCGGCCGCCGGCGCACGCCCGGTGGACCCGGCCGAGGCCCAGCACGGCAGCAGGCCCGAGCCCGCTTCCGCCTGGGGCGCCGACCGGTCACGGCAGGGCGGCTTCGGCGGCGACCAGGACCGCCGGATCTCGTGGGGCGCGCCGCAGGGCGCGGACCCGCGGGTGCCGCACGCGGCGGAGCCCGGCGACGCGCCCGCCCGGCCCGACGGCAGGTCCGCCCGTACGGACGGCACCACGCCGATCCCGCCCGCCGACCCGGCCGAGCCCCCCGCCCCGGGCGGCACGGTCGTGTTCCGGCGCCCGGTGACGGACGCCCCGAAGTCCGGTCCCGCGGGGGCCGGTTCGCCGGCGTCCGGCGCCACGGGCACCCCCGGCTCCAGGGACGACCGCGCGGACGGGCGGAGCGGGGCGGGCACGGGCGCGGCGGCATCGTCGGCACCGGCGGCATCTTCGGCCCAGGCGCAGGCCCAGGCGCAGGCAGCGGCAGCGGCGGCGCCCTCCGCGGGTCCCGCCGCCGACGGCTCCCCCGGCGTCCCCGGCAGCCGCGGCCCGGCCGCCGAGGGCACCATGACCTTCCGTACGCCGGCCCAGCGCACGCCGCGGCAGGGCGAGGCCCGGGCGGCGGGCACGGCGACCCCGGCCGCCGCCCCGCAGCCCGCAACCGCTCCCCGGTCCGCACCCGTCCCCGCCCCTCAGCCCGCGCCCGCTCCTCCGCCCGCGCCCGCCCCGGCCCCGCAGCCGGGCCCCGTCGCCGGGTCGGCCCCTGCCCCCGCCCCGGTCCCGCAGCAGCCGTCCGCCCCGGTCCCGCCGGTGGCCGGTGCCCCGCTGCCGATGCCGATGAGTTCGGGCGCGGGCGGCGGCCAGCCGTCCTGGGCCCAGCAGGTGCACCAGCTCGCGGGAGCGGGAGCGGGAGCGGGAGCCGCAGCGGGCGAGGGTCAGCCCGTCGCGCCCTGGAAGCCGCCCGTCGACGACGTCTTCCAGGCCGCCGCACGGGCCCAGGCGGCGGCGCGCCCCGCCGGTCTCGGCAGGCGGCTGGCCGCGCGGCTGGTGGACACGGTCGTGCTGGCCGCCGTCACCGGCGCCGCCGCCGTACCGCTGGGCACCAAGGCGATCGGCCACGTCCAGGACAAGATCGACGCGGCGAAGCTGTCCGGTGAGACCGTCACCGTCTGGCTGCTGGACGGCACCACCGCCACCTGCCTCGGCATCGTCCTCGCCGTCCTGCTGCTCTTCGGCGTCCTGTACGAGGCGCTGCCGACCTCCAAGTGGGGCCGCACCCTGGGCAAGAAGCTCTGCGGCATCCAGGTGCGCGACATCGAGGGCCACGAACCGCCCGCCTTCTCGCTGGCCCTGCGCCGCTGGCTCGTCTACAGCATCCCCGGCGTCCTGGTCATCGGGATCGTCGGCGTCGCCTGGTGCCTGTTCGACCGCCCGTGGCACCAGTGCTGGCACGACAAGGCGGCGCACACCTTCGTCGCCGCGTAGCCCTCGTCGTCGCCCGGACGGCCCCGCGTGACATGCGCGCGCGGGGGGTTCGGGGTCGACTCGGGCCATGAGCACCGAACCGCCCGCCGGCTCCGGTCGGTCCCCGGACGACGATCCGTTCAGGAAGCAGCAGCCCCCGCCCGGTCAGGGCGGCGGCTCGCCGTACGATCCCCCGCCGGGCTCCCCGTACGGGACACCCCCGCCGGGCGGCCCGTACGGCGGGAATCCGTACGGCGGGGCTCCGTACGGCGGCGGTCCGTACGGCGGTGATCCGTTCGGGGGTGGTGGGAACGGCCCGCCGGCGGGGATGCCGCCGCTGGGCCGCAGTGGCCGGCGGGTGCTCGCCCGGATCGTCGACATGGTCGTCGTGGGCGTGGTGACCTGGCTGCTGTCCTGGGCGTTCGGGTTCATGCAGTACACGGTGGACACCGCGGACATCGAGTACGGCAAGTCCTTCGGACAGGAGATCCTGGCCGCCGTGCTCTACATCGCGTACGACACCGTCATGATCAGCAGGACCGGGCAGACCCTCGGCAAGAGGCTGTTCCACCAGCGGGTGGCCAACCTCGACAACGGGTCGACGCCCTCCGTGCAGACGGCGCTGGTGCGCGCGGCCGTGCTCTGGGTCCCGTTCGCCTTCTGCTGCGCCTGCATCTGGACGGCGGTCTCGGGCGGCTGGAGCTTCTTCGACCGGCCCTACAAGCAGGGCCTGCACGACAAGGCGGCCAGGACGGTGGTGGTCGAGACCCGCTGAGGCCGTCTCCCGGCGGCGGCGGGCCGGGACCCGAGGCGGGGTCCCGTTGCTCCTACCGGCCCGCCGGTCCGCGGGCCGGCTCGGCTGAGCCCACGGACGCCGTCGCCCGGTGCGCCGGGACCCGCTCCGGCTCCGGGGACTCCGCGGCGACGGGCTCCGGCTTCGGCAGCGGAACGGTCAGCGCGACGAGCAGCCCCAGCAGCAGTGCGGCGAGGACGATCACCACGACGCCCAGGCCCGAGGTCGTCTCGGAGAGCAGCAGCATGGCGAGCGTCGAGAAGATCACGGTGCAGGAGCCGTAGGCGAACTGTGCGGCGGTCGGACGGTGCAGTGCGGTCGGACGTGGCCTGGCAGTCGGACGAGGCATGGCAATCGTGTCCTCGGATGGGGGTCTCCCCCCGGTGCCTCTCGCATGGGGGAGGTTGCGGATGAAGATTTGGGGGTGAGACAACGGTGTCGGCTTGGCTTTCCGCCGACCCACCGGCGTTCTGCCAATCAACTCTATTCCGCTGGATGCCCGAGGGGAACGTCCGGTAAGCGTGACCTCACCCACGGTGCAGGTGCATGAGGGGCGCACGGAGTCATGGAGTCCGCCAACTGGACGGTGCGCTGCGCCCGTTGGGCGACCCGGAGCCGCCCCTGCCGCCGTCCGTATACCGGACGTTCACTTCGCATAATGCACTTGGTGTGTTCAAGTCAAGGTCTGTCTTTTCGCTGGCAACTCCGGTCGAATGTCGTCACTTGCAACGCGTACACGGCGCGCGGACCTCCCATGGCCAGGACCCCCGACCTCTCCGCGCGCACGCGCGCTGGGGAGGAACCTCAAGTGACCAGCAGACCCTGGACGTTCAGAGCGGCCGCGGTGGGCGTCGCCCTCGCGGCGGCCACCGCCACGTTCTCTACGTTCGCCGTGGCACAGGCCGCCGACACACCGTCGTCCGCGTCCGTGGACCGCCACGACCCGCAGCCGGCCAGGACGAAGGTCGAACACGACCTCGACGGCCCGCTGAGCAAGACCCAGGAGGCGCAGCGCAAGGAAGCGCTGGACCGCGTCCTGTCGGGCAAGGCGTCGGTCAAGGACCGCGACGGCTCCCAGGTCGTGAAGCTCAACAAGAGCAAGTACGTGGAACTGGGCCGGGAGAAGACGGACAAAATCTTCACCATCCTGGTCGAGTTCGGTGACCAGGTGGACAGCCGGTACGGCGGCACCGCGGGCCCGCTGCACAACGAGATAGCCGCGCCCGACCGGAAGACGGACAACAGCACCGCCTGGCAGGCCGACTACAACCAGGCGCATTTCCAGGACCTGTACTTCGGCACCGGCAAGAACACCGAGTCGCTGAAGAAGTACTACGAGAAGCAGTCCTCGGGCCGCTACTCGGTCGAGGGCGAGGTCTCGGACTGGGTCAAGGTGCCCTACAACGAGGCCCGTTACGGCTCCAACAAGTGCGTGCCCGACACCTGCGCCTGGAACGCCGTCGCCGACGGCGTGACCGCGTGGGTCGCCGACCGGAAGGCGGGCGGCGCGTCCGACGCCGACATCAAGGCGGACCTGGCCCAGTACGACCAGTGGGACCGCTACGACTACGACGGCGACGGCGACTTCAACGAGCCCGACGGCTACATCGACCACTTCCAGATCGTGCACGCCGGCGAGGACGAGTCCGCGGGCGGCGGCGCCCAGGGCGAGGACGCGATCTGGGCGCACCGCTGGTACGCCTTCGGCACCGACGCGGGCGCCACGGGCCCGGCGGGCAACCTGCTCGGCGGCACCCAGATCGGCGACACCGGCATCTGGGTCGGCGACTACACCATCCAGCCGGAGAACGGCGGACTCGGCGTCTTCGCCCACGAGTACGGCCACGACCTGGGCCTGCCGGACGAGTACGACACCTCCGGCGGCGGCGAGAACGGCACCGGCTTCTGGACGCTGATGTCGGCCGGTTCCTGGCTCGGCACCGGCAAGGAGGCCATCGGCGACCTGCCGGGCGACATGAACGCCTGGGACAAGCTCCAGCTCGGCTGGCTGAACTACGACACGGCCGAGGCGGCCACCAGGTCCAAGCACAAGCTGGGCGTCGCCGAGTACAACACCAAGGACAAGCAGGCGCTGGTGGTCTCGCTGCCCGACAAGGAGGTCACCACCGAGGTGGTCACCCCGGCGCAGGGCTCCACCCAGTGGTGGAGCGGCAGCGGTGACGACCTCAGGAACACCCTGACCCGGTCCGTCGACCTGACCGGCAAGTCCGCGGCGACCCTCAGCCTCGACGGCTGGTGGGACATCGAGGACGGCTACGACTACCTCTACACCGAGGTCTCCACCGACGGCGGGTCCACCTGGACCGCCGTGGACGGTACCGCCGACGGCGCCGCCATCCCGCGCGACGGCAGCGACAAGCCCGCGCTGACCGGCACCGTGGACGCGTACGAGAAGCTGTCGTTCCCGCTCGACGCCTACGCGGGCCAGAAGATCGACCTGCGCTTCCGCTACTCCACCGACGGCGGCGTGGCGCAGAAGGGCTTCGCGGCCGACGAGATCACGGTGACCGCGGACGGCTCCGCCGTCTTCGCCGACGACGCGGAGAGCGCGGACACCGCCTGGACGGCCACCGGCTTCTCCCGCATCGGCGCGTCCTTCACCAAGGACTACGCGCAGTACTACCTCGCCGAGAACCGCCAGTACGTGTCGTACGACAAGACCCTGAAGGTCGGCCCGTACAACTTCGGGTTCTCGACGACCCGTCCCAACTGGGTGGAGCACTACCCGTACCAGAACGGTCTGCTGATCTGGAAGTGGGACACCTCGCAGGCGGACAACAACACCAGCGTCCACCCGGGCACGGGTCTGATCCTGCCGGTCGACGCGCACGCCAAGGCGCTGAAGTGGGCCGACGGCACGGTGATCCGCAACAAGATCCAGACCTTCGACTCGACCTTCAGCACCCGGCCGACCGACGCGTTCACGCTGCACAACGCGGACGTCGCCCTGAAGATCAAGTCGCAGAAGGGCGTCTCCGTCTTCGACGACCGCAAGGGCTCGTACTACGACCCGGCGAACCCGCTCGGCAGCGTCCAGGTAACTGACACCAACACCAAGATCACGATCCTCAAGGAGCCCAAGGACGGCTCGACGATCACGGTCGAGGTCGGCGCTTCGAAGAAGTAAATAGCGTTTACGCAGGTCAAAGCATGATCGGCCGTGACCCCCTGGCGGGTCGCGGCCGATCGTGTTTAGGTGCCACCTGTGGCTTACTTATTGACACTCGTTTCTGCGGAGGTGTGATCACATGGCCGCGGGAGGTTTCTGCAAGCTGCCGAACGGCAGCGTCGTGGTGGCGCTCAATCTGCCCAGCCCGACGGGTCCGGCGGGCTCGAGCGGCGGGGGCGTACGCGTCCTGGTGCTCGCCCACAACCGCGCCCGGGCCCTGACCCGGCTGCGCAACCTGGGGATGCGCGCGGTGTACCTGCGCGGCAACAGCGCGCCGCCGACCCCGGACGAGATCACCGCGGTCCTGCACCATCCCGACGGCCTGATATGGCGCACGGCGCCCGATGGCGGCGTACGCGGACCCGAGCTGGCCCTGGAGCTGTGGCAGCCGATCCGCGCCCTGCTCAGACGCCCGGCGACCTCCTAGGCGCTGTTCCAGGCGCTCCCGGGCGCCGTCCGTCCGTCAGACCACGGGCTTGCCCGTGGTCTCCACGCCGGCCTCGACCAGCTCCTCCAGCGCCCGCTGGGTGGTCTCCTCGGCCACCCCGGCGGTGAGGTCGAGCAGCACGTGCGTGCGGAAGCCCTCCCGGACCGCGTCCAGGGCGGTGGCCCGCACGCAGTGGTCGGTGGCGATGCCCACGATGTCGACCTCGTCGATCTCGCGGGACCTGAGCCAGTCGCCCAGCGCGACGCCGTTCTCGTCGGCGCCCTCGAAGCCGCTGTACGCGGCGGCGTAGGCGCCCTTGTCGAACACCGCCTCCACGGCGCCGGAGGCGACGGCCGGTGCGAAGTTCGGGTGGAAGCCCACGCCCTCGGTGCCCGCCACGCAGTGCGCGGGCCAGGAGCGGACGTAGTCGGGGTTGTCGGCGAAGTGGCCGCCGGGTGCGATGTGGAGGTCACGGGTGGCGACGACGTGGCGGTAGCCGGCGGGTGCCTGGCCGATCAGCTCGGTGATCGCGGCGGCCACGTCGGCACCCCCGGCCACCGCGAGGCTGCCGCCTTCGCAGAAGTCGTTCTGCACGTCTACGACGATCAAGGCGCGGCGCATGGTCGGTGTCCTTCGATCTGGCAGGGATTCGTGGAAAGGGTGCGGGGCCCGGCCGGTGCTGCACCGCGGCCCGCCCCGGCGGGCCCGCCGCCAGGGGTGCGGCGCGGGCGTCGTGGGGCGGTCCTGCGGGCGCAGGTCACTGCATCGAGCCTAGGGACTTCGGGTGCGGTCCGGGAGGGTGCATTCGGCTCCGGCTTCTGCGACGGGTGCGCGGTGGCGCTGCCGCCTGCATTCCCCGCCCCCGCCGGTTCATTCCCGCCCGCCGCGTCACACGTGCCCCACGCACCGCACACTCGTGTGGCCGGACCGGCGCCCGGGCCGGGGAGATGACACAGGCTCTCAGACGTACTCGGTCGGCAGGACCGGTTCGCCGCGGGAGAGCTGGGTGGCGGACAGCGGCAGGCTCGCGCGGGCGGCGGCGTGCCGGTCGCGGACGACGTCCAGGGACTCGCGGGCTATGACCTGGCCGCCCTTGACCAACTCGACCAGGAGCCGGCGCTCGGCGAGCTCCGGCGGCACCGCCCCGGTGCCGATCACCTCGGCCTCCGCGATGCCGTACTCGTCCAGCCGCCGCGCCGCCCACTTGCGGCCGCCCACGGACATCTTGCCGCCGGAGGACTTCTTGGCGACCGGCTCCAGCGGGGCCTTCGGGTCGGCGGACCCGGCCCGCGCGACCAGCTTGTAGACCATCGACGAGGTCGGGTGCCCCGAGCCGGTCACGAGCTGGGTGCCGACGCCGTACGCGTCGACCGGCGCCGCCGCCAGCGAGGCGATCGCGTACTCGTCCAGATCGGAGGTGACCACGATCTTCGTCTCGGTCGCGCCCAGCTCGTCGAGCTGCTGCCGCACCCGGTGCGCGACCAGCAGCAGGTCGCCGGAGTCGATGCGCACCGCGCCCAGCTCGGGCCCGGCGACCTCGACCGCCGCGCGGACCGCCTCGGCCACGTCGTACGTGTCCACCAGCAGCGTCGTGCCCCGGCCGAGGGAGTCGACCTGGGCCCGGAAGGCATCGCGCTCCCGGTCGTGCAGCAGCGTGAAGGCGTGCGCGGAGGTGCCCACGGTCGGGATGCCGTAGCGGAAACCCGCGGCCAGGTCGGAGGTGGTCGCGAAGCCGCCGATGTACGCGGCGCGCGAGGCGGCCACCGCGGCCAGCTCGTGGGTGCGCCGGGCGCCCATCTCGATCAGCGGCCGGTCGCCCGCCGCGGCGGCCATCCGGCTCGCCGCCGCCGCGATCGCCGAGTCGTGGTTGAGGATGGACAGGATCACGGTCTCCAGGAGCACGCACTCCGCGAAGGACCCCTCCACCCGCAGCACCGGCGAGCCCGGGAAGTACACCTCGCCCTCGGGGTAGCCCCAGATGTCCCCGCCGAAGCGGTACCCGGCGAGCCACTCGAGGGTCGGCTCGTCCACGATCTTGTTCGCCCGCAGGAAGCCCAGGACGCCCGCGTCGAAGCGGAAGTTCTCGACGGCGTCCAGGACCCGCCCGGTGCCCGCCACCACGCCGTACCGCCGGCCGTCCGGCAGCCGCCGGGTGAACACCTCGAAGACCGAGCGCCGCTCGGCCGTACCGCCCGCCAGGGCCGCCTGGAGCATGGTCAGCTCGTACTGGTCGGTGAAGAGTGCCGTCGAGGGAACGTCCACCGGCAGCCCGAGGTCCGCTGTGTCCACTTGCTCTCTCTCCTCACGAACGATTGCGGCTTGGCACCGGATCGTACCCGCATCTCGTCACTCTGACGATTTGTGGGTCCGTTTGGCCGGGTACCCCTCCGTGGTGGCAGCATGGTCGGTGTGACGGCTCCCGCACCCCTAGAGATCGAAAAGACCGAGTCGGCGGAGGAGGTCTTCGCCGTACCCGAGCCCGACGTCCCTTGGGTGACGATCGTCCACAACGACCCGGTCAACCTCATGAGCTATGTGACGTATGTCTTCCAGACGTACTTCGGCTACTCCAAGGACAAGGCCACCAAGCTCATGCTGGACGTCCACCACAAGGGCCGGGCCGTGGTCTCCAGCGGGACGCGCGAGGAGATGGAACGCGATGTCCAGGCCATGCACGGCTACGGTCTGTGGGCCACCCTTCAGCAGGACCGGAAGTAGCGACGCAACCTGATGCCAGGACACTTCGAACCGCTCCCGGGCGGCGGCGCGGCCGTCGCCCTCGACGACGTAGAGATCTCGATCATCCGCTCCCTCGCCGTCCAGCTCCTGGAGCTCATCGGTCCCGGACCCGCCGAGGACGCACCCGACGACCCGCTCGCCGAGCTGTTCGCCGAGGGGCCCAGCGAGCCGCCCACCGACCCGGTGCTCCAGCGTCTCTTCCCGGACGCCTACGGCGGCCCCGGCGACGACCCCGGCTCGCCCGAGCAGGCCGACGAACAGCGCTCGTCCTCCGCCGAGTTCCGCCGCTTCACCGAGAACGACCTGCGCGCGGGCAAGCGCGAGAACGCCCTGACGGTGATCCGCTCGCTGGACGCGCTCACCCCGGGCGGCGACGGCGGCGCCGTCCTCAAGCTGTCCCCGGCGGAGTCCGGGCAGTGGCTGCGCGCCCTGAACGACCTGCGGCTCGCGATCGGCGCCCGGCTCGACCTGGTCGACGAGGAGGACACCGAGCTGCTCTACCGGCTCCCCGACGAGGACCCGCGCAAGCCGATGGTGCTGGCCTATCTGTGGCTGGGCGGACTCCAGGAGACCCTGGTCGAGACGCTGATGCCGTGATGTTCGCTCAGCGGACGCTCAATTCCGAATAACGAATGCGTCACCGCGACCGCACCCTTCGGGGTGCGGTTCGCCTTTTGTCCACCTTCGTCTGTGTGATGTGTCACGTGCAAGCGGATGGATCATTGTCACGGCCGTGATAAATCTTCACGACCGCCCGGTGGGACACCATCCATGTCGCACCGGGTGCGCCACCGAGCCGGCGGACCGCCGGCCAGGCACAGCTCCAGCATTTCCGGGGGGATCGGGACCCGATCCGAGGCCGCGACGAGACGGCACGGATCGGCATGGAGAAAGGCGCACCACCATGACCTCACCGCAGGTCGACCAGAGTTACGACGGCAATGGGGCCGTGCAGACCGCGGCGGCGGAGAACGACGGCGAGGGCTACCAGCGCGGACTCGGCGCCCGGCAGATCCAGATGATCGCCATCGGCGGCGCCATCGGCACCGGCCTGTTCCTCGGCGCGGGCAAGGGCATCGCCAAGGCCGGACCCAGTCTGATCCTCGCGTACGCGATCGCGGGCGTGGTGATCTTCTTCATCATGCGGGCGCTCGGCGAACTGCTGATGTACCGCCCGGTGTCGGGCTCCTTCTCGGAGTACGCGCGCGAGTTCATCGGCCCCTTCGCGGGCTTCGTGACCGGCTGGACGTACTGGCTCTTCTGGGTGGTCACCGGCATCACCGAGGTGACCGCGGCCGCCACCTACATGACGTACTGGTGGGACATCCCGCAGTGGGTCTCCGCGCTGGTCTTCACGGTCATCCTGTACGGCGTGAACCTGATCTCGGTGAAGCTCTTCGGCGAGCTCGAGTTCTGGTTCTCGATGGTCAAGGTCACCGCGATCGTCGGCATGATCCTGATCTGCGCCGGCATCCTCACCCTGGGCTTCTCCGACGCCGGTGACACGGCCTCGGTCAGCCATCTGTGGAGCGACGGCGGCTTCTTCCCGCACGGCGTCGGCAACACCCTGATGACCCTCCAGATGGTCATGTTCGCCTTCCTCGCCGTCGAGCTGGTCGGTGTCACCGCGGGTGAGTCCAAGGACCCGAAGACGGTCCTGCCGAAGGCGATCAACACCGTGCCCTGGCGCATCGCCGTCTTCTACGTCGGCGCGCTGATCATGATCCTGTCGGTCGTGCCGTGGACGAACTTCCAGCCCGGCGTCAGCCCCTTCGTGGAGGCCTTCGAGAAGATGGGCCTCGCCGCCGGCGCGGGCATCGTCAACTTCGTCGTGCTGACCGCGGCGCTGTCCTCCTGCAACTCCGGCATGTACTCCACCGGCCGGATGCTGCGCGACCTCGCGCTCAACGGCCAGGGCCCCAAGTTCTTCACCAAGCTGACCAAGAGCGGCACCCCGCTGGTCGGCACCACGGTCTCGGCCGCGCTGATGATGGTCGGCGTCTGGATCAACTACCAGTGGCCCGGCGACGCCTTCAACTACGTCGTCTCCTTCGCCACCATCTCCGGCATGTGGGCCTGGATCGTCATCCTGATCTGCCAGATCCGCTACCGCCTCAAGGCCGACCGCGGCGAGCTGCCCCAGTCGTCCTTCAGGGCCCCCGGTGGCATCTGGGCCAGCATCTTCTCCCTGGCCTTCATCGCCATGGTGATCGTCTTCATGGGCATCGACAAGGACGCCCGCATCTCGCTCTACTGCGCCCCCCTGTGGGCGCTCCTGCTGGGCATCGCCTACCTGGTCCTCAGGAGCCGCAACCCGCAGGGCGCGGCCTTCCTCAAGCGCTAGCGCGATCACCGGCGCCGCCCCGGCGTCCGGCATACGGGCCGCCCCGTACCACTCCTCGGTACGGGACGGCCCTTCTGCTTATGCTGGCCGGCATGCTGACCATCACCCAGGACCTGGTGGACCGGATCGTCGCGCACGCGCGCCAGGACCACCCCGACGAGGCGTGCGGCGTCGTCGCGGGCCCGGAGGGCACCGACCGCCCCGAGCGCTTCGTCCCGATGCTGAACGCCGCCCGCTCGCCCACGTTCTACGAGTTCGACTCCGGCGATCTGCTCAAGCTCTACCGCGAGCTGGACGACCGCGACGAGGAACCGGTCGTGATCTATCACTCCCACACGGCGACCGAGGCCTACCCCTCGCGCACCGACATCTCGTACGCGAACGAGCCCGGCGCCCACTACGTGCTGGTCTCCACCGCCGACACCGACGACGCGGGCCCCTTCCAGTTCCGCTCCTACCGGATCGTGGACGGGGTCGTGACGGAGGAGGAGGTCACGGTGGTGGAGAGCTACTGATCCCCCGAGTTTCCGCGGCCGATAACGACTGGTTCCGTATAGCGGTCAGAATTCATCCACCATACGAGACGGCATTCCGGGACCAGGGCCGGGAATCGATACGATGAGCGCATGGTTTTCCACGACGTGAGCGAGAAGACGCCGGGCACGCTGCTCGTGGCGCGGCTGCACGTCGACCTGTGCAGGCTGAACAGCGCCCTCTGTCCGTGCTGACCCCTGCCGCCGTACGGCCGTAGAGCCGCGGCGTCCCACCGCGTACCGTCCACGCGTTCCCGCGCCGCCACGCGCCGTCCGACTCTGACTTCCTCCCGACAGGAGCCCGCAATCATGGCCATCGAGGTCCGCATCCCGACCATCCTCCGCACCTACACCGACGGCCAGAAGGCCGTCGAGGGCAACGGGGAGACCCTCGCCGAGCTCTTCGCCGACCTTGAGACCCGCCACCCGGGCATCCAGGCACGCATCGTGGACGGGGGCGAGCTGCGCCGCTTTGTCAACGTCTACCTCAACGACGAGGACGTCCGCTTCGTCGAGGGCATCAACTCCAAGCTGAACGACGGCGACAACGTCACGATCCTGCCGGCCGTGGCAGGAGGTTCAGCCGCGGCGGAGCCGCGTCCGGTCGGGGTGGCGGCCGGGCGACGGGCGGGAATGGCCTGATCCGGGATGCGCTACGACTCCCCGCTGGCCGCGGTGGGCAACACCCCCCTGGTGCGCCTGCCGCGGCTGTCGCCGTCCGAGGACGTGCGGATCTGGGCCAAGCTGGAGGACCGCAATCCGACCGGCTCGGTCAAGGACCGCCCCGCCCTGCACATGATCGAGCAGGCGGAGAAGGACGGCCGGCTCACCCCCGGCTGCACGATCCTGGAGCCGACCTCGGGCAACACCGGCATCTCGCTGGCCATGGCCGCCAAGCTCAAGGGCTACCGCATGGTGTGCGTGATGCCCGAGAACACCTCGCAGGAGCGGCGCGACCTGCTCGGCATGTGGGGCGCCGAGATCATCTCCTCCCCGGCGGCCGGCGGCTCCAACACCGCCGTGCGGGTCGCCAAGGAGCT
The DNA here is from genome assembly GCF_042732375.1 of Streptomyces sp. NPDC059785. Classification (NCBI taxonomy): domain Bacteria; kingdom Bacillati; phylum Actinomycetota; class Actinomycetes; order Kitasatosporales; family Streptomycetaceae; genus Streptomyces; species Streptomyces sp. NPDC059785. The sequence goes on from NZ_JBHWHV010000009.1 coordinate 147,484, forward strand.
CTCGGCCGAGCACCCGGACTGGGTGATGCTCTACCAGTACGGCAACCCGGACAACGCGGGCGCGCACTACGCGACCACCGGCCCGGAGATCCTCGCCGACCTCCCCTCCGTCACCCACTTCGTCGCGGGCCTCGGGACCACCGGCACCCTGATGGGCGTCGGCCGCTACCTGCGCGAGCAGAAGCCGGACGTCAGGATCGTCGCCGCGGAGCCCCGCTACGACGACCTGGTCTACGGCCTGCGCAACCTGGACGAGGGCTTCGTGCCCGAGCTGTACGACGCCTCGGTCCTGACCACCCGCTTCTCCGTCGGCTCGGCCGACGCCGTCACCCGCACCCGTGAACTGCTCCAGCAGGAGGGCATCTTCGCGGGCGTCTCCACGGGCGCGGCGCTGCACGCCGCGATCGGCGTGGGCAACAAGGCGGTCAAGGCGGGCGAGAGCGCCGACATCGTTTTCGTCGTCGCCGACGGCGGCTGGAAGTACCTGTCGACCGGCGTCTACACGGCCGCGACCACCGAAGAGGCCATCGAGACCCTGCACGGCCAGCTCTGGGCGTAGCACCGGCGCGTTCGGCGGGAGCCGGGGGTACGACGGTGGCGAGTGCCGCCGTCGTACCCGTCACGGCGGCGAGTGCGCCGTCGTACCCGTCACGGCGGCGAGTGCGCCGTCGTATCCGTCACTAGGCCAGGTAGCGCACCTGGTCCCAGAGGGCCGGGTCCACGACGCCCACCCGCCGCCGGAAGTCCCGTACGGGCACGACACGCAGCTCGTCCGTCTCCAGGAAGCTGGGCCGGCCCCGCGCGTCGCCCACCGCGCCCGGCGGCAGCGGGATCACGCCCGCCCGCTCCTCGTGGAACTTGCTGGTGATCTTCGCGACCGTGGCCCGGCCGCCCCGCACGGACAGCACCAGACAGGGCCGGTCCTTCGTCCCGGGACCGTCCTCGAAGGGGACGTCCGCCCACCAGATCTCGGCGGGCCGCGGCCGCGGCGTGCGCCGGCGCGGTCCCGGACGGCCCAGCGGCCGGGTGCGGCCCGGCGGTCTGTGCCCGCGGCGCCCCCAGCCGTCGACCACCGACGCGACCAGCGCGAGCAGCACGACGGCCGCGAGGGCGAGCCACCACGACGTGTCCATACCAAGACGGTACCGGCGGGTCGTGTGTGTCACCGCCCCGTGTCCGGGGCCCGCCCGCCCCACGTCCATCCGAACCGGTGACACCACAGGTGAGTTCGCCCACAACGGCCCCTGGCGGTGGAGCGACCGGACCTTTTGCGCCTTACGCTCGACGGACCGCACGACCCCCGTTCCCGTCCGTTTCTGCCTTGTGCAGCTTTCCTGCCAGCGCGGAGGTTCCAGCTCTTATGAAGCTCACCGTCGTCGGCTGCTCGGGGTCGTTCCCGTCCGCGGAATCGGCCTGTTCGAGCTACCTCGTAGAGGCCGACGGCTTCCGGCTGCTTCTCGACATGGGCAACGGTGCCCTCGGCGAGTTGCAGCGCCACTGCGGTCTCTACGACCTCGACGCGATCTTCCTCAGCCATCTGCACGCCGACCACTGCATCGACATGTGCGCGTACTTCGTCGCGCGCTTCTACCGCCACGACGGCGGCCGCTGCGATCCGATCCCCGTCTACGGACCCGAGGGCACGGAACAGCGCCTGACCACCGCGTACGCGGACACCCCCACCGCCTCCTCGATGAGCGAGGTGTTCGACTTCCACACGGTCAAGCCGGGCTCGTACCAGATCGGCCCGTTCACCGTGCACACCGAGAAGGTCCGCCACCCCGTCGAGGCGTACGGCATCCGCGTCGAGCACGGCGGCCGCACGCTGACGTACTCCGGTGACACCGGAGTGAGCGAGTCGCTGGACGAACTGGCCCGGGACAGCGACCTGTTCCTGTGCGAGGCCGCGTTCACCGACGGCAAGGAGAACATCCCCGACCTCCACCTCAACGGGCGCGAGGCGGGGGAGACGGCGGCCCGCGCGGGCGCCCGCCGGCTGATCCTCACCCACATCCCGCCCTGGACGGACCCGCAGGTCAACCTGGCGGACGCGCGGGCGGCGTACGCCGGTGCGGTGGAGCTGGCGATGCCCGGGGTGTCGTACCAGGTCTAGGTCCGCAGGCTCCGTACGCGGACAGGCCGAGGGCCCGGAACCGGGAGGGTTCCGGGCCCTCGGCCTCGGTGCTGGTGGTCCTGCGCCGTGGGACTCACGCCTTGGTGAGGTCCTCGACCTCCTCCTCGGGCTCGCGGCCCGGGGTCTTCAGGTCGAACTTGACGATCGCGAAGCGGAACGTCACGTAGTAGATCACCGCGAAGACCAGGCCGATCGGGATGATCAGCCAGGGCTTGGTCGCCAGGTGCCAGTTGAGCGCGTAGTCGATGGCACCGGCCGAGAAGTTGAAGCCGTCGTGCACACCCAGGCCCCAGGTCACCGCCATCGACGCGGCGGTCAGCACGGCGTGCAGCACGTACAGCAGCGGCGCGATGAACATGAACGAGAACTCGATGGGCTCGGTGACGCCGGTGACGAACGAGGTCAGGGCGAGGGACACCATCATGCCGAGGACGGCCTTGCGGCGCTCCGGACGGGCGGTGTGCGCCATGGCCAGGGCGGCGGCCGGCAGACCGAACATCATGATCGGGAAGAAGCCCGATTGGAACAGACCGGCGGACGGGTCACCGGCCAGGAAGCGAGTGATGTCACCGTGCACGACGTCACCGGCGGAGTTGGTGAAGTCACCGAGCTGGAACCAGGCCACCGTGTTGACGAACTGGTGCATGCCGACCGGGATCAGCGCGCGGTTCACGCCGCCGAACAGGGCCGCGCCGCCCGAGCCGAGGCCGGTCATCCACTCGCCGAAGTTCGAGATGCCGTCGCCGATGGGCTCCCAGACGAGGCCGAAGAAGACGCCCGCGACGATGCCGACGAACGCCATGATGATCGGCACGAGGCGGCGGCCGTTGAAGAAGCCGAGCCAGTCCACCAGCCTGGTGCGGTGGAAGCGCTGCCACAGTACGGCGGCCAGCAGGCCCATGATGATGCCGCCGAGCACGCCGGGGTCATTGTAGGTGGCAGCTATGTCCTCGCCGGCCTTGACCTGGGCCTCGGTGACGGGGAAGGCCTGGAGTACCTTGCTGTAGACGAGGAAGCCGACCACGGCGGCCAGCGCGGTGGAGCCGTCCGCCTTCTTGGCGAAGCCGATGGCCACGCCGATGCAGAACAGGATCGGCAGGGATCCGGTCAGGGCGCTGCCCGCGTTGTTGAACACGGCGGCGACCTTGTCCCAGCCCAGGCCGTCCTTGCCGAAGATGTCGTCCTGACCGAGGCGGACCATGATGCCCGCCGCCGGCAGCACGGCGATCGGCAGCTGAAGGCTGCGGCCGACCTTCTGCAAGCCCTGGAACAGGCCCGATCCCCGCTTCTTCGCGGGGGCCGCCGAGGCGGTGGCGGTGCTCATTACTCGTCCTCCATCACGGGGGTGGTCTACACCACGCAGTGGTGTAGACCTGTTGTAGCACGATGAAGGTGAGATAAGGAATCGCCGATTCCGATTCGTTAGAGCCCCGCCGGTGGGGCTCGTCGGAGCCCCGCCGGGGGACGCTCGCGCGTCACGCCTTGGTGATGTCCTCGACCTCGTCCTCCGGCTCCCGTCCGGGCGTCCTGAGGTCGAATCTCGTGATCGCGAACCGGAACACCGCGTAGTAGACGACGGCGAAACACAGGCCGATCGGGATGATCGCCCACGGCCTGGTCGCCAGGTTCCAGTTGATGACGTAGTCGATCAGGCCCGCCGAGAAGCTGAAGCCGTCGTGCACGCCCAGCGCCCAGGTCACCGCCATCGAGACACCGGTGAGCAGGGCATGCACGGCGTACAGGACGGGCGCGATGAAGACGAAGGAGTACTCGATCGGCTCGGTGATGCCGGTGACGAACGACGTCAGCGCCACCGACAGCATCAGACCGCCGATCTCCTTGCGCCGGTGCGGCTTCGCGCAGTGCGTCATCGCCAGGCACGCGGCCGGCAGCGCGAACATCATGATCGGGAAGAAGCCCGAGGTGAACAGGCCCGCGTCCGGATCCCCGGCCAGGAACATATTGATGTCGCCGTGCACCACCGTGCCGTCCGGCCTGGTGTAGCTGCCGAACTGGAACCACAGCGGCACGTTCAGGAACTGGTGCAGCCCGATCACCAGCAGCGCCCGGTTGGCCAGGCCGAACACGCCCGCACCCCACGCGCCCAGGCTCACCAGCCAGTCGCTGAAGCTCTCCAGGGCGTTCCCGATCGGCGGCCACACCCACAGGCACAGCGCGGCGAACACGATCGCCACGAACGCCATGAGGATCGGCACGAGCCGCCGCCCGTTGAAGAACCCCAGCCAGTCGACCAGCCGCGTCCGGTGGAACCGCTGCCAGAGCCAGGCGGCCGTCAGCCCCATCACGATGCCGCCGAAGACACCCGGATTCTGGTACGTGTACGCCGCGACGGTGTGGTCCGCCGCCTGGCAGCCGATGTTCGGCAGGGCCGTGGCCCCTGCCCCGCAGTCCTCCGGGAACTGGTGCAGCACCGTGTAGTAGACGAGGAAGCCCACGACCGCCGCGAGCGCCGTCGACCCGTCCGCCTTCTTCGCCATCCCGATGGCGACACCCACGCAGAACAGCAGCGGCAGCCCGAGCGACCCGTCGAGCAGCGCACCGCCCGCCCCCATCAGCACCTTGGACACCTTCGTCCAGCCGAGCCCCTCGTCCCCGAACACGTCCGGCTGCCCGAGCCGGTTGAGGATGCCCGCGGCCGGCAGTACGGCGATGGGAAGCTGGAGGCTGCGGCCCATCTTCTGCAACCCCTGGAACAGGTTGTTCCAACGGGCGCGGACGGAACCGGCCGTGCTGGCCGCGCTGTCGGCACTCATGGGCGTCCTCCGGGCGACCTGTGCGAGCGGAACCGGGTTTGGCGGCCGTCCAAAACTGGTGTAGACCAGTCGACGAGCAGTGGGGCCGCGTGATCGTCATCATTCGGCACACACGGTCCGGCCGCTCGCGAAGATGGGCCAACTGTGGGTTACTGCGACAAAGCGGTTCGGATCAGGGAGAACGACATGGCCAGCAAGGCAGAGAAGATCGTCGCCGGGCTCGGCGGCATCGACAACATCGAAGAGGTCGAGGGCTGCATCACCCGCCTCCGCACCGAGGTCAAGGACCCCGCGCTGGTCGACGAGGCCGCCCTCAAGGCCGCCGGCGCCCACGGCGTCGTCAAGATGGGCACGGCCATCCAGGTCGTCATCGGCACCGACGCCGACCCGATCGCCGCCGACATCGAAGACATGATGTGAGCTGATCCTTGGCGCGCTCACGCGCCGCCGCTCACCCGTGAGGGGCCGCTTCCGTCACCCGGAGCGGCCCCTCACGCATGGGGGGCTAGGCTCGTCCGCATGGATCGAATCGACGGCCGCACGCCCGACCAGCTCCGCCCCGTCACCATCGAACGCGGCTGGAGCAAGCACGCCGAGGGCTCCGTCCTCGTCTCCTTCGGTGACACCAAGGTGTTCTGCACCGCCTCCGTCACCGAGGGCGTCCCGCGCTGGCGCAAGGGCAGCGGAGAGGGCTGGGTCACCGCCGAGTACTCCATGCTGCCCCGCTCCACCAACACCCGCGGCGACCGCGAGTCCGTCCGCGGCCGGATCGGCGGCCGCACCCACGAGATCAGCCGCCTCATCGGCCGCTCGCTGCGCGCCGTCATCGACTACAAGGCGCTCGGCGAGAACACCATCGTGCTGGACTGCGACGTCCTCCAGGCCGACGGGGGCACCCGCACCGCCGCCATCACCGGCGCGTACGTCGCCCTCGCCGACGCCGTCGCCTGGGCCCAGGGCAAGAAGCTGGTCAAGGCCGGCCGGCGGCCCCTCACCGGTACGGTCTCCGCGGTCTCCGTCGGTATCGTCGACGGCGTACCCCTCCTCGACCTCTGCTACGAGGAAGACGTCAGGGCCGAGACCGACATGAACGTCGTCTGCACCGGCGACGGCCGCTTCGTCGAGGTCCAGGGCACCGCCGAGGCCGAGCCCTTCGACCGCAAGGAACTGAACGCCCTGCTCGACCTCGCCGTCGCCGGCTGCGACGAACTCGCCGCGATCCAGCGCACCGCCCTCGAGGCAACCACGCGGTAGCCGCGAGCGTTCTAGAAGGTACGGGCGTACGGTCCAGCCGTACGCCCGCAGACCGCTGTTCGCCCACGGGGAGGGACCGTTCCATGGCCGCGCGTCATCGCCGCCGCACCGCCGCATTCGCCGCCGTCGCCGCACTCGTCGCCGTACCGGCGGCCGTCGGCTGCGACGCCGTCGGCAAGGCCCTGGACTGCGTCCAGACCGCCGACGCCATAGCCGACAGCGTCACCGACCTCCAGCAGGCCGTGGAGAACGCGGCGGACGACCCGACGCAGACGGACGAAAGCCTGAGCTCCATAGAGAAGAACCTCGACAAGATCGGCGACAAGACCGACAACGCCGACGTCAACAAGGCCGTGGACGACCTCGGCAAGGCCGTGGACAACGTCCGCACCGCCATCCAGAACGGCGACGAGACCCCGGACATCAGCCCCGTCACCGACGCGGCGGGCGAACTGACGAAGGTCTGCACGCCGTAACCGGAGGCACACGGTGACCGGGCGGTGCGCGGTGACCGGCGGCCCGGCGGCCTGGCGGTGCGCGGTAACGGGCGGCCCGGCGCGAGCGGACGTCATGCGCACCCCTGGACAACCGTCCCTGGATACTGGTGCGCATGACCCGCCTGATCCTCGCCACCCGCAACGCCGGAAAGATCACCGAGCTGAAGGCGATCCTCGCCGACGCCGGACTCACCCACGACCTCGTAGGCGCGGACGCCTACCCCGACATCCCCGACGTCAAGGAAACCGGCGTCACCTTCGCCGAGAACGCCCTGCTCAAGGCGCACGCCCTGGCCAAGGCCACCGGACTGCCCGCCGTCGCCGACGACTCGGGGCTCTGCGTCGACGTCCTCGGCGGCGCCCCCGGCATCTTCTCCGCCCGCTGGGCCGGCCGGCACGGCGACGACCAGGGCAACCTCAACCTGCTCCTCGCCCAGCTCGGCGACATCGCCGACGAACACCGCGCCGCCCACTTCGCCTGCGCCGCCGCGCTCGCCCTCCCGGACGGCCGGGAGCGTGTTGTGGAGGGCCGCCTCGACGGCACCCTCCGCCACGCCCCCGCGGGCACGGGCGGCTTCGGCTACGACCCGATCCTTCAGCCCGATGGCGAGGCACGCACCTGCGCGGAGCTGTCCCCGGAGGAGAAGAACGCGATCAGCCACCGCGGCAAGGCGTTCAGAGCGCTGGCACCGGTGGTACGGGAGTTGCTGGGCTGAGGAAGCAGCAAGAAGGGCGCCATCTTCACGGATGGCGCCCTTCGAAGCGTGGGCCCGGTGGGACTCGAACCCACGACATACCGGATCTAAACCGGCATCCTCTTGGCCAGCTGGGATACGGGCCCGTGGCGCTGCGCCTACTCTACTGGGCGTCGCGGATCGCCTGGGCCGGAACCCTCACGTGCGTCGTCGCCGACCGCCACGACACCAGGTCCTGGTGATGGCATGGCAATTGGGGCAGAGAAAGCGCAGATTCTCGCGCCGGTTGTCGCTCCAGTCCCCGTTGATGTGATCGATCTCCAACGTCATCGGCTTGCCCCGCCACACCGCACTGGTCCCGCACCGGGCGCACTGCTCGGGTGTGCCGATCTCGCGCAGGGCGCGGCGAAGTTGTCTGGTCGGAGTCCGGCTTTTTCTGTCGCGCTCGACCAGGACGGCTTCCGGCGGTTGCGAGGGGTTCGTGCCGGGCTTTCCGCGGCCGTGCCGCTGGCCCAGGAGATGCGCGGTGGTGATGCCCTCCTCGGTGATCCATCGGCGTACGGTTCGGCGCTGGTAGTCGTTGTTGGGTCGATCGAGACGGCGGAGCACTTCGGCGAGCGAGACCGAATCCGCGACGGCCGCCCGAAGCGCGACGCCGGAGGGACGCGGCCGCAGTCCGGAGCGGCGGCGGGTGTACCGGGTGTCGCTCACGGCGCCGCGCTCCGCTTGTGCTGCTTGGCCCGGCCCCGATAGGTGTCCGTGGTCGAGTGACAGTTGGGGCAGAGCAGGCGCAGATTCTCGATGCGGTTGTTCCGCCAGTTGCCGTCGATGTGATCCACCTCCAGCGGCAGCGGTTCGCCGAGCCATACCGGGTCGATCCCGCACAGGGCGCACCGCGACGCGACGCCGAGCTCGTTCATCGCTTTCTTGAGCCGGCTGCCGGGGGTCCGTACGGCCTGCGCCGAGAGATCCTCAACGAGGATTTCCCCGGCTGTCCTGCGGCGTCGGCCGTATCGCTGGTTCCCCGCACGGTCCACCGGGGTGAAGTGCGAGGTGCTGAGGCCGTACGCCCTGATGCGCCGGGTGATGTTGGTGTGGTGACCGCCCACGGGATCGAGCCCGAGCCGCCGCAGAACCTCATAGACGCTCGTCGCCTCGGCGACTACCGGCTCAAGAATCTCGATCGTCCATCGTGAGCCCTCGCGTACGAAATGGGACGTGTCCACTCCGAGTCTCTTCATGCGCACCCGGACGTATTCCCGCGTCGAGCTCCTCGGATCCACCCCCAGCCTCTCCAGCGCCTCCGTCAGCGTTCGTGACGCAGCGGCCGCTTCTCGCAGTCGCTCTGCGGTGTACGGACTGGCCCCCACGGTTCCCCCTTTTCCGGTCGCGTGTTCGCGGCCTCGTACGGAGTAACGAACCGATCTTCGGACAGTCACGCCCGGTATGCGGAAGGCCCGCGCCGGAGGGTGTCCGGGCGGGCCTTCGTGGGGCGGGTGAGGGCGGGAGTCAGAAGCGCGGGCTCGGGGCCTGGCTCTCCACCAGCTCCGCCGCCTCCTCCCGGCTGGCGACCGACGGTGGGGAGCCGGCCAGCGGCTGCTGGGCCGTCTCCTTCATGCAGGCGACCGCGATGACGCCGACGAGGGCCGCGGCCATCGAGTAGTACGCGGGCATCATGTCGCTGCCGGTGGCGCTGATCAGGGCGGTTATCACCAGGGGCGTGGTGCCGCCGAAGATCGAGGTCGAGAGGTTGTAGCCGACCGACAAGGAGCCGTAGCGGACCTGGGTCGGGAAGAGCGCGGGCAGCGCCGCGGACATGGTGCCGAGCAGGCAGACCAGGGACAGGCCGAGCAGCAGCATGCCGGCCGAGACCGCGAGCAGGCTGCCCTGCTGGACCAGCAGGAAGGCCGGGGCGGTGAGGACGAAGAAGCCGAGCATGCCGGCCATCAGCAGCGGCTTGCGGCCGTAGCGGTCGGAGAGCCGGCCGACCTGGTTGATGATCAGCATGAGGACGACCATGGTGGCGATCAGGATCAGCAGGCCGTGCGTCTCGCTGTAGTCCATCTCGTCGGACAGGTACGTCGGCATGTACGACAGCAGCATGTAGTCGGTGATGTTGTACGCGCCGACCAGGCAGACGCAGAGGATGAGCGTCGGCCAGTGGTCCCGGAAGATCTTGGCGAGGTCGCCCTTGGCGGTCGTCTCGACGGCGGTGGCGGCGTCGGACGCCCGATGCTGCGAGTCGTCGTCCAGCTTCTGGAACGCGGGCGTCTCGTCGAGCTTCAGCCGCAGGTAGAGGCCGACGAAGCCGATGGGCCCGGCGACCAGGAACGGGATCCGCCAGCCCCAGGACTCCATGCCGTCGCTGCCGAGGACGGCGGTCAGGATCGTGACGAGCCCCGCCGCGCCGACGTACCCGGCGAGCGTGCCCATCTCCAGGAAGCTGCCGAAGAAGCCGCGCTTCTTGTCGGGCGCGTACTCGGCGATGAAGGTGGACGCGCCGCCGTACTCGCCGCCGGTGGAGAAGCCCTGGACCAGCCGGAAGAGGATCAGCAGGACCGGCGCCCAGAAGCCGATCGTGGCGTAGGACGGGATGAGGCCGATGGCGAAGGTGCCGATCGCCATCATGATCATGGTGACGGCCAGCACCTTCTTGCGGCCGATCTTGTCGCCCATCGGCCCGAACACCATGCCGCCGATGGGCCGCACCAGGAAGGAGACCGCGAAGGTCGCGAACGAGGAGATGAGCTGGACGGTGTCGTTCCCGGACGGGAAGAAGACATGTCCGATCGTGACAGCGAGATAGCTGTAGATGCCGAAGTCGAACCACTCCATGGCATTGCCGAGAGAGGCCGCCTTCACCGCCCGCTTGACCGCCGCCTCGTCGGTGACGGTGATGTCGGTGCGTCTCAGGGGCGGGTTCTGGCGTCGCCTGACCGCCCGGAAGAGCGCGCGGTGACGTTTCACTGCCTCGGGGTCGGCAGCGACCCCGACGGGTTCAGGCCCGGTGGCCGCCATGGAGGGTTCCTTTCGCCTCGCAAAGAACAGAGTCCCAGAGGATCACTTGCTCCGCGATGGCGACTGCAAACGAAAGTCTTCGCCGGAAGATACTTTCGTCACAGCTTCCGGCGGGTTCCGGTCGCCCGCCGGCTCCCCGGCTCCCCGGCTCCCCGGCTCCCCGGCTCCCCGGCTCCCCGGCTATTCAGATGCCCAGATCCTTGATGATCTTGGCTACGTGGCCGGTGGCCTTGACGTTGTACAGCGCGCGCTCGACCTTGCCCTCCTCGTCCACGACGACCGTGGAGCGGATGACACCGGTGACGGTCTTGCCGTACAGCTTCTTCTCGCCGAAGGCGCCGTACGCCTCCAGGACCTTCTTCTCCGGGTCGCCGACCAGCGTGACCTTCAGGCTCTCCTGCTCGCGGAACCTGGCGAGCTTCTCCGGCTTGTCGGGGGAGACGCCGATGACGTCGTACCCGGCCTGGGCCAGCACGTCGAGGTTGTCCGTGAAGTCGCACGCCTGCTTGGTGCAGCCCGGGGTAAGAGCTGCCGGGTAGAAGTAGACGATGACCTTGCGGCCCTTGTGGTCGGCCAGGGACACCTCGTTGCCGTCGGCGTCCGGCAGGGTGAAGGCGGGGGCGGTGTCGCCGGTCTGGAGTCGCTCGCTCATCGGTACCTCACGTGGCAGGGGGTCGGACACAGGTCTCGAGCCTAACGGGGCCCCACACGCCCGAGTGGGGTGCCGTGGGGTGCGCTCGGCCCGGAGCTGACAGACTGTCGGTCACACAAGAACCGGAGATTTCGGTTACGTCGCAACGACCACGGAGGCAGCGCGGTGTCGGATACGTCGAGTACGCCGGATACCAGGACTCCGGCGCAGATCGAGGCGGACATCAAGCGCCGCCGTGAGGTCCTCGCCGACACGCTCGACGAGATCGGCGTGCGGGTCCATCCGAAGACGATCGTCGGGGACGCGAAGGCGAAGGTCGTCTCCAACATCGACCACACGCTCGGCCGCGCCTACGTCGGCGTGAACCGGGCCGTCGGCGAGGTGAAGGGCCAGTTCGTCACGGAGGACGGCGCGCCCCGCCTGGAGCGCATCGTGCCGGTCGCGCTGGTCGTCGTCGGGGTCGTGGGCCTGCTCACCCTGGCCCCGCGCCGCCGCCGGCGCTGACTCGAACCTCTGACCGACTCGGTGCTGTGGCCGCCCCGATGGATTGCGGGGCGGGCGGAGCCAGGTAGGTTCTGGGTGTGAGCGAGAAGACCCACCACGACAAGCTGCCCATCCGGATGCTGCACGACCGCGTCCTGGTGCGGCAGGACACGACCGAGGGCGAGCGCCGCTCGGGCGGAGGCATCCTGATCCCCGCGACCGCGGCCGTGGGCCGGCGTCTCGCCTGGGCCGAGGTCGTGGCGGTCGGGCAGAACGTACGGACCGTGGAGCCCGGCGACCGGGTGCTGTACGACCCGGAGGACCGCGCCGAGGTGGAGGTGCGCGGCACCGCGTACGTGCTGATGCGCGAGCGCGACCTGCACGCGGTGGCCGCGGACCGCTTCGAGGGCTCCGAGGACACCACCGGCCTGTATCTGTAGACCGGCCGGGACGTACGGCGAAGGGGCTGGTGACCATGGTCACCAGCCCCTTCACCGTGCCCGGTGTTACGTTGGAGACACCCGACGAGACGCGCCGTACCGGGATCCGCAAAGACGACGCACCCCTGTTGTTCCGTACACGGAGGTGCCTGTCATGGCCTGGGTTCTGCTGGTCGTCGCCGGACTGCTCGAGGTGGGCTGGTCGATCGGGATGAAGTACACGGACGGCTTCACGCGTCCGCTGCCGAGCGTGCTGACCGCCGCCGGAATCGTGGCGAGCATGGCGCTGCTGTCGTACGCCGCCAGGACCCTGCCGATCGGGACCGCCTACGGCGTCTGGGTCGGGATCGGGGCCGCCGGGGCGGCGGTGCTCGGCATCGTGGTGCTCGGCGAGCCGGTGACCGCCGCCCGGATCTTCTTCATCTGTCTGCTGCTGGTGGCCGTGGTGGGGCTGAAGGCGACCTCCGGTCACTGAGCCCCGAAGCCTCTAGGGCACCCAGTAGCTGTAGCTGCGGCGGTTCAGCGCACCCGCCGCCGTGCCCTCGGTGACGCCGCCGTCCGCCGCGCCGCCGTCGGTCATGCCGCCCGTGGTCGGGGTGGTGCCGCCCCCGCCGATCCCGCCGCCGCTGCCGTTGTCGCCCGTACCGCCGTTCGTGGTGCCGCCGCCGTCGGTCGTGCCGCCGTCCGTCGCGGTGCCGCCCGTCGTGGGCGTGCCGCCGGAGTCGTCGCCCGTCGGGGGAGCGCTGTCGGAGGGGGTGTCGCCGGTGGAGGGGGTGTCGCCCGGGGTCTCGGTGCCGCCGTCGTCCTCGCCGGTGCCGGTGCTTTCGTCGCTCGGCCCGGTCGACGGCTCCTCGGTCTCGGACGCGCCCGACTGGAGGTCCAGGTCGAAGTCCTTCACCGGGGAGCCCGCCAGCGCGGTCTTGGTGTACTGGGCCCAGATCTCCGCCGGGGCGCCGCCGCCGTTGATGCGCGCAAGGCCCATCGCGCCGTACAGCGACTCGTGGGTGCCGGACTCCGGGTCCTGGCCCATCACGGCGACCACGGTGGCGAGGTCGGGCGTGTAGCCGGCGAACCAGGCCGCCTGGTCCTCCTCCGCGGTGCCGGTCTTGCCCGCGGCGGGGCGCCCGGCGGCCTGTGCCGCGGTGGCGGTGCCGCCTTCGACGACGCTCTGGAGGACGGCCGTGGTGGTGTCGGCGGCCTGCCGGCTGACGGCCCGCTGCACGTGGCGATCCGGCAGCTCGACGTCGTCGGCGCCGTCCTTGGTGATCTTCGTGACCAGGGTGTACGTGCCGTGGCTGCCGTGGTTGGCGAGCGTCGCGTACGCCTGCGCCATGTCCAGGACGCTGGCGGTGGCCGGGCCGAGCGCGATCGAGGGACTGGCGGTCAGGTCGGGGGTGCTCTTGGGGATGCCGAGGTCGACGGCGGTCTCCTTGACCTTGTCGGAGCCGACGTCCACCGCCATCTGCGCGTACACCGCGTTCACCGACTTGTCGGTGGCGGTGCGCACGGTGATCGGGCCGTAGGAGACGTTGTCCTCGTTCTCGGGGGCGTAGTAGTCGCCGCTCCAGCCCTGCACCGGGCGCTTGTCGGTGCCGTCGTACACCGTGTTCGGGGTGATCCGGCGGCCGTCCTGGGTCTCGGAGGCGTTCTGCACGGCCGAGGTGAACACGAACGGCTTGAAGGTGGAGCCGACCTGGTAGTCGCGGCGGGTGGCGTTGTTGACGTACTGCTTGGTGTAGTCGATGCCGCCGTACATGGCGACGACCTTGCCGGTGTCCGGGTCGATGGAGACGCCGCCCGCGCGGACGTACTTGTCGACCTTGCGGTTCTTCTTGTCGAGGTTGTCCATCACCTGGTCGTCCACGGCCTCGACGAAGGCGTCCTGCTTCTTCTTCTGGAGCGTCGTGGTGATGCGGTAGCCGCCGGTGGCGAGGGTGTCCTCGTCGATGATCTCGTTGGCGGTCAGGTAGTCGCGGACGGCCTGCACGAGGTAGCCGCGCTGACCGGACATGCCGGCCGCGCCCTTGGCCTGCTTCGGCGTCGGGAACTTCGCCTCCGCGCGGTCCGCGGCGGTCATCCACTTCTTGTCGACCATGCCGTCCAGGACGTAGTTCCAGCGGGCCTTGGCGGCGGACTTGTTCTCGGGGTGCGCGACGACGTCGTACTCGCTGGGCGCGTTCAGCAGGGCCGCCAGGTAGGCGCCCTGCTCGGCCGTCAGGTCCGTCGCGTCCACTCCGTAGTACGCCTGGGAGGCGGCCTGGATACCGTAGGCGTTGCGGCCGAAGTAGCTGGTGTTGAGGTAGCCCTCGAGGATGTCGTCCTTGCTCTTCTCGCGGTCCAGCTTGATGGAGATGAAGAACTCCTTCACCTTCCGGGTGACCGTCTGCTCCTGCGCCAGGTAGTAGTTCTTCACGTACTGCTGGGTGATGGTCGAACCGGACTGCTTGCCTTTGCCCGTGACGGTGTTCCAGGCCGCGCGGAGCATGGCCTGCGGGTCGACGGCCGACTCGGTGTAGAAGTCGCGGTCCTCGGCGGCGAGCACCGCGTGCTGGGCGTCCTTGGAGATCTCCGTGAGGGAGACGTTCTCCCGGTTGACCTCGCCGTCGCGGGCGAGCTGGCTGCCGTCCGCGTACAGGTAGACGTTGCTCTGTTTCGTCGCCGCGGCGTTCGCGGGCGGGATCTGGACCAGGTAGTAGCCGAGCACGAAGAGGCCGACCACCAGCAGGATGCCGATGACGAACGTGCCGAGCACCGTCCGCCAGGTCGGGATCAGCCGGCGCCAGCCGGTGCGCCGGGGCCGCCCGGCCTTCTTGCCGGGCGCCGCGGCGGCAGCCGTACCCGGCTCGCCGGACGCCGTCGCGGCCGTACCCGGCTCGCCGGACGCCGTCGCGGCCGTACCCGGCTCCCCGGACGCCGTCGCGGGAGCCGCGCCCGGGTCCGGTGTCGCCGCGGAGGCCGGGCCCGGCTCTCCGGGCGGCTCGCCCTGGCTGCTGTCGTGCCGCTTCGGCTCGTCGCTCATGTTGGTGCCGGACTCCTGTTTCGCGTCGTACATCCCGGTACGACCTGTATGACCTCGTACGCCTGTGGCGCCCCTCAATTGAAGACTCTCGCACCATGCGATCCGTTCCCGGTCCCGGCACGCTTCCGAGGGGAAAAATGCGTGGCAGACCACCCCGCGCCGGTACTAGGCTCCTGCGCTTCCGCCCGGAAAGGCTTCGGCGGCGTGTCCGGACGGACACGGTCACGGTGAGAGGGCCGGCGAATGGGGACTGGACGGTTGTACATGGCCGTCGCGGTGAGCGGGTTCCGGAGGTTCGCCACGTACCGGACGGCCACGGCGGCCGGGGTGTTCACGAACACCGTCTTCGGACTGATCCTGGCGTACACGTATCTGGCGCTGTGGCAGGAACGGCCGCACCTCGGCGGGTACGACCAGGCCGAGGCGCTGACCTACGTGTGGCTGAGCCAGTCGCTGCACATGACGGTCGCGGCGATGGGCGGCGGCGGCTTCGAGGACGAACTGATCGAGCGGATCCGCAACGGGGACATCGCGATCGACCTGTACCGGCCCGCGGACCTTCAGACGTGGTGGCTGGCCGTCGACCTGGGCCGGGCCGCCTTCCATTTCGTGGGGCGGGGAGTGGTGCCGCTGGTCTTCGGGATGCTGGTCTTCGACCTCGCGGTGCCGACCCGCCCGGCGACCTGGCTGGCCTTCTTCGTCGCGGTCGTGCTCGGGGTCGTGGTCAGCTACGGGATCCGCTACCTGGTCGTGCTGTCGGCGTTCTGGCTGCTGGACGGCGCGGGCGTGGCCCAGCTGGCGTGGCTGTCGGGCATCTTCTTCTCCGGCATGCTGCTGCCGCTGAACGTCTTTCCCGGCACGCTCGGCGAGATCGCCCGCGCCCTGCCCTGGTCGGCGCTCCTCCAGCTCCCGGCGGACGTCTTCCTCGGCAAGCGCACCGGCGTGGACCTGCTGACGACGTACGCCTTCCAGGCCGCGTGGGCGACAGCCCTGCTGGCGACGGGCCGCCTCCTCCAGACGGTGGCGACGCGCAGGGTGGTGGTGCAGGGTGGCTGACCTGACCGAGTCCGCGACCGCGGGCCACGGCCGGTTGCGGGACGCCCTGCGGGCCTACCGGCTGATCTCCACCATGTGGATCCGCTCCACGATGGCCTACCGGGCCTCCTTCGTGATGACCGCGCTCGGCAACTTCGCCGCGACCGCGCTCGACTTCGTCGCGATCCTGCTGATGTTCTCGCAGGTCGACAGCCTCGGCGGCTACTCGCTCGGCGAGGTCGCCTTCCTCTACGGCGTCTCCGGGACCGCCTTCGGCCTCACCGACCTGATGCTCGGCTCGATGGACCGGCTGGGCCGCCGGGTGCGCGACGGCACGCTCGACACCCTGCTGGTGCGCCCGGTCCCGGTGCTCGCGCAGGTCGCCGCGGACCGCTTCGCGCTGCGCCGCCTCGGCCGGGTCACCCAGGGCCTGCTGGTCCTCGGGTACGCGATCGCCGTGCTGGACATCGCCTGGACCCCGGTGAAGGTGCTGATGGTGCCGCTGATGGTGGTCAGCGGGGCCGGGATCTTCGCGGCGGTGTTCGTGGCGGGCGCGGCCTTCCAGTTCGTCGCGCAGGACGCCTCCGAGGTGCAGAACTCCTTCACCTACGGCGGCAACACGCTGCTCCAGTACCCGCCGACCGTCTTCGCCAAGGACCTGGTGCGCGGCGCGACCTTCGTCCTCCCGCTCGCCTTCGTCAACTGGCTGCCCGCGCTGTACGTGCTGGGCCGGCCCTACCCGCTCGACCTGCCCGACTGGACGGCGTTCGCGCCGCCCCTGGTCGCGGCGGGCTGCTGCGCGCTCGCGGGCCTGGCCTGGCGCGCGGGCCTCCGTTCGTACCGCAGTACCGGCAGCTAGCAAAGCACCGGCAGTCGGTCGCCGGATGAGCGCCGGCGGCCAGGAAGGACCGCAGTACCTCATGACCGGCGACAGTGACTTCATCCTTCTCGACGGCGTCGAGAAGGTCTTCGACGTGCGCAAGCGGACCGGCTTCCTGCGCAGCGAGCGGCGGCAGGTACGGGCGGTCGACTCGCTCTCCTTCACCGTGCGGCGCGGCGAGATGGTCGGCTACATCGGTCCGAACGGCGCGGGCAAGTCGACCACCATCAAGATGCTCACCGGCATCCTCACCCCCAGCGGCGGCCGGCTGCGGGTGGCCGGCATCGACCCCTCCCGCGAGCGGACCCGGCTCGCCCGGCGCATCGGCGTCGTCTTCGGGCAGCGTACGACGCTGTGGTGGGACCTGCCGCTGATCGACTCCTACCGGCTGATGCACCGCATGTACCGGATCCCGGACGCCCGTTACCGGGACAACCTCGACCGCTGCGTCGAACTCCTCCAGCTCGGCGAGCTGCTCGACGTACCGGTGCGCCAGCTCTCGCTGGGCCAGCGGATGCGCGGCGACATCGCGGCGGCGCTGCTGCACGACCCGGAGGTGCTCTACCTCGACGAGCCGACGATCGGGCTCGACGTGGTCTCCAAGGCCCGGGTCCGCGACTTCCTCGCGGACCTCAACGCCGAGCGCGGCACCACCGTCCTGCTCACCACGCACGACCTCACCGACATCGAGCGGCTGTGCAGCCGGGTGATGGTCATCGACCACGGGCGGCTGATGTACGACGGCCCGCTCGCCGGGCTGCACGAGGCGGGGGAGAGTGAACGGACCCTGGTGGTGGACCTGGAGCGGGAGCTGCCGCCGATCGAGGCCGCGCCCGCCCGGGTGGTGCGGGTGGAGGGCCCCCGGCAGTGGCTGGCCTTCCCGGCCGCGGAATCGGCGGCTGTGCTGGTCGCCAGGATTGCCGCCGACTACCCCCTGGTGGACCTGTCGGTGCGGGAGCCGGACATCGAGGCGGTCATCGCGAAGATGTACGGGGAACGGACGGGGGAGACGGTCGCGTAGCCCGCCGGGGCAACGGGGGAGGCGGTCGTGTAGCCCGCGGGGCAACTGGTGAGGCGGTCGCGTAGCCCGCGGGGCAACTGGTGAGGCGGTCGCGTAGCCCGCCGGGCGCCCATTTCGTAGGCTGCTCGTATGACCGACGAACTCCCGGAGCTGCGCGCCTCCGACGCCGACCGTGAACGAGTCGCCGAGCACCTCCGGGACGCCCTCGCGGAGGGCCGCCTCGACATGGAGGAGTTCGAGGAACGGCTCGAGGCCACCTACAAGGCGCGTACCTACGGGGAGTTGGCGCCGATCACCCGTGACCTGCCGGTCGGCGCCCCGCCCGCGCCGCCGATATCCATGGTCAAGGAGCCCGCCGAGCCGGGCAGTTGGGGCGCGCGGATCGTCGGCGGGGAGGGCTCGTCCACGTGGGGCGTCGCCGTTCTGTCGGGCTTCCAGCGCAAGGGCCGCTGGACGGCGCCCAGACGCTTCAACTGCTTCGCGTTCTGGGGCGGCGGCGAAGTCGACCTGCGCGAGGCGGACTTCGCGGACCGCGAGATCGTGGTCAACTGCGTCGCGGTCATGGGCGGGATGAATGTGATCGTGCCGCCCGGCGTCGAGGTCGTCGTCCGCGGTATCGGCGTCATGGGCGGCTTCGACCACAGCGAGGAGGGCGTTCCGGGCGACCCCGGCGCGCCGCGCGTGGTCGTCACCGGCTTCGCCTTCTGGGGCGGGGTCGGCGTCGAGCGGAAGCTGACCCGGGCGGAGCGGCTGCGGCTGAAGGAGGAGCGCCGCCGCGAGAAGCTGGAGCGCAAGCAGGCCCGCAGGGAGCTGCGGGGCGACGACCGCGACGACCGCGCACTGCTCGGCGGTCGCGGCGGTCTCGGCGAGCTGATGGACGCCCACCGCGAGGCGATGGAGGAGCACCGGGACCGCATGGAGGAGCACCGGGAGCTGCGGCGCGAGCGGCTGGAGGAGCGCCGGGAACGGATGGAGGAGCGCCGCGAGCGCCAGCGCGAACGCCGCGACCGGCGCCGCCACTGGGACCACTGAGGCCTCCGCGCGCCGGAAGCACTGAGGCCCCGCGTGCCGGGACCACTGAGGCCCCGCGCGCCGGGACCACTGAGGCCTCCGCGCGCCGGGACCACTGAGGCCCCGCGCGCCGGAAGCACTGAGGCCCCGCGTGCCAGGATCACTGAGGCCCCGCGCGCCGGACGCGCCTCAGAGTTCGGCCGGTACCGCGCCCTTCAGTGAGGTGAGGTCGAAGACCTCGGCCATCTGCCGGTAGCCCTTGTCGCTGGGGTGCAGGTGGTCGCCGGAGTCGTAGTCGGAGCGCAGCCGCCGCGGGTTGTACGGGTCGCGCAGCGCCCGGTCGAAGTCGACGACCTCGTCGTACACCTTGCCCGCGCGTATCTCCGCGTTGATGGTCTGGCGCACGCCCTCGCGGTCGTCGCGGTAGCCGCGGTGCCCCTGGAACGGCATCAGGGTGGCGCCGACGACCCGGATCCCGCGCGCGTGTGCCTGGCGGACCAGCTTGCGCAGCCCGGCGACTATCTTGTCCGGGTCCGCCTGGCCGGGGTTGCGCAGGATGTCGTTGACGCCGAGGTCGACGACGACGGCGCGGACGTTCGTACGGCCGAGGACGTCGCGCTGGAAGCGGGACAGGCCGCTGGGGTTCTCGGCGGGGCGGCCGAGCCCGGAGGCCAGCACCTGGTTACCGCTTATGCCCTGGTTGACGACGCTGTAGCGGGGCGCGTCGGCGCCGGAACCGGCCGCGGCGCGCAGCCGGTCCGAAAGGACGTCCGTCCAGCGCTTGTTGGCGCCGATCGTGGAGGTGACGCCGTCGGTCAGCGAGTCGCCGATCACGACGACCGTGCCGTCCGACTCGTTGCTGAGCACGTCGAGGGCGGTGAGGTAGCGCCAGTACGGGGTCTGCGCGGTGTACGCGGTCCCGGTGACCTCCTCGGTCTGGTCGCCCTCGGCGGTGTACGAGGTCTGCCGGGCCTGCGGGTGGTAGGTGACCGGGCCCGACGGGGTGGGCGAGTAGGTCGTCACCAGGATGTCGCCGCCGCGCGGGACGGTGACCCGTACGACGTCGCTGACCACCTGCTGGCCGGCCGGGACGACCACGGTGGTGCTGCCGTTGAAGGTGAGCCTGCGCATGGTGTCGGCGGCGGCGGTGGCGGTGTTCGCGGCCGCCGCGACGGCGATCGAGGCGTGCGTGATGCTGAGCGGCTGCTGCCCGTAGAGATTGGACAGCGTGACGCGGGCACTCGTACCACCGACACTCGCGTGCACGACGTTGCGCACGGAGCGGCCCGCCATGCCGTTCGTCTCGGTGCCCGGCTCGGCGCCGACCGGGGAGGCCGACCAGGAGCCGACCCAGGTGCCGGTGGAGGCGGGGGCGGCTGAGTTGCGCGGATGGCGGCCGCTCGCCAGGTGGTTGTCGTCGCGGCTCGTGTCGGTCGAGACGCCGACGTATATGGCGGCCGAAATGACCACGATCACTGCGACGATCGCGGCCAGCAAGGCATAACCGTGACGCTTGGTCATGCGGTGCGTGTCTCCTCGGACGATGGGAGCCCGAGGCTCCGATGTGATGAACCCATGATGCGTCATGGGTCGGAAGAACAACGAAAGCCCCCCTGAACCCTAAGGGTCCCCCCGGTTGCGCTTCCGTCCGAACAGACGCCGGGAACTCCTGTTCCGTTCCATGAGTCGGTCAGGAAGGGACAATGTGTACGAGGTCACCGAGCGGGTGGAGCGGATGGAACGTACAAAAACGGAAGAAATCGGCCCCGAGGACTCGAACAGCCGGCCGGACGCGGACGCCGGGGGCGCATCGGCCGGCGATGGAGGCGGCGGCGCGTCGGGCGGCGGCGCCCCGGCTGAAAAGGGCGGCGCGTCGGATGGCGGCGGCGCCTCGGCGGGGGAGGGCGGCACGTCGAGTGGCGGCGCCTCGGCCAGGAAGGGCGGTGCGTCGAGCGGCGGTGCGTCGGCCGGGAAGGGCGGTGCGTCGAGCGGTGGCGCCCAGGCCGGGAAGGGCGGCGCGTCGGCCGGTCAGGGCGGCGCGTCGGCCGGTCAGGGCGGTGCGTTCGCGGCGCGCGGCCGCGGGCCAGGCGTGCCCGAGCGGGCCCACCGGACCATGACCTCCTTCAGCCCCGCCGACGAGGAGAAGCGGCGGGGCGTACGGCGGATGAAGGCGACGGCCGCCGGGCTGCTGCTCTTCGTCGCCGTCGTGTACGTGCTCGCCACCTGGGCCTCCCACCACGGCGCGGGCGCCTGGGCCGGTTACGTCGGGGCCGCCGCCGAGGCCGGCATGGTCGGCGCGCTCGCCGACTGGTTCGCGGTCACCGCCCTGTTCCGCCATCCGCTCGGCCTGCCCATCCCGCACACCGCGATCATCCCGACGAAGAAGGACCAGCTAGGCGTCTCCCTGGGCGAGTTCGTCGGCGAGAACTTCCTCTCCGACGAGGTGGTGCGCCAGCGGCTGCGCGCCGTCGGCATCGGCAGCCGGCTCGGTGCCTGGCTCGCCCAGCCCGAGCACGCCGACCGCGTCACCGCCGAGCTGGCCACCGCCCTGCGCGGCGCCCTCACGGTGCTGCGCGACTCCGACGTCCAGGCGGTCGTCGGCGAGGCCATCACCCGGCGCGCCGACGCGAAAGAGATCGGCCCCGCCCTCGGCAAGATGCTGGAGAAGGTCGTCGCCGACGGTGGCCACCGCCGCGTGGTCGACCTGATCTGCGTACGCGCCCACGACTGGCTGGTCCTCCACGACGAGCAAGTGATGGGCGCCGTACAGGGCGGCGCCCCCGGCTGGACCCCGCGCTTCGTGGACAAGAAGGTGGGCGAGCGCGTCTACAAGGAACTGCTCCGCTTCGTCACCGAGATGCGCGACGCCCCCACCCACCCGGCGCGCGGCGCCCTCGACCGCTTCCTCATCGACTTCGCCTCCGACCTCCAGTCCGACACCGACACCCGCGCCCGCGTCGAACGCCTCAAGAGCGAGGTGCTCGGCCGCGGCGAGGTGCAGGACCTGATCGCCTCCGCCTGGACGGCCGTCCGCTCCATGATCGTCTCCGCCGCCGAGGACGAGCGCAGCGAGCTGCGCCTGCGGGTTAGGGCCTCGCTGCTCTCGCTCGGCGCCCGCATGGCCACCGAGCCGAAGCTCCAGGGCAAGGTCGACGGCTGGGTGGAGGGCGCGGCGGTGTACGTCGTGACCACGTACCGCAAGGAGATCACCTCCCTGATCACCGACACGGTCGCGAGCTGGGACGCCGAGCACACCACCAAGAAGATCGAGGCGAACATCGGCCGCGACCTCCAGTTCATCCGCATCAACGGCACGGTCGTCGGCTCCCTGGCCGGACTGCTGATCTACGTGGTGTCGCGGGCGCTGGGCGCCTGACCGGCGAGGCCACGGCTTGACCGGAGGAGATCAGGGCACCCGGGAAGGGGTCACTCACCGGAGAGGGAGCCCCATGACAACAGGATCAGCGACGCCGGCCCCGGGACCGGCCTCCGTGCCCGCCACCACGGGAACCGTCACCACGTCCGTACCGGCGCGCCTGGACCGGCTGCCCTGGTCCCGCTGGCACTGGATGATCGTGATCGGCCTCGGCACCGTCTGGATCCTGGACGGCCTCGAGGTCACCACGGTCGGCAACATCGCGAGCCGCCTCTCCGAGGACGGCAGCGGTCTCGCCATCTCCTCCGCCCAGGTCACCGGCCTCGCCGCGGCCCTGTACGTGGCGGGCGCCTGCGCGGGCGCGCTGTTCTTCGGCTGGCTGACCGACCGCTACGGCCGCAAG
Source organism: Streptomyces sp. NPDC059785 (assembly GCF_042732375.1). Lineage (NCBI taxonomy): Bacteria > Bacillati > Actinomycetota > Actinomycetes > Kitasatosporales > Streptomycetaceae > Streptomyces > Streptomyces sp. NPDC059785. The sequence goes on from NZ_JBHWHV010000009.1 coordinate 170,176, forward strand.
AAGCTCTTCATGGTCACCCTGGTCGTCTATCTCGCGGCGACCGCGCTGACCGCGATCTCCTTCGCGCCCTGGTGGTTCTTCCTCTTCCGCTTCCTCACCGGTTTCGGCATCGGCGGTGAGTACGCGGCCATCAACTCGGCGATCGACGAGCTGATCCCGTCCAAGTACCGCGGCCGGGTCGACCTGATCATCAACGGCAGCTACTGGCTCGGCGCGGTCGGCGGCGCCCTGCTCTCCATCGTCATGCTGGACACCGGCATCTTCCCCAAGGACCTCGGCTGGCGGCTCACCTTCGCCCTCGGCGTCGTACTCGGCCTGGTGATCCTGCTGGTCAGGCGGCACGTCCCGGAGAGCCCGCGGTGGCAGTTCATCCACGGCCGGGGCGAGGAGGCCGACGCCCTGGTGGACGAGGTGGAGAAGGAGGTCGAGCGGGAGAAGGGCGAGCCGCTGCCCGCCCCCGACGGCGAGATCACCATCCACCAGCGCAAGAGCATCGGCTTCGGCACCATCGCGAAGACCGTCTTCCGCCGCTACCCCAAGCGCGCCGTCCTCGGCCTCGCCCTCTTCATCGGCCAGGCGTTCCTCTACAACGCCATCACCTTCGGCTTCGGCGCCATCCTGACCAAGTTCTTCGACGTGCCGTCCGGTAAGACCGGGTACTACTTCGCCGTCATCGCGGCAGGCAACTTCTTCGGCCCGCTGCTGCTCGGCAAGCTCTTCGACACGGTCGGCCGCCGCATCATGATCTCCTCGACGTACCTGGTCTCGGGTGTCCTGCTGTTCGGCACGGCCTGGCTCTTCGACCGCGGTTCACTGACCGCGACGACGCTGACCGCCTGCTGGTGCGTCGTGCTGTTCTTCGCCTCCGCGGGCGCCTCCAGCGCGTACCTCACGGTCTCCGAGATCTTCCCGATGGAGACCCGCGCCCTGGCGATCGCCTTCTTCTACGCGATCGGCACCGCGGCCGGCGGTATCAGCGGCCCGCTGGTCTTCGCCGACCTCACCGAGTCCGGCGTCGTCGGCGACACCGTGCTCGCCTTCCAGATCGGCGCGGGCCTGATGTGCGCGGCGGGCCTGGTCGCCGCGTTCCTCGCGGTGAACGCGGAGCGCCGCTCCCTGGAGGACATCGCCACTCCTCTGTCGGCGGCGGAGAAGGCGGAGGAGACGTCCTCGGCGCGGGCGTAGCGCGCGGGTGCGGGGCGCCGGCGCGGAGGCGGGTGCGGGGCGCGGGCGCGGCGGGTGTCGAGGCAGTGTGCGTGGTGGGAGCCGGTGTGAGCCATCACACCACGCACACGGGAACGTCTGAGTACGCGTACTCTGTCCGGCCCCCACCGCGCGGGCGAGGCTCATACGCATGACCGAGAAGCTGCTGAGCCCCTTGCGAACGCGCCCCTGGCCGGAACGCTGGCTGACGCGCGTGGTCGGTGCCGCCCTCTCCGCCGCGGCCTATCTGCTGTGCCTCCCGTGGGACCTGCGCAACCGCCCCGAGCACCCGGGCGACCTTCAGGAGACGAGCCCGGTGACGTTCACCGGTGTCGCGCTCCTCACCGCCGTACTGCTCCTGCTGGCCGCCTACTTCGGCCACCGGGACGCCCTGGCCTGGCCCCTGCTGGTGGCCGCCGCCCCGCCGGCCGTCCTGCTGTACGTCTCCCTCGGCTCGCACCCCGAGTCGAACGACGGTCTCGTGGCCGAGGTCTGGCTGCTCACCTGGGCGTTCTTCACGCTTCTGATGGCGGCGGCGGTACTGGTCGCGGCGACGTTCGCCCGGCGGTTCCGGCACGAGACGGTCGACGAGGAACGGATCCTGGCGCGCTCCTCGTGAGCATCCCGGGGGTTCACCGGAACGTGCGCACCGAGGGCGCTCCCCGGGACGTGCGCACCGAGGGCGCTCCCCGGGGACGTGCGCACCGCGGACGCTCACTGGAAGTCGAAGTACGCCGCGCCCTTCTCGTCGAAGTGGGCGGCGTACACCCGGCCGAGCATCGGCCTGCCCCGGTACCTGCCCACGTAGTGGTGGACGCTGTCGACCACGACGGGCCGCGTCATACAGCCGAACCTCACCCGCTGCCGCTCCTCCGCCCACTGCACGGCAGCCGGGTCGACCCGGTCGCTGACCAGCACCGGGAACGCGCCGACGCCGGTCTGGAGACCGACCGGCAACCCGCCCTTGCGGTCCTTGGCGTACTTCATCACCTGCTCGGTGAAGTGGGAGACCACCGGCACGGTTATCTCCGGCACCGCCGCGGCGACGGTGAAGAGGTGCAGCTTCGTCGCCATCCACCGCATCCTGAAGTCGGCCCGCCGCCCCACGAGTACGGGAACGCCGGCCCAGTCGTCCCACTGGGTACTGCATCCGTCGGCGGTCAACCGCTGCTCCACGAACGCCAGGTAAGCGCCCGACGCCGACTGGCCGCCCTGCGGGCCCTGCCGTCCCTGCTCTGAGTCCATGTACGGGATCCTATGGGCCCGTTCGAGATCCTATGCGCCGGTTGTGGACCCCGGCCGGATGATCATCAACACGGTGACGACGGCCCAGAGCAGATTGAAGATCCCGGTGAACATGGCGAGCCGGACGGTGAGCTTCTCCGGACCCGAACCCGAACCCGGACCCGGACCCGCGGGACGTGCCGCGCTCTCGGTGACGCCACCCACGCTCTCCAGGATCGCGGTCTGGCGCGGCAGTACGAGCGCGGCCAGGACCACGGCGGCGACGGCGGTGAGCGCGATCGAGACGATCAGCCAGGTGTCACCGAGCACCCCCATGTTGCTCGCCGTGGCGAACCCGAAGACCGGGACGACGACGCCGAGCGTGGCGTACACCCGGCAGATGCGGTGCAGCAGCCGCAGCGTGGAGCGGGCGTCGGGGTCGGCATCGGGGGCGGTGCCGACGCCGGTGCCGTCGGACGCGTCGGCCGCGGCGAACGCCTTGCGGGCGGTGGGCGGGAACATGCTCGCGGCCACGGTGACGGGCCCGATGGCGACGATGGCCGCGATGACGTGCACGGCGAGGAGGAACTTGGTCACGGGCCGACGCTACGAGGGGAGTACGGAGACGTAGAAGCGGCGCTTTTGCCAGGGTGCAACGGATTCTCGCCACGGCCCCGCCATTGCCTCGCCGTCGCCTCGCCATCGTCACGTCATCGCCTAATGGCGGCAGCACAGCGAGTACGGCGCTGTTGCCGGCGAAGGTGACGTCGAGGTGGGGCCCTTGGCGGCAATCCGTCGTATGCCTACGCTTTCGCCATGCACACCGTGGCCGTACTGGCGCTCGACGACGTCATCCCGTTCGACCTGTCCGCGCCGATCAACACCTTCGGCTTCGCCCGGCTGCCGGACGGCCGCCCCGCGTACCGCATCCAGGTCTGTGCCGCCGAGGCGGACGCGGAGGTGCGGACGGCGGAGAGCGCGTTCACCGTGCGCGCCCCGCACGGCCTTGAGGCGCTGGCCGAGGCCGACACGATCGTCCTGCCCGGGATCGCAGATCCGCACTTCGAGCTCGCGCCCGCGGTGAAGGACGCGCTGTGCGCGGCGGCCGCGAACGGCACGCGGATCGCGTCCATCTGCGTGGGCGCGTTCATCCTCGCCGCCACCGGCCTGCTGGACGGGCACCGGGCCACCACCCACTGGATGGCCGCCGAGCACCTGGCGGCCCTGCACCCCGAGGTGACCGTCGACCCGAACGTCCTCTACGTCGACAACGGCCAGTTCCTCACCTCGGCGGGCGCGGCGGCGGCGCTCGACATGTGCCTGCACATGATCCGCAAGGACCACGGCTCGGCCGTCGCCGCGCACACCGCCCGGCTGTCCGTGATGCCGCTGGAACGGGAGGGCGGCCAGGCCCAGTTCATCGTCCACCCCATGCCGACGACCGCGCCGGCGCCCGCGGGATCCACGATGGAGCCGCTGCTGCGCTGGCTGGAGGAGAGCTGCGGCCAGGACCTGACACTGGACGACATCGCCGCGCGGGCGGGCATGAGCAGCCGCACCCTGAACCGCCGCTTCCGCGAACAGACCGGTACGACACCGCTCCAGTGGGTCCACCGGGCCCGCGTCCGCCGCGCCCAGTACCTCCTGGAGACGACCACGTACCCGGTCGAGCGCATTGCCACCCAGGCGGGCTTCGGCTCCTCGACGGCGTTCAGGGAACGCTTCAGGAGGGTGGTGGGGACGAGTCCGTACGCGTATCGGCGGGCGTTCCGGGGAGCGCCCTGAAGGGGTGCTAGGAACTGCGCGACCAGCCACGACGGCGCCGCGGTCGGCTGTCGGCAGATCGCGGCAGTACCGGGCGGGGCCTATCGGCCGGGCGTCACGACTTACGGTCGGCGACCGCCCATGAGGCCAGCGCGACCGCCCCCGCCACCCCGAACACGGAAGGCCACGCACCGACCTTCTTGGCAAGGGGATGAGACCCCGCGAACGCGGCAACGTAAGCGACGGTCAGCGCCCCGGCCGCCTTCCCGCCGGCCCGCTGCTTCCACTGCTGAGCGGCGGCAGCCCCCGCCGCGGCGAGTACGACCCCGCCGAGCTGCCGCTTCTTGGTCCAGCGGGCCACCCCGTACCCGCCGATGAGCCCGCTGGCCGCAACCGCCGCGGCCGGTACCTTCGCCATGTCTGCCTCTGTCTCCCGCCGGTCGCCGCGTCGCACGGCACCGCGCGTCTCTCCGCTTCCCGGACGAACCGAGGCTAACTCCCGCGCGTCGAGCGCCGCCGACCGACCTGGCCGACTCCTGCTGCCTCCACCTCTTCACGCCACCTGACCTGCGGCGGGCCACCCCTGGCTCAACCAACCTGAGCCCGCACTTGTCAAGTTTCCCGCTTCGAGCTATATACATATGCCGTAGGGCATCGCACCCCGTACTCAATGAAAGGAGTGACCCGTGATGCTCATGCGTACCGACCCCTTCCGTGACATGGACCGTCTCGCACAGCAGGTCTTCGGCGCCGCCCGCCCCGCGGTGATGCAGATGGACGCCTACCGGGCCGGGGACGACTTCATCGTCCACTTCGACCTCCCCGGCATCGACCCGGAGACGATCGACCTCGATGTCGAGCGGAACGTGCTGAACGTCCGCGCCGAGCGCCGTTCCCCCGCCCCCGAGGGCGCGGAACTGATCGCCGCCGAGCGCCCCACGGGGTCCTTCAGCCGTCAGCTCTTCCTCGGCGACACCCTGGACGCGGACCGCATCGACGCGTCGTACGAGGCCGGAGTCCTCACGCTGCGCATCCCCGTGGCCGAGAAGGCCAAGCCCCGCAAGATCCAGATCAGCGGTGGCCGCGAGCGCAAGCAGCTCGACACCTGAACACCGGCCCGACGCCCGCCCCGCGGGACGAGCGCCCGCCCGCGCCGCCCCGCGGGGCGCCTCGCCGCCCCACACCGCGCCCCACGCCTGAAGGCGCCGAGAGGGCCCGAAATGCCCGCACGGCCCTGGCCGTTGCCCCGGCTTCAGGGCCCGAGCTGGACCGCCGCCGCTGATTAAAGTCACCCCATGACGAGCAGCGAGACGAGCACGGGCACTGGTACGACGGGTAAGGGCACGGCCACTGGTACGACGGGTAAGGGCACGGGCACCGGTGCGGCGGGTACGGGCACGGGCACCGGCAGCAGAACGACCCCGCCACGCCCGCTGGACATCGAAGCACTCTTTCCCGAGCTGGCCGCCCACCGGGGTACGACGACCCGGCTGCACCCGAGGCCGGGCGCCCCGGACGTGACGGCCAGCTCGGTGGGCGGCCCGCTGCTGTGGCCGGCGGACGAGCCGTGGCCAGTGTGCACGGAGCCGCACCACCGGAACAAGGGCCGCCGCCCGGCCGACATCCACCGCAGGCGACGCGTCCTGGCGGAGGCGTGGGCCAGGTCCCCGGACTCCGGCCCCACGGACGAAGAACGGTCGCTCCTCGACGATTTGGACCGCAAGCACGAGGTCCCGGACCTGCCCGACACCGCCCCCATACCGATGATCGGCGTCGCGCAGCTCTACCGGCGGGACCTGCCCGACCTGGCGGAGGGCCCGGACGGCCGCGACCTCCTCCAGGTCTTCTGGTGCCCCTTCGACCGCCACGGCCCGACCGGCTACGGCATGTCGACAGCCCTCCGCTGGCACCACTCGGAGAACATCACCGACCCCCTCCCCGAGCCTCCGCTCCCGCAGGTCATCGGCTACGACGGCTACCTCGCCGAGCCTTGCGTCCTGCACCCCGAGCAGGTCACCACGTACCCGTTCGCGGGCCTCCTCCCCGAGGACCTGTGCGCCCGCATCGACGAGTGGGAGGACGAACGCCAGGAGGAGTACGAGGAGGCCGTCGAGGCGGCACAGGCGACGGCGTTCGAGCGGGCGAGGCAGACCCAGGGCGCGGCGGAGTCGGAGGCGGCGTTCGACGCGGCGATGAAGCGGAAGCCGCCGCGTCCCGCCGGTTACCAGTACGACCTCTCGATCCCACCCGGCTGGCGGGTCGGCGGCTACGCCTCCTGGCACCTCACGGACCCGACCCCGATGAACTGCCGCACGTGCGCCACCCCGCTGCACCTGCTCCTGACGATCGACAGCAAGGAGTGGGACGGCGGGAGCGGGAGTTGGCGGCCGGTGGAGGACGAAACCCCCACCGGCCGCAGGCTCGCCACTCCCACGGAGGTAACGGTGGGGCGGTGGGGCGAACTGAACATCTTCACGTGCCCGGCGGATCCGGGGCATGGGCATCGGTGGAGCATTCAGTGACCCGATCCGCGTACTGAGCGCGGGAGCGCGACTGTCCCGCTCCGAGAACGCTGGGAAGGTGGGGCCGCGGCAACGCCGCCCCGCGCACAATGGCCGCATGGCGTTCGCCTTCTTCATGACCCTGCCTGTGCTCGTCGTCGCCCTGACTCGCTGTTCGGCACCGTCATCGTCTTCGCGCGGATGACCAGCGTTCGTCGCTGAGGCGACGGCACTTGCTACGGTCCGTGCATGACGCTGTCGGTGCCTTCTGCACGCGCTGTTGATCTGCGGCTTGAACCAGTCGACGACGTACTGAGTCGCGTGGAGCGGTCTCTGCAGGTCCGTATCGACCGGGACACCGTGATCCGAAAACGGCGGTCCGTCGGGGGACGTACTGACCGGAACACGTGGGTGCGCACGGAACGGCGGTCCTTCGAACGGGTCGAGACGCAGGGGAGCAACGGCCCGGAGACTGCCGCCGTCCTGAGGGGGGTGGCCATGCCGCGATGGCAAACGGGGCTGACCTGGCGCGACGAGAACGAACCTGTCATGTGGCGGGCTGACGAGACTGAGTTGGTCAACGAGCCGCCGGTGGGCCAAGCGGCCCTGGTGATCGAAGATCCCCGGTTGCCTGACACATGGTGGGCGGGACTGGACGCCCTCGCGGCGCAGCACACGCCTCGTGTCGCGACACCGGATACCCAGTCGATGACGCAGGAGCTTGTGGACCTCACAATTCGGCAGGTCTTCCCCGAGGTTCCAGACCTCACCGCTGATGAGTGGACGCCTGCGCATGCGGATTTGACCTGGGCCAATGTCCTGGGGCCGGAATTGTGCATCATCGACTGGGAGGACTGGGGAATGGCGCCGCGGGGATTGGACGCGGCGACCTTGTGGGGCAACGCGCTCGCTGTCCCTGCCCTTGCGGACCGCGTCTGGGCTGAGCGGCGGCCGGACCTGGAGAGCAGATCCGGCCGACTGATGGCTCTGTTCTTCTGCGCGAAGATCATGGGTCCGTACGCTCACGAAAGTGACCCCAGGCTGGAACCTGCGCGTAAGCAGGCTGCTCGCCTTGTCACCTAGCTTCAGGCTTCACCGTCCCCGTATGTCTCAACGCGACTGGGACGTCCGTACACCGCTGGAGCGCACTACCTGGGCAAGCGATCTCGCAGGGACGTCTACGGCGTCAAGCCGTCAACCTCTCGTGCTTCACGGCTTGGAGGAACAAGCCCCAGGAGTGGCAGTCGACGGCGATGACGGAGGACTCGGGACGCTTCGAGTCCCGTATGAGAGCACTGTGCTCGGTCACGGCGCACTCGACGCACTCTCCTCCGGCACCGTTGCTGTACGACGACGTAAACCAGACCGGGGCACTGTGGTCGTTGGTGGCTGCTGAGTTCATCCTGCGTACTCCTTACACACCGATTTGATCAACTGGGCGGAACGCTGAGGACTCAGAGCTGCGGCTCGTAGACCGTCGAAGGCCCTGGTGTACTCGCTCACATGATGCTCGCCTTCTAGGTACACAGCATCCGTGATGCCGTCACGGTAGACGAGGTCCGGATCTTCAGGAGCAGGGAAGCCCAGCATGGTGAAGCTACCCGTCGCTGGATACGTACCCGAATCGAGCGGCAGGACTTGTACGGTCACCGACGGCAGGTCGGCGGCGGCCAAGACGCCTTCAAGTTGCTCCCGCATCACCGCGCGGTCGCCGATGACATTGCGAAGAGCGCCCTCGTTGACGATGAACCAGACGCTGGGACCACCGGGGCGAGTCAGTATGGCTTGCCGTTCGATGCGTACGCGTACGGCTCTGGCACGGGCCTCGGAGGTCATGTGCTTGCCGGTCTGATGCAGTTCGGATGCGTACGACTCCGTCTGCATCAACCCGGGAATGACCTCACACTGGTATTGGCGCAGGGCCGAAGCGTCCTGCTCAAGGCCGATGTAGATGTTGAACCACTCGGGTACGCCAGTGCCGTGCTGCTGCCACCAGCCGCGCACCTTGGCCTGCCGAGCCAGCGACTTGAGGAACTCTCTGAGTTCGTCACTGGTTTGGTAGAACCGGCACAGGGCGTCGATGTCCGAAGGCTGAACGCGACCGCTGCCCGTCTCCATCCGGTTGACCTTGGAGCCGCTCCAATCCAGCGCTTCGCCGACCTGGGCACACGTCCGTCCGCTGTTCTCGCGGAGCTTCTTCAGCTCGATCGAGAGGCGCCTACGGCGCGCAGTCGGTGAACCAGGCATCCCAACACTCCCTCAAGTAACGGACATTCAGTCTCACGCCAAGGGCTGCGTCTGCCAATCACTCAGAAGTGGGATTCTCGCCGTGCACATTGCATGACGGGATGCGCTGCGAGCACTCTATGACCAATGCCACTCAGCGTGAGACCTCGTAACACTGCGCTGCCCGTGGCCCAACGACCCTGACGAGAGGGGCCTTCGTGAGCCAGGAAGCCTGTATGTCGCGCAAACCGTGGGACTTGGCCTTCTCGGCCGACCCAGCCGAAGTGGCCGGCTTGCGGCGCATCATGCGACTGCACTTGGGAATCTGGGGCTTGCACCACATTGCAGACGACGCCCAGCTCTGCGTAAGCGAACTGGTGGCCAATGTCATTGCCCATGTCGGAGTCGGAACCCCGGCCACTCTCGCGGTGTCTATGAGCGGCGAGCATCTGCGCATTGAGGTGCATGATCCGGACGTTCGGGCATCGCCCACGTTGCTTCAGCCGAACCTCGAGGCGGAGGGAGGGCGAGGCATGGCACTCGTGGATGCGATTGCCGACCGATGGGGAGTGGAACTTAAGCTCGATCGAAAGGCCACGTGGTGTGAGCTGGCGACGGGCTTGACAGCGCCGGGCAGCCACGTAGATGGCCCTGGTGTGCTGCGGGCGGAGGCATTGTTGGCGACCTACCTGGAGAGGGAGCCCTTCTTGAGGGTCAGTCTAGGACCGGCGGGAAGAGCAGCGGCCGAGAAGTCTGTGATCAAATTGGTCACCGATGTTCTTCACTGGCTTCACGCGCACGGCTGTGATGTCGATGAGGCTTTGGACCAGGCGCAGACCCGCTTTGAAGCTGGATTGGGCAATTGCTGAGCTGGTCCGTCTCTCGCACCGGCCAATCAACGAGACGAGTGCATTGATCCCCGTGCGATAACGGCGAGCAGAAGAGCATCGTGTAGGCCGCCCGGAGAAGCCCTGCCCTGGGCGGGTGGCCTCGCACCAGGGCGACAAGCCACTGCTTGCCGGGCTCAACTTAAGGGGAATCGGACGTCGACGGGAGAGCGAAGTAGGGTTCGGGCCAGCTCACTGAGCCATCTGCGTCAGCTTGGGCCACGTGCTGTAGTAATAGAGCCGTAGGGTTTTGTATGTCGACCTCGGGGCTCTTCCCTAGTAGTCGAGTTGTGACGGGTATCGAGGGGTATTGAATACCCAGTAGCTTGGCTATGTGCTCGAAATCCTTGTTCTCGTTGTTGTCGCCGAGGTCGCCTTGCAGGTAGTCCCGCAGGCGTGCACAGATGTCCAAGAGGGATCGACCGCTGTCGGTCAAATGATATATCCCGCCTTGCAGGCTGTCGCTACCAAGAAAGCCGAGGATGAAGAGTCGCTCCGTCTCCTGCTTAAGAGCGTCAATTCTCATGCCTAAGGTCGCGGCTGTCGCCTTATGGCTGCTGTAGCCGAGCTCTCTGACGTGCGACAAAATAGCGATGGGGAAGCCGGGTCGTCTTGACGAGGCGAAGCGAGTCACATCCTGAGAAGTAAGTCCACCGAGGGTGACGTGAAGAAGGAGGTCCTTTGTTATCGCGTCCCGCAGGAGGTCGTGAATTACCCGTTTCTTTTCTTCGCTCTTTGCGTCGAAGTCCGATGGGATCCAGAATACGCGCAGGCGTGAAAGTCGATCACGCAGCGGGCCATTGCGATAGGACTGTGTCACTTCGGTCAGTCGAGCGCGATGCTTGCTCTCATCTCGTGCGATGTAGATGGCGGCGCTAACGTCTTGCTCGGTGATGAACGTTCGAAGGTCCTTGTCGATGCCATCTCCGCTGTGCTTCCACAGAGTCTGCCCTACGACTGCCTTCGACCAATCTCGCTTGAGTTCACAGGAGAAGTCGAAGAGCTTGCGCTGACCTTCCGTGTAGCCGAAGAGCGTTGATCGCGAGGCCTCCTCCATTATGCGGAGGGCCATTCTTGAGATGTGATCGTGTTCCGGTGACGACGGCATGGTGCCTCCAGGAGTGGGTGAGGGTAGCTACTTCGCTGGATTTCTCATGTATTCATGATCGCTGCGATAGACGATGTCTATGCCCTCGGTATGGAGCAAGTCCACTAAGTCGTCTTGAGGCGGAGCGGGGAGGAGTATTGAAAGAGTCAGGCCGCGAGGTTTGATGTGCCTTGCATAATCCTTCAGTTGTCCGATCGCCATTCGCACCTCCTCCCGGCTGGCCTCACCCCTCACTGAGTACAGCTCATGGGTGGTGGCGTCGTAGACGTCGGTTTTGAGGATGGTAGTCGTGCCTGCTATTTTTATTTGATAGGCGAAAACTTCATGTTGTTGCGATTTCAGCTCTGCAAGGTAACTGGCCCGTAGTTCGGATTGGCGAAGGTCAGCTATGAAGCTGGGTTGGGCGGCGCGTCTGCTCTCCGACGCCTGGCTCTTCCTCGGCTTCACCATTTTGGGCTCGAGCATCTTGCCTGCGACGACGTCGGCAGACACCGGATTGGCGTCGGTTGCTTCCGCTCGCGATATGGCATCCTTGGTGATCCGTTCGAAGTCGCCCTTCGGTCGTAAACGGAAGACGATTATGCGGCGGCGTTCACCGTTCTCGTCATTGGCTTCACGAACGGTGTAAGGCTGGTTCGAGTCCAACTCGAATTCGCCTATGTATCGCTGTTGCTTGGCGGCCGACTTAGGGTCAGATACTCTTCCCGCCGCCATGAAAACACGCAGTGACTTCCCCGTGTCGGCGTGGTAGAGGACGGCTGCGTTGCGGGATCCGTTCCGCCCCAGGAACGTTTGCTCTCCGCGGGTTCCTTGGCCCGTGTACTCGAACACGGGCCCCAGCTCGTCTTCTTCGGCTAACCAGCCGTCCTCGTAGCCGTACTTCTTGCCGCTGTCGTGGTCTACGTAAATGAGTATGTTCGAGGTGGTATCGGAGGGAATGATCCCTCCTTGGGTGCCTCCACCGAACAGCTTCTTCATCTCTTCACGGGTAGTCAGTAGCCCAGGCGTGATCGAAGGTTTGTCCATGCTTCGACGCTAGCTGATTGCTCTGACACTGTGCACGGTCAACTAGCTTGCGTGATAGCCGCATACGTCCAGACATCAGCCGGAAGTTCGTGATCCAACTGCCACGTGATCCCCATCGGCTTGCTGCCCTTGTGATCTTCGTAGGTCGCGGGCCCGAGGAGCATCCACGGCTGTGACTTGTTAATGTCGGTGCTCTTGTAACGGCGCATAAACAGCAGGACATGGCTTCCCTGCTGTTCATGATGTTGGTAGCGCAGACCCGTTGGAGAGTTTTCTGCCGTCGCGTTCTGGGACTCCCAGTGGAAGAGCTTGGGGCTCAGGGCGTAGTCCTTGTAGCGCACTGTGGGAGAGAAGTCCTTCTCGTTCTTCTCCAACGTGATGAGCAAAGCGTCGGTCTTGATCTCCTCCACCCACTGGACACCCTGAGCGAAGGATCGGGGCATCTGGCCGCCGAGGCGGGCCACGCCGAGCCCGGCCAAGATTTCGGACCGGTTGTAGGAGCTGTGGATCATCAAGGGAACGTGGCGGTGGCTTTCTGGCAGTGGGATGGGGAAGTGATCGGCCTGCTGCATGACGTGCGACAACACCTGGCGGAGTTCGTCACGGAATGCCGGCTGGTCGCGCAGCGAGTTGAGTCCCTGCTCGTAGCTGGTGAACCCGCCTGCGTTATCCCACAGGTTGAAGAACAGCATGCGCGCGTACGTCTGGTTGGTGGGGTCCAGCTCTTGGTAGGGCGGAGCGTCATCGGCGAGGAGGCGAAGGTATGCCTGGGCGCGGTCAGGGTCGTCTACGTGCAGGAAGGCGTGTACGCGCTTTAGGAGAGCTGCTTCGTCAGAAGGGGCGAAATCTGCAAGCGCACCTGTCTTCCGGAGTACGGTTGTCCACGAGTTGTCGCCCTTGTAGAGCTCCTTGATTTCGCGTCGACTCTCTTTGAGGTAGTCCTCAAGCCGCGGTGTGTTATAGGCACGCACCTCGTTGACCAAGGTCTTCACCGTGGCGCCAAGCTGAGTGCGAATATTGTCGAGTACGAGATCCTTTGACTTGCCTTCCAAGATGATCTGGCAGCCAGACGGGAGTTGCGGGAAATCGTGCTCGATGTGGTCAACGAGGCGGTTGCGTGAGAGGTTCGTCAGGGCTCGGAACTGCTCCTCGAAGCGGAACTCTTTCCTGTGCTGGCCAATAAAGTCCAGCACGGTCAGTACCGGCTTTGAGTTAGTGCGGCGAAGTCCTCGGCCAAGCTGCTGGAGAAAAATGGTCGCGCTGTTGGTGGGACGTAGGAGCAGCAGTGTGTCCACGTCCGGGATGTCGAGACCTTCATTGAACAGGTCGACGGAGAAAATCGCCTGTAGATTGCCGTCGCGGAGGTCGGCAAGTGCTTGAGCCCGCACGGCGGGCGAAGATTCGCTGTCCAGGGCCACTGCCCGGAAGCCAGCCTCGCGGAAGAACTCGGCCATGAAGCGAGCATGTGACTTGTTTACGCAGAAACCCAGTGCGCGCATTGCTTCTGGATTTGAAACCTTATCTTGAATTTGCTTGACCACGATGCGAGCGCGCGCGTGATTGCCTGTGTAGAGGTTACCTAGATCGCTGTCTGCGTAGGTTCCCTTGTTCCACCCTAGGCTCGTCAGGTCGGTGCCATCAGGAATTCCAAAATAATGGAATGGGCATAGTAGGTCGTTCTCCAGCGCCTCCCACAGTCGCATCTCGGCCGCGATACGGCCATCGAAGAACTCATCCTGCACGTTGAGCCTGTCCATGCGCTCAGGCGTGGCGGTCAGGCCCAACAGTTGCTTCGGCCGGAAGTGGTCGAGCACTTTTCGGTAGGTTGCGGCAGTTGCGTGATGGAATTCGTCGATGACGATGATGTCGAAGTGGTCAGGCGCCAGTGTTTCCAAACGCTTAACGTTGAGAGATTGGACGCTCGCGAACACGTGATTCCAGTACTGAGGTTCTTGGCCCCCGTAGAGGAGTTCCCCAAAAGATGCGTCATCAAGGACCTCACGGTATGTGCGGAGGGACTGCCCGAGGATCTCCCTACGGTGAGCCACGAACAACAACCTTGGTTGCTTGACGTCTTGCTTCGTGCAGAGACTCCGGTAGTCCAAGGCGGCCATCACGGTCTTACCGGTGCCGGTGGCAGCGACCAGCAGATTACGATTTCTGCCGCGTATCTCGCGCTCGACGCGGAGCCGTTCCAGCATGTCTTGCTGATGAGGAAAAGGGCGTACCTCAAGACCTGAAAGATTGATCTTTAGGTCCGCTGTAGGTGCAGTTCCGCTTGCTTGTGCCAGGGCGTGATCGAGACGGTCGCTGTGCAAGTCAGGGTCGTACTTCTCGAACGCGATGTCGTTCCAGTACGCATCGAAGGTTGCCTCGAACTTGTCCAACACTGCGGGTGTTGCGATGGACGACAACCGTACGTTCCACTCCAAGCCATCGAGGAGCGCTGCTTTCGAAAGGTTGGAGCTGCCGACGTACGCCGTGTCGAAGCCGCTCCTCCGGCGGAACAGCCACGCCTTCGCATGTAGGCGCGTGGAACGGAGTTCGTAGTTGATCTTTACTGTGGCGCCAAAGTCACGAACCAGGCGGTCCAGGGCGTGGCGATCGGTAGCCCCGATGTACGTCGTGGTGATGACGCGAATCTCCACGCCCCGCTCTTTCGCGGCGCGCAGGGAGTCCTCCAGTACCCGAAGCCCGTACCACTTCACGAAGGCGCAGAGCAGGTCGATGCGGTCGGCTGTTGCCAGCTCTGCTCGCAACTCCGTCCCCAAACTGGGGTCTTCCGGCGAGTTAGTGATCAGTGACGTTTCCGAAAGCGGAGTGAGTGGGCGCATCGCGTAGACCCCGGGAGCCTCTTGCTCAGCGAGAGCCAGCAACTGCCGCGGGCCGTCAACGATGCTGCTCGTCGCTTCGAGGTTGTGCTCGTCCGGTGCCGCAGCGGCCAGCGATTCCAGGATGCGATTGGCAGCGGCAACCCGCTTGTCGTGCGGTAGTTGGCTTAGCGTGCGTCCAACTACCTCTCCAATGTGGCGGGCCAAGACGTGAGGCGAGGACTCTGGGCCAACCTCGCCGTCGATGGCCTTCCAACCAGCGGATTCGAATTGCTCCAGCTGAGCACGTACGTCGTCGGTGACCAACTTCTCGTACACGCCTGCAATCGGTTCCGGCCCCCCAGCCTGTGCCACGCTTACTCCTCATACTCTCGCGATCCTCGCGCCACCACTTGAGTCAACTTGTGCCGCTGTGGATCTGTTCTAACAGCAGCTGCTGACATGCGAGGGTTTTGCGCTGAATCGTGATTGTTTTGGAGGATTGCGTCTGGGGGCTGGGGGTCCTCCGGGGCCCGTCGGTGTCGAAGGGTTACGCCCCGTGACACCCCTCGTAAGCCCGCCCCAACCCGCACCAGCAATCCGCCCCCCGCTCCGGCGGCCAAGTCACCGCCAACCCCCGCGCCGCCAGCGTCGTCGCATACTGCGGCAGGAGCGCGACGTCTGCCGGGGACGACGCCTCCGAGGCCGCGAACGCCTCGTACGACGGGACCGTGCCCGTGACGATGCCGAGGTTCGGGGTGCCGGAGGTGGAGAGTTCGCGGAGGGACGCTTCTATCGTCGCGAGGTGGTCGGCGTGGGACGGGTACTCCTCGGACAGGGACGGGTACGCCGTGGTGAGTTCCTCCAGCTCATCCTCCGGCCAGTGCAGGACGGCGACAGGGAACGGGCGGGACAGGGCCTCGCGGGCCGTGGTCAGCTCTGACTGGAGGCGGGCGATCTCGGCCTGGAGCTCGGCGGGGTTGTCGGAGCCGAGGGACCAGACGCGTTTGGGGTCGTGTAGCTCGTCCAGGGAGACCGGGGCCGTGTGCAGGGTGTCGGCGAGGGCGTCCCACTCGTCGTGCGGCGCGCCCAGCATGCGGCGGACCCGGTGGCGGCCGAAGAGCAGCGGGTGCGTCGCGTACGGGGGCTCCGCCACGTCCGTCAGCAGCAGCCGCGCGCCCTGCGTGAACGTGTCCTGCGCCGCCTCCAGCTCGTCGTGCGTCTCCAGCGACTCCGCGACGATCACCCAGGCCGCCGGGTCCCGGGGGGCCGCGGCCCGGACGCCGTCGATGATCGCGCGGGCCTCCGCCTCGTGCCCGTACTCCCAGAGGTTCGCCGCCTTGAGTGCGCGTACCAGGTGGGGGTTGTCCAGGGGAGTGGAGGCGGAGAGCAGGCTGTCGTACAGGGTGGTGGCGCGCGGGCGGTCACCGGACAGTTCGTGGTGGGCGGCGGCCTGGAGCAGGAGGTGCTCGGCGTCCTCGGGGTACAGGCCGGCGGTCCGCTCCAGGCGTGCCGCTTCGGCGTTGTGATCGACGTTCTCGGCTGGCGTGTCGGGGCGCATGATGCACACCGTACTGCCGGTCCCTGACAAAAGGAGAGGGCAGGAGGCGCACCCCTTCTACACCGTCACCCCGTCGATCTGAAGCGTCTGCACCGCCTTCGCCGCGAACGGCACCGCCACCGACTTTCCGCTCAGGTACGTGTTCGCGTACGCCGCGTACGCGTCGCCGCCCGTCGTGACCGTGTTCCAGCGGGGGACCAGACCGCCCGAGCCGCCGGTGACCGTGGTGAAGCGGGAGAGGTCGAAGGTCAGGGTCTGGGAGGTTGTGGCCGTGTTGAGGGCGACTATCACCAGGCGCTTGGCCGTCGCGTCGTACGCCGCCGCCGCGTAGCTGACGCCCGTGTCGATGATCCGCATGCCGGGGCGGATGTGCCGGCTGAACTGGGCCATGACGTGGTACTTCGTCTGCACGGTCGTCGGCTGGAGGGTGCTCTGGTCGTACGCGATCATCGCCCAGCCGGTCGAGGGGTCCATGACCTGCCAGTAGACCCAGGCCGTCGGGTGCAGCCAGCGGAAGTCGTAGAGGAGATTGAAGGCGAGGGTGTAGCCGGTGGCGTCGCTGTCGCCCGTCTCCGAGTTCCAGAGCTTCTTGCCGGACGTCGTCACCACATCCGCGTAGAGCGCGTCCCGGCGGCCGCCCGAACCCTGGTAGCCGTGCACGTTGACCTGGCTGACCAGGGCCTTCGTCGAGGAGCCGAAGGAGGCCCAGGTGGCGCGGGCGGTGTCGTAGTTCGTCTCGTCGGAGGCGGAGACGCGTACCCCGGTGAGGCCGCGGGCGTCGAGTTCGCTGCGCATGTACGGCAGTACGGCGGCCTGGACCGCGGGGTCGAAGTGGCAGCCCTCCTGGGTGCCGGTGGCCGTCCACCAGGACGAGGCCGGCTCGTTGAAGGGGTCCACCGTCGCGAAGTTCACGCCCCAGTTGTTCTTGGCGTACAGGGCGGTCGCGGCCAGGTGGGAGGCGTGCTGGCGGTAGTTCCAGGTCTGGAGGTTGTTGCCGCCGTCCGCGGCGCCCGAGGGGTTGTGGTTGCCGCACATCCACCACATGGGGCTGTTGGCGAACAGCTCACTGACGGCGCCCCGCGCGGTCGCCTTCTGGAGCATGGAGCGCTGGTTGGCGTCGGCGCTCCAGTCCCAGGCCGAGGACGCCGGGTCCTCGTTCGTCCAGTCCTGCCAGTAGCCCTCGATCTGCTTGAAGGCCGGGATGTTCGGCGAGGCCACCATGCTTTCGCCGTTCACGCTGTTCCAGCTGCACGCGCCGAGGTTGTAGCGGGCGATGTTCAGGCCCAGGCCGGGCAGCGTCCTGCCGCTGTACGTCACGGACTTGGTGGTGAAGAACGCGTCGGCGAAGTCGTCCCGTGCCCCGAAGACGTTCGCCCACCAGGCGAGCGACGTGCCCCAGCCCTCCCAGGTCCCGTACGACGTCGACGGGTTCACCGCGATCGTCGCGTCGGCCCGCGCGGTGCCCGTCGCCAGGGCGCCGCCGAGGAAGGTGCCGCCCGCGGCGGCCAGCAGTGTTCTGCGTCGGATCATGACGTCTCCGTCTCCGTGTCCGTCTGCGTTTCCGTCCCGGTCTCCGTGACGCACGGCCGCCGGCCGCGATGCTCCGCCGGCCGACCTGTGTGTCGTGCGCATGCCATGCAGTACTCGCCTCAGGAAGCATCGAGTGCGGCGCACGGGTTGTCGAGGGGTTGGACGGTGATTCTTCCAAGGGTTGTGAGAAGGGTGAGGACAAGGGAGGGCCGCGTCCGCTGAAGACCCCGGGCCGCGTCGGCCGAAGGCCCCGGGCCGCGTCCGCCGAAGGCCCCACGCCACCCCTCGCTAAGGTCGTACTCCGTGACCGCACGCCCGGCGGAAGACCGCCCTCCCCGCCCTCCCCGTCTGCACCGCCTCTGGCTGCTCGCGCCCTTCGTCCTCTACCTGGGTGCCCTGCCGTTCGTGAACCGGGTCGACCCCGTGCTCCTCGGGCTGCCCTTCCTCTTCGTCTGGCTGCTCGGGGCTACCGTCCTGACGCCGCTCGCCGTATGGCTGACCTGGCGGGGCGACAACAAGCGTGAGAGCGGGCGGGCGTGAGCAACTCCACCGTCGCCACCACCGTCTTCGCCGTCTTCATGGCCGTCACCGTCGCCCTGGGGCTGCTCGCCGTGCGCGGCACCAAGAGGGGCCGAGGGGCCGGGAAGGGCGGGCTCGCCGAGTGGTCCGTGGGCGGGCGGAGTCTCGGGGCCGTGTTCATCTGGGTGCTGATGGCGGGGGAGTCGTACACCAGCTTCAGCTATCTGGGCGCCGCGGGCTGGGGCTACAACTACGGCGCCCCGGTCCTCTACGTCGTCGCCTACATGTCCTGCGGCTACGCGGTGGCCTACCTGGTCGGCCCCATGTTCCACGGGTACGCGCGCCGCCACGGCCTGGTCGGCATCACCGACATGGTCGCCCACCGCTACGGCCGCCCCTGGGCCGGAGCGCTGATCGCCGTCCTCGCGACCGTCTGCCTGCTGCCGTACATCCAGCTCCAGCTGACCGGCATGGGCGTGGTCCTGTCCACCATCTCGTACGGCGCCGTCAGCCTGAACTGGGCCTACTTCGTCGCCTTCGCCGTCACCACCGCGTTCGTCGTGGTCAGCGGCCTGCGTGGCAGCGCGTGGGTGTCCGTCCTCAAAGACCTGCTCGTCATCGGCACCCTCGCCTTCCTCGTCGTGTACGTGCCGACGCACTACTTCGACGGGTACGGCGACTTCCTCGGCCGGCTCACGACGGAGAAGCGGGAGTGGCTGACGCTCCCCGGGCACGGCGGGGAGGCCAGCGGTCTCGGCGTCTCCTGGTTCGTGACCACGTCGCTCCTCAACGCCCTGACCGTCGTCATCTTCCCGACCACCGTGGCCGGTTACCTCGGCGCCCGCGACGGCGACGCCCTGCGCCGCAACGCCATCTGGCTGCCCGCGTACAACGTGCTGCTCTTCGTACCGATGCTGCTCGGCATGGCCGCCCTCTTCGTGGTCCCGGGGCTCACCGGCGCCGACTCCAACCTCGCCCTGTTCAAGCTCGTCGTCGACTCGCTGCCCGCCTGGTCGGTCGGCGTGATCGGGGTCGCCGCGGCCCTCTCCTCCATCGTCCCGATGGCGGTGTTCATGCTGGTCATCGGCACGATGTGGGGCCGCAGCGTGCTCTCGCTCGTGCCCCGCTGGCGGGCCCAGCGGACCCAGAAGCTCGCCTCCCAGACGGTCGTCGTCATCGCCGGCGCACTCGCCCTGCTGCTGACCTACACGGCCCCCAACACCCTCGTACGGCTCTCCCTCATCTCGTACGAGGGCATGGCGCAGCTCGTGCCGATGCTGCTGCTCGGCCTGGTCTGGCGGCGGTTCACGCTCACGGCGGGGCTCTGCGGGCTCGCGGCCGGGGGAGCGCTGGTGTGCTGGCTGGTGTTCAGCGGCCGTGACCCGGTCCTCGGCCTGAACGCCGGGATCGTCGCCCTCGCGCTGAACCTCGTCGTGGCGCTCGCGGTGACGTACGCGGGAGCGGGCGACCGGCGCGACGAGCGGCCCGACGAGGAGGTCCTCGCGATCGACGCGGCCGACCCCGTCGCCGCCGATCCTGTATAACGGCAAGGAGCCGTATGTTCGAGTGATTCGAGTGAATGGGGGGCCGGTGAACCGTAGCTGGGTCAGCCCGCGTCCCGTCGTCGCCCTGTTGCTCCTCCTCGCCCAGGTCGCCCTGCTCGACGCGGGCAGCCTCTCCGCCGCCGTCGCCTTCGCCGCGACGGCCGCGGCCGGGTCCGCGCTCGCCGCCTGCGCGCTGATCGCCGCGCGCAGCGTGCCCGCCGTCCCGCCCACCCGGGTACGGACGGCCATCCGCGACCGCGCCCGCCGTACGGCGTTCCTGCCGCAACGCGATCCCGACGCCCGCGGCCGTACCCGGCCCCGCGCACCCGGACGGGCCCTCCCGACGGCCGCGTAGGGCACGCTCCTTCCCTTCTCTCCCTTGCCCCACGCGGGTCGTCATGCCGACGCAGCACGTCTTCATCCGGCACGACGAGACCCCCGGAGGGCTCACCCATGTCGTCTTTGCTGTCCCCTGTCATGTCCGTCTTCGCGCACCTGGTCGGGTATCTCGCCGATCTGCTCCAGCCGCTCGCCCACGGCTCGGCGGCGGCCGCCGCGATCGTCCTGTTCACCGCGCTCGTACGGCTGCTCGTGCACCCGCTGTCCCGGGCGGCGGCGCGCGGGCAGAGGGAGCGCGCCCGGCTCCAGCCGCGGATCACGGCGCTGCGCGAGAAGCACCGCGAGAGCCCGGAGAAGTTCCAGAAGGCGCTGATGGAGCTGCACGCCGAGGAGAAGGTGTCGCCGCTCGCCGGGTGCCTGCCCGTGCTCTTCCAGCTCCCGGCGTTCTTCCTGCTCTACCACCTGTTCTCCAGCTCGGCCATCGGCGGCGAGGCCAACGAGCTGCTCGGGCACCGGCTGTTCGCGGCGCCGCTCGGCGGCCGGTGGGCGGACGCGCTCGGTGACGGCGGCCTCTTCGGCCCGGCCGGTCTCGTCTACCTGGGCGTCTTCGCCGTCGTCGCCGTGGTCGCGACCTTCAACTACCGGCGCACCCGGCGGACGATGACGGCCACTCCCGCCGCCACTCCCGCCGCCTCCCCGGCCGCCGGTGACCAGCAGGTGCCCGGCCTCGGCGCGCTCACCAGGGTCCTGCCGCTGCTGTCCTACTTCACCCTCTTCACCGTCGCCGTGGTCCCGCTGGCCGCCGCGCTGTACGTGGTGACCAGTACGACCTGGAGCGCGGTGGAGCGGGCGGTGCTGTACCGGGACATGCCGGGCGCGGCGCCCGCGGCGACGGCGCTCGCCTGACCGGGGCCTTCAGGAAGACGGTGGTCGGTTGCCGCCGGGAAGACGGTGGTCACGGTCCAGTGGGTGTGGGTCAGGCTTTAGCGGGCGTGCTCGGTGCCGGAAGGCCGGAGGCGAGAAGGGCGCGGCGATCGGCGTCGTACCAGGTGCCGAAGTCGCGGCGGGCGCCGCGTGGCGCGGAGTGAGCAACACGCTGAAGTGACGATTCACCGGTGAGAGTTGGGCGGACCTTTCGCAATTCACGCTACTGAGCCTGGCTGAACGGGCCTACCGTGAACCGTGACGATGTCGGTGCGTACGGTGACCGTCTGGAGCTTGTCCGGTATGTCCGGCGCACCCGGAGGGTTGGGGCGGGAACCGGCGTCGCACCCCTCGGCCGATACGAGAACGCCGGTGTGACCTCGATCAGCAGCAGCCTGTTGTCTGGCTGACGGGACCCGTTTCGCTACCGCGCCGGTGGCTACGATCCGCTGAGGAGGGCTTGGGGGCACGCTTATGAAGATCGTGAGTCGCTCGGGGAGGCCGCTGGGTGAGCACGGGGTGCTTCCTTCGCTGATGCGGGAAGGCATCGTCTTCCTGTCGGAGACGGACCGCGATGAGGTGATCGAGAGGTTCCGCGGTGTGCTGACCGCCTGCCGGCACCCGCACTCGCCTGACACTCCGTGGACAGTGATCGGGCCTTGCCCGGAGACAGGGAGGCCGCCTGGGACGGACGGGTTCACGCACGAGGCTCTCACGCCGCATACCGATCGCAGCATCGTGGACGCTCCTCCGGCCGTCCTCTGCTTTCTCATGCTCGAGGAGGCGGCAGTCGGTGGGCATGCGCTGCTGGTCGACACGGCATCCCTGCTGTGGAGATACCGTCCGGACGCCTTGCATCGCATCGCAGACGATCTGTGGCTCACCGACCGTGCTCATCTGTGGCGCCGGAAAATAGTGGAGATCGACCGAAGCGGCTACACCGTAATCCGGTACCGGGATGACGAGGTGGCACGGCCGGAGGCGAGATCCCGATTATCTGAATCGCTCATTCTCGGTCTGCGCAGTGAGATCCGGCGCACGCCTGAAATCAACCTGCGGTCAGGCCAGGGATATATGATCCATAATCACAGGGTTCTCCATGGGCGGACTTGTTTCGCGGGAGTGAGGAAAGGGATCAGGATCCTTTTCCGGGTCGACTGCGACTCCGCATATCACGCCCTCAATAAGGGATTCATGTTTCGTCGGCACGGCAGTCTTCCAGAGGGGGACATGTGATGGCTCCGTCTTTCTATTCAAGCAGGGGTGAGGTGGAGGTTGCCCTGAGAGCCCTGCCGCCCACCAGTGACCCAGAATTTCTGGTCGAGATCCGTAGGGTGATCGATCGGACGAGAAACCCGGAGCGGACGTTCCGGAGAATCTGCGAGGACGTTTCCAGGCCGGCCGCATTACGTTTCTGTGCTCTGTATGCGGTTCTGTTGCGGCTGCGGCGAGAGGAAAGGCTGTCGGAGTACGCGGATCTGGTGAACAGGCATGAGAGGGAGTTCGGGAGTGAGCCTTACTTCCATACTTTCAGGGCTGTGATCCTCCGGCTGGAAGGAGAACTCGCCAGTCTGCTCCAGGCCATCGAGCACTCCCGGGAGGCGGCGCGGTTGCTGGCCGACGTCCCGGGCGTCCAGCACCAGGTAGCCGAATTCATCGCGGAATATCTGGAGCGCCGAGACGCCCCGCCCGGCCCGAGAGAGCTGGACGAGGCCGAGGCGTCGGTCGACCGTGCCATCACCCTGTCCTACGGGCGCATCGCTCATTACTTCGAGACGAAAGCGCGAATCCTGTGCCTGAAGGACGATTTCGACACTGCGCGCAGCCTTGTGCGGAGGGCCATCGAACTCGAACCGAGAGAAGGTATGGACTATTTGCGCAGGATTTCTCAGTATCAGACGACACGAGTGAAGATCGATGTTTTCTCGCAGCGGTCGGAGTGGATCAGGTCGCGGGACTCGTTCCGTGAAGAGATGAGCCAGTTCCGGACGCAGCAACTCGAACTGTTGGGACTGCTGGCCGGTGTGGTCGCTTTCGTGGCCAGCACGGCCAACGTCGCAAGTCAGGCTTCTGGCGCGGTGGCGGTGCGGCTGGTGACCGCAATGGCCGGGGCCTTGGTACTTGTGTTTTCTGCCTTCTCTCTCATGATCAATCACAGCTTGTGGCGGCGTGTTGCGCTGGCTGCTGCGCTAGGGTTTCTCCTTCTCGTCACTGGGTTGTTGGCTCCGAGCTGGCTGGTGCGTATCTGATGTTGAACATTCTGGACGCCGTCATTTCCGCCGGTAACGCGTCGCGCCCGAACGAAGACAGATACGGCTGTTCCGGTGACTGGGCCTGGGTGATCGACGGGGCCACCGACCTGGAACCCGATGCGTTCATGTCCGCACCCTCGGACGTCGTGTGGCTGGTCGACCATATGGGTGAACTGTTGCAGGAGGAGGGAGCGAAGGACCGAGGGCCAGGAGCGGGCGATCTGCTGCACGCGCTGGCCCGGCGGGTCGGCGACGACATGAGGGCGCTCGGGTTCCCCGCCGACCGCATCCACCCCACCTGCTCTGTCGGCCTCCTGCGCGCCGGCCCCGACGGCATCGAACTCGCCCGGGTCGGCGACCCGACGTGTCTCGCCTTCGGCCGGCGCACGATCGAGGTGTCGACCACGTTCTTCGGCCGCCGTGAGGCCCAGGCGATCGAGCGGGCGAGCGGTGCGGATCTCACCGACACCGACTCGCGTGACGGAATCCGGAGGCGTCGGCAGATGTACATCAGGGGCGCCTTCGAGGAGTCGGTCTTCTCCGGCCACCCTGACGCTGTGCTGCACATCCAGACCGAAACCCTCGGTCCGGGCCAGGCGGACTACGTGCTGCTGTGCACGGACGGTTTCGCCAGAGCTGTCGTCGACTACCACATCTACCCCGACTGGCGGGCGCTGCTCCAGGAGGCGCTGGAGTCAGGACTGTCGGCCGTGCTCGACCGTGTCAGGAACCACGAGACGAAGGCGCTCAGTAGTGCCCATTTCAAGAAGTCGGACGATGCGACGGCCCTGCTCATTCGCGTGTGAGCAGGAGAGTCGAGGAAGGATGAGCTGAACCGTGGGAGACACGAACCAGCCGTATCTCGTTGAGCGAAACCCTGGCTACTTCGAGTATCAACTGCCCATCTCGGTCAAGATGGTGGTCGAGGTCCAGGGGAAGATCCCCCTTCTCAAGAATGAAAGGGAGGAGTGGGAACTCCCTGGCGGAAAACTGGAACTGGGGGAGACCGCGAAATCCACGGTCCTCCGGGAGGTGCAGGAGGAACTGACGCTCGAACCTCAGCTCCTCAAGGGGGTCACCATCATCGACTCCTGGGTGTACGAGATTTTCCCGCACCGGCACGTCTTCGTCGTCAGCTACGGAGCGGAGTACACCGGCACGAGGCAGCCGAAGCTGTCGCACGAGCACAAGGGGCTGGGCCTCTTCGAGTATGAGGAGGTGCCTGGCCTCACCATGCCCGAGGCGTACAAGAAGACGATTGCCGCGTGGCGAGTCATGCGTCGGTGAGGCCCGGGACAAGTCGGCGGTGCCGGAGCTGACAGGTGGACGCCGCGTGACGTGGGGGACAGCGGCACGCCGAGTCAGTCATGCCTTGTGGAGTGCTGTTCAGCTGGACGGCTCGTCGGCTCGTCGGCTCGCGGTACGCGCGGGCCGGTGACGACTGCGCGTCAGGCGCTCCTGAAGCGCTCCAGGGCCTCCACCACCAGTGCGTGGTCCTCGGTCTGTGGCAGTCCGGAGACCACCACCGTGCCGATGACGCCCGCGCCCTCGACGGTGATCGGGAAGGCGCCGCCGTGTGCCGCGTACACGTCCGGGGCGAGGCGGGAGGACTCCTCGAAGGTCGTGCCCTTGGCGCGGAAGCGTGAGCCGACCAGGTACGAGGAGCAGCCGTAGCGCTCGACGACCCGGCGTTTGCGGTCGATCCAGGCGTCGTTGTCCGGCGTCGAGCCGGGCAGCGCCGCGTGGAAGAGCTGCTGGCCGCCGCGGCGGATGTCGATCGCCACCGGCGCGCGGCGCTCACGGGCGAGGCCGACCAGCAGCGAGCCGAGCGCCCACGCGTCGTCGTACGTGAACCGGGGGAGCGTGAGACGCCGCTCCTGCTCCTCCAGCTCGGCGATGGTCGGGGCGGTCGCGGTCGCGGTCGCGGTCGCGGTGGCGGTGGCGGTCACGGCCGGGGCCGGGGTAGGGGTAGAGGTGACCGGGGTGGTGCCCGGTGCGTTCCGGTCGCTCACAGGGTCACCACCTCGCCGTCGCGGGCGGAGCGCCGCGCGGCCTCCAGTACGTCGAGGGCGGCGGCGGCCTCGTACGCGGTGACCGGGTTCGGGCCCTCGCCGCGGAGCGCGTCGACGACGGCCGCGTAGTACGCCGGGTAGTCGCCGGGCAGCGTCGGCACCGGGCGACCGCCGCCGGTCACCGGGGACTCGCCCGCGCCGAGGCGCCCCCACAGCGACTCGGGCTCGACGCCCCACGCGCCGTCGTCCGTGGGCCGCTCGCCCTCGCGCAGCGCGGCCTCCTGTGGGTCGAGGCCGTACTTGACGTAACCGGCGTCCGAGCCGAGCACCCGGAAGCGGGGGCCCAGTTGGGCGGTGGTGGCGGTGACGTGCAGGTGGGAGCGGACGCCGCTGACGTGGGTGAGCGCGATGAAGGTGTCGTCGTCGGCCTCGGCGCCGGGGCGGCGTACGTCCGACTCGGCGTACACGTGGGTGACCGGGCCGAAGAGGGTCAGTGCCTGGTCGGCGACGTGGCTGCCGAGGTCGTACAGCAGACCGCCGATCTCCGCGGGGTCGCCGGACTCGCGCCAGCCGCCCTTCGGCTGCGGGCGCCAGCGCTCGAAGCGGTTCTCGAAGCGGTAGACGGTCTCGCCGAGCTCGCCCTTTTCGAGGAGGCTGCGCAGGGTCAGGAAGTCGTTGTCCCAGCGGCGGTTCTGGAAGACGGAGAGGAACAGGCCGCGCTCGTCGGCCAGGGCGGCCAGCTTCCGGGCCTCCGCCGCCGTACCCGCGACGGGCTTGTCGACCACGACCGCCAGCCCTGCTCCGAGGGCGGCGGTGGCCAGCGGGACGTGCGTCTTGTTCGGGGACGCGATGACGATCAGGTCCAGCTCGCCGGCGCGCGCCCAGAGCTCATCGGGCGCCGTGGCGAACCGGAGGCCGTCGCCGAACTCGGCGCGGGCCTGCGCCTGCCGCTCCGGGTTCGAGGTGACGACCGTGTCGAGGGCGAGGCCGGGGGTCGCCGCGATGAGCGGGGCGTGGAAGACGGAGCCCGCGAGACCGTAGCCGATGAGGCCGACGCGGAGGGGGGTACCGGGGGCGGGGCCGGTGCCGGAGGCGGAGGCGGGGCCGGTGCCGGTGCTGGTACCGGATTCGGTGCCAGCACCTGTGCCTGTGCCTGTGCCTGTGCCGTTCATGCTGCTGCCTGTCATGCGCTCCACTTTCGCAACGCTGTTGCCAAAGTGCAAGCGCGGGGGACAATGGCGTATGTGAACAGTGGGCGTGGAGAGGATCGAGCGGCGGCGTCGGTGGCGTCGGTGGCGGCGCGCGGCGGCGGAGACGGGGCGACCGGGGTGAACCGGCCGGGCGTGAATCTGCCCGCGCTGCGCAGCCACAACGCGGCGCTCGTGCTCGACCTGCTGCGCACCGCCGACCCGGACGGCATCAGCCGGCTGGAGGTCGCCGAGCGGACCGGGCTGACCCCGCAGGCCGTCAGCAAGATCACCGCGCGGCTGCGGGCCGAGGGCCTGGCGGCGGAGGCGGGCCGCCGCGCGTCGACCGGCGGCAAGCCGCGTACGGTGCTGCGGCTGGTGCCGGAGGCGGGCCACGCGGTCGGCCTGCACCTGGACCGGGACGAGCTGACGGCCGTGCTCTGCGACCTCACCGGCGCGGTGGTCGCGCGGCGGCGGGCGCCACTGGACTTCGGCGCGGGCGCCGATCCCGTGGTCGAAGCGGCGGCACGGGAGGTGGTGGAGCTGATCCGTTCGGCACCGGCGGTGATACCTGGCGGACAGGTCGGCCCACTGGCGCCTGAGCAGGGAGGTGCCGGAGTCGGGGAGACGGGCCGGCTTCTGGGGGTCGGTGTCGCGCTGCCCGGGCCGCTCGATCACGTCCGTGGAGTGCTGCACCGCGTCACCGGGTTCCCCGAGTGGGACGGCTTCCCGCTGCGGGACGCGCTGGCGCGGCGGCTCGGCGTACCGGTGGCCGTCGACAAGGACACCAACGCCGCCGCCCTCCGCCTCGCGGTCGCCGACGCGGCGGACGCGGGCACCGGCACCGGCACCGGCACCGGCACCGGCACCGGCTCCTTCGCGTACCTCCACCTCGGTACCGGGCTCGGGGCCGGACTCGTGATCGGCGGGGCGCTGCACCGGGGGGCGCGGACCGGCGCGGGGGAGTTCGGGCACCAGGTGATCCAGCTGGACGGGCCGCCCTGCGAATGCGGCAACCGCGGCTGTATCGAGGCGCTGTGCCTCGCCGCGGTGGCGCGCGGCGCCGTGGCCGACGCCGCCCGCGTACTGGGCGAGGGCGCCGCGAACCTCGCCGCGCTGCTCGACATCGACCTCGTCCTCCTCGGCGGCCGCACCGTCACCGCCCACGAGGAACCCTTCGTACGAGGGGTGGGCGCCGTCCTCGACGAGCGCGCCCGGCGAAAGGGCCCGGCCGCGGCGGTCCCGGTCCGGCTCGCCCCCGGCGGCGCCCGCGTGGTCGCGGAGGGCGCGGCCCAACTCCTCCTGACCCCCCTCTTCGGCCGCGCGGAGGGCTGACGAGTCTTGCGAGGGCCACCGGGCTGCCGGGCCATCGGGCTGCCGGGCCGTTGGGCTGCCGGGCCGTTGGGCTGCCGGGCCGTTGGGCTGCCGGGCCATCGGGCCGCTGGGCCGCTGGGCCGCTGGGCCGCTGGGCTGCTGGGCTGCTGGGCCGCTGGGCTGCCGGGCTGCCGGACCACCGAGCCGCTGGGCCGCTGGGCCATCCGGCTGCCGGGTCGCTGGGCTGCCGGGCTGCCGGACCACCGAGCCGCCGGGTCGCTGGGCCATCGGGCTGCCGGGCTGCCGGACCACCGAGCCGCTGGGCTGCTGGGCCGCTGGGCCATCCGGCTGCCGGGCTGCCGGGCCGCTGGGCCGCTGGGCTGCCGGACCACCGAGCCGCTGGGCTGCCGGGCCGCTGGGCCGCTGGGCCGCTGGGCCATCCGGCTGCCGGGCCATCCGGCTGCCGGGCCGCCGGGCCGCCGGGCCGCTGGGCCATCGGGCTGCCGGGCTGCCGGGCTGCCGGGCCGCCGGGCTGCCGGGCAACGCGGCAACGGTCGCGCCGACAGCCCGCTCGGCCCAGGGACGACCCCGCCGGAGCCGATCGAGAGGACTCCGCCCCGCGGCAACCCGGCCGGAGCCGATCGAGAGGACTCCGTCCCGTGGCAACCCGGCCGCAGCCGATCGAGGGGACCCGGGCCGCCGTTGCGGCACGCTTCGGGCCGGGGAGTCCGGGACCGGCGCCCGCCGGGGCAGGTAACCGGCATGCGACTGCGCGCGTCCCCCTGCCCCGCCCTCGCCCCGACCCTCACCCCCGCTCTCACCCTCGCCCTCGCCCCGACCCTCACCCTCGCCCTCGCGGTGGCCCTGGCCTGCGGCCCCCTCTCCCACACGGCCCGCGCCGACAACATCCCCGCCCGCGCCCCCACCTGCGCCGGACCCGACAGTCGCGTCTTCCCCCTCACCACCCGCGTCCACGGCGGGCCGGACGGCTACGAGCCCGGCGGTGGCGACGGCACCTGGTATCTCGACCTCACCAACACCACCGCCCGCCCTTGCGTGAACATCCACCCCGTCGTCGTCCTCGTCGACGACCACCGCACCCTGCGGCCGTCACAGGTGCGCCTCGAGTTCTACGACGGGAGCCGCCCGCACGCCGTACCCCTGGTGCGGACGGAGGACGACGAGCTGATCGGGGTGTTCGACGGCGGTCGGCCCGGCGTCACGGTCGGTCCCGGCCGCACGCGCACCGTGAAGGTGCGCCTCTCCGTCACCTCCGCCGCGACCGCCCCCAACGGCGTCGTGGCCAACGCGGCCGTCGTGCAGCGCCGCGAGGACGACGGCGACTGGGTCGGTCAGTCGAACGACTACCGCTTCCGTATCGGCGACCGGGTACGAGGTGACTCACCGAGCGCTCAGGAGCTGGCCGGCACCGGCTCCCGCCCGAGGCTCCCGACGACCGCGGCCCTCGCCTGCGCCCTGCTCCTCGTCACGTGCGGCACCTGCCTGACGGCCTGGGGCCGCGCCCTGCGCAGGCCCCGCTCCCCGCACTACCGCTAGCCCCCCGTGATCCGTGATCCGTGATCCGTGATCCGTGATCCGTGATCACTGTTCGAGATCCGTTCCCCCTGGCGGGGGGCCGTGAGCGGGAAGTGATCGATAGGCTGAGGCCGACGCAGCACCGCGTACGGCAGGAGACGGCATGGCAGAGCGCAAGCCCATCGAATCGTGGCTCACCGACATGGACGGTGTGCTCATCCACGAGGGTGTGCCGATCCCCGGCGCCGGGGACTTCCTCAAGAAGCTCAAGGATTCCGGCAAGCCGTTCCTGGTGCTGACGAACAACTCGATCTACACCGCCCGCGACCTGCACGCCCGGCTCCGGCGCATGGGCCTGGACGTCCCGGTGGAGAACATCTGGACGTCCGCGATGGCCACCGCCAAGTTCCTGGACGACCAGCGGCCCGGCGGCACCGCGTACGTCATCGGCGAGGCCGGGCTGACCACGGCGCTGCACGACATCGGGTACGTGCTCACCGACCAGGAGCCCGACTACGTGGTGCTCGGCGAGACCCGTACGTATTCGTTCGAGGCGATGACCAAGGCGGTCCGGCTGATCAACGCCGGGGCCCGGTTCATCTGCACCAACCCGGACGAGACCGGGCCGTCGCAGGAGGGGCCGCTGCCCGCCACGGGCGCGGTCGCCGCGCTGATCACGAAGGCCACCGGCAAGCAGCCCTACTTCGCGGGCAAGCCGAACCCGCTGATGATGCGGACGGGGCTGAACGCCATCGGCGCGCACTCCGAGAGCAGCGCCATGATCGGCGACCGGATGGACACGGACGTACTGGCCGGTCTGGAGGCGGGGATGGAGACCTTCCTGGTGCTCACCGGCCTGACCACCACCGAGGAGATCGAGCGCTACCCGTACCGGCCGTCCTCGGTCGTGAACTCCATCGCGGACCTGGTCGAGCGCGTCTGAGCCCCGCCCGGCACCGTCTCCCGCGCGGCTGCTCACGCGGCTGAGCCCCGTCCGGCACCGCTTCTCGCGCGTTCATGCGCGCGGCGGCGGTTTTACCCCCGAACGGAGCAGCCGCCCGTCCCTCCGGGTGCGGTCCGGCCTCCGGGGGAGGAGCCTCCAGGTATCTGGAGGTTCACGATGAGTTCATTGCGGCTCACTCTCTGTGCGGGCGCGGCGGTCGCCGTCGCGCTCGGCCCCGCGGCCTACGCGGGCGACGCGACCGGCACAACCGACGCCATCAGGACGACCGACGCCATCAGTACGCGCGGCACGGTCGTTTCCCTGACCCCGGCCGCCCCCGCTCCCGGCGGCGCCGTCACGCTGCGGGCGGCGGGGTGCGCGGGCGGTTCGGCCACCGCCGAGTCGACGGCGTTCGTCACGGGTGCCCGGCTCACCCGGCCCGCCGGCGGCAGAGCCGCCCTGGCCGGACAGGCGCGGGTCCGCCCGGCGCTGCGGCCCGGCACCTATCACGTACGGGTCGGCTGCACCGGGCACGAGCGTCACTTCGATGCCACGTTCAAAGTAGTCCGCAACGACCGGGACGACCGGGACGACCGGGACGACCGGGACGACCGCAATGACCGGGACGACCGCAGCGACCGCAGCGACCGCAGCGGTCGGGACGACCGGGCCGCCGGGTCCGCGGCGTCCGCCCCCGCCGCGCCGGTCGAGCCCGTACGCGCGGGCGGCGCGGGCGACGTAGGCGACGTGGGCAGCGCCCACTTCGCCACCGTCGACACCCGCTCGACCGGCCCCGGCACCCGGCAGACCGTGGTCGGTCTGGTGCTCGCGGCGGTCGCCGCCGTGGCGGTCGCGGTGCGCAGCGCCCGTCGTGGCCGAGGGCGCGAAGAACGGTGAACAACCTGGCCCGGTCGGCGGCCCGCTCCCCCCGGAGCCGCCGACCGGGCTGGTCCTCGACCGCGCGTGCACGGGCTGCGGGAGTAACCCGGCGTCCGGCGCGGGAGGCCTCGAAGCTCAGGACAGGCGTGACGAGCGCTGTGCTCGGCCGGGGGCCGGGGCCGTTTGTGACGACTCTAGAACGGATGACAGCTCTGGCCTAGGGGGGGTTTGACGCCAAGTCTGCGACTGGTCGCGTTCCGTGATGCGTGCAGGTGGGCGAGGGTCGGGCGGTGCGGGGCGGTCTCCGGGGCGGTACGGCGGAACGGCCGGTTCCTGTGGGCGGGCGACGCCCGGCGGAGGATCGGACGAGACGCGGGGAAGGCCCGGACGAGACCCGGACGAAGCTCGGTGGAGGCCCGGACGAGGCCCGGACGAAGCTCGGCGGAGGCCCGGACGAGGGTCGGTGAAGGTCCGGACGGCGGCGCTGTAACAGCTAGCCGACAACGAGCGGACCACCTCGTGGCGGTGCGCCTCCTATGTCACGATTGGTACTTCTGACGGTGCACCCAAGGGGGAGTTGGATGTACGGCAGCAGGGGGGTCGGGGCAGGCGCGTGTGCGGTGGCGGGAGCGGTACTGCTGCTCGCGGGATGCTCCTCGGGGGGTGACGGCGACGGCGAGAAGGGCGGCGGTTCCGCCATCTCGCAGCGGCCGGCGGGCTCGGACCCGTACTGGGTCAATCCGGACGGCAACGCGGCGTTGCAGGTGGCCGCGTACGTGAAGGCGGGGAAGAAGGACGACGCCGAGCAGATCCGCAAGATCGCCGAGCAGCCGACCGGCGAATGGATCGGCCCGGAGAACCCCGAACAGGAGGCGCGCGGCTTCACCGAGGCCGCCGAGAAGGCCGACCGGTCGGCGCTCCTGGTCCTCTACAACATCCCGCACCGCGACTGCGGCCAGTTCTCCCAGGGCGGCGCCGCGGACGGCGACGCCTACCGGACCTGGATCGAGGGGGTCGCCAAGGGCATCGGGGACCGGCCCGCGACGGTGATCCTGGAGCCGGACGCGGTGCTGCACCTGGTCGACGAGTGCACGCCCGAAAAGTTCCACGAGGAGCGCTACGACCTGCTCAGCGGCGCGGTCTCCACACTCAAGACGCTGAAGAACACCAAGGTCTACGTGGACGCGGGCAACGCGGGCTGGGGCCACCCGGACGGGATATACGAGCCGTTGCGGCGCGCGGGCATCGACCGGGCCGACGGTTTCGCGGTCAACGTCTCCAACTTCTACTCCACCGACGACTCCATCCGGTACGGCAAGCAGTTGTCGGCGAAGGTCGGGAACAAGCACTTCGTCATCGACACCAGCCGCAACGGCAACGGCCCGTACACGGACGGCGATCAGGACGAGAACTGGTGCAACCCGCCGGGGCGCGCGCTCGGCGAGTCGCCCACGACCAAGACCGCCGATCCGCTGGTCGACGCCTACCTGTGGGTCAAGCGGCCTGGCGAGTCGGACGGCACCTGCAAGGGCGGCCCGAAGGCCGGCGACTGGTGGCCGTCGTACGCGCTGAAGCTGGCGAAGGCCACCGACTAGCCCGCCCGTACGTGGCTGGGGGCGCCCTTCGCACGAAGGGCGCC
>NZ_JBHWHV010000010.1:0-194440 GCF_042732375.1 Streptomyces sp. NPDC059785
GAGTAGGACGCCGCCGAACTAAAATTAGTAAAGACAGAAAGCCCCCGCCCGGGTTGACCGGTGCGGGGGCTTTCTGCATTTCAGGGTACTTCCTGTCTTATTGAGATGAGGGTGTAGCGCCCAGGTACTACGGTGACGGGCATGAACCATGTGATCCGCCCGATACGTACCGGGGAGTGGGCAGCGGTCAAGGAGCTTCGGCTCACCGCGCTCCAGGACCCCGCCGCCCCGCTCGCCTTCCTGGAGACGTACGAGGACGCGGTGGGCCGCTCCGACGCGTATTGGCAGGAGCGGACGGACGGGGCCGCGGAGGGGCAGACGGAGCGCCAGCAGTTCGTCGCCGAGGGCCCGGACGGCGTATGGGCGGGATCGGTGACCGTACTGGTCGAGAAGGCCGGGGCGCAGGAGCCCTTCGGTGGCGTCGTCGAGCGGGACCAGGCGCACGTGGTGGGCGTGTTCGTACGGGTCGGGCAGCGGGGGAGCGGACTGATCGGAGCGCTGCTCGATGCGGCCCTGGAGTGGTCTTGGGAGCGCGGGCTCGAGCGCGTGCGCCTGTATGTGCACGAACGCAATCCGCGAGCGGAGGCCGCCTACCGTAAGGCGGGGTTCGTGCCGTCGGGAGGGACGGCGGCGGTGCCCGGGAATTCGGATGACCGGGAGCTGGAACTGGTGATCGAGCGGCCGTCCGGAATGCTTTGACCCGGCAGCCTCCCACATCCTCGGAGGCCCGGCAGCGTTGGACGTAACGCCAGGCTACGGCTGGACCGGGAGGTCGTACTGCGGCCAGCGGGAGCGGCCCTGTTCGCGGGAGCGGAGGAGGGCGAGGGTCGGCAGGCCCCGGTCGGCTCCGTTGGTCAGGAGCTCGGGGAGCTGGGGGAGCGGGGCGACCGCCGCGACGTCGTCCAGGACGAGGGTGAATGGTGGGTCGAGGCGACCGGAGGATGACCGTTCGGCCATGCGCCGGCCGCGCTCGACCACGCTTGAGGCGAGGGCCGTGAGGAGTGGCATAGCTCCCGGGTTCGCCTTGGGATCCTCGATGGCTTCACCTACCACGTAAAGCGTGCCCCCTTCGTTGACGAAGGAATCCAAGGTGAGCGCATCTGTTCGGTTTGGAGTGCAAGATTCGCGGACGTTGACGGTGAACAGCGCGGACAGTGCGCGGGCCGTCAGTTCCTGGGCGATGTCACGTCGTTCGGGGTGGGAGGTGAGCGCTGCCTCCAGCTCGCCGGCGGCGCCGGACGCCGCCTTCGGGTTCGTCCGCAGGGCCCGTACCGCGTCTTGGATCTGGGTGCCCTGGGCCCAGCGGTGGACATGGCGGAAGGCCCTGCCGTCCACGGCGGCGGCGTGCAGATAGCTGCGCAGGAGTGTTTCGGCGACGTCCGCCATCGCCTGGTCGATCTTCGCGGTGGGGCGGACCGGGGCGAGTAGCGCCGCCGCCCTGGCCGCGGCCGTCGGCTTGTCCTCGCAGCCGGCCGCGGGGGACCAGTGGAGGCGGGCCGGGGTGTCGCACAGATGCGAGGGGTCGTAGAGCAGGACGGGGCCGAGTTTTGCGCGGGCGTCCTTGGTCTCCGACCAGACCGCCGGGTCCGAGGTGATGACCAGGGCCGGGCCCTCCGCGTCCCGCACCGCCTGGACCGCGACCGGCCGACGGGTGCCTACGGGGCCCAGGACTACGGGGCCGCGGGGGGCGGGGACGGCGGCAGGTACGGCAGCGGGCACAGCGGAAGGGGCTGCGGCAGCAGGGGCTGCGACGGTAGCGGGAGTTGAGGTAGGGGGAGTGGCGGCCGCGGTGGCTGTCGGTACCGGTGCTGGTGCTGGTGTCGGCGCGGCGGTGGGCTGGGGCGCGCTCCCGGCCTGTACCGCGCCCGACGTCGGCCCGTACGCCTCTGGTCCGCCCGTGAGCCCGTATGCCTCCGTGCTCTCCACCGGACGGGCCTCAGGCGCCGCAGCCCGGCCTGTGTTCGGACCCGCGACCGGACCCGGCACCGGATCCGTGACCGTACCCGCAGCCGGGGCAGGTGCCCCGATGTCGTTGGCCAGGCGTTCCGCCTTCCGCCTGGAGCGGCCCGCCCGCCAGCGGGCGAATGTCCCCAGGACGAAGACGGTGAGGACTAGCAGGACCATCAGCTGGCCGATGAACAGGCCCCAGAAGAGGCCGTAGCCGGAGAGCTGGGAGTCCGGGGTGTCCGGCCAGGCGCCCGGTACGTCGTGCGGCTGGCCGATCAGGTGGCGCATGGCCAGCGGGGTGTGGCTGAGGGTGACGCGGTCGGGCCAGGCGCCGTGGGAGAACCAGCCAGCCAGGCCCGTCGCCGTCCACACCAGCAGGGTCATGCCGAGCAGGAAGGCCAGGACCCCGATGAGCAGGCCGTCGGGGATGCCGCCCTGACCGTCGTGCCGGTGATCGCGGCCGTGGCCGTGGTCGTCCCGTTTCATCTCACGCCACCGTGGACTCGGAGGAGTCGCCGAAGTCGCCCAGGTGCTGTTCCACGAAGGCGGCGGCCCGTTCCTCGGCCTCGAGCTCCGCGGCGAGCAGCGCGTCGTCGCCGAGGTGGTCGGCGGAGGACTCGGTCATCGCGCGGTCGGTGAAGACGAGGGGCCGTTCGGTCTCCGTGATCAGATGCTTGACCACCTGGACGTTGCCGTTCACGTCCCAGACCGCGATGCCCGGGGTCAGCGTCGGGATGATCTCGACCGCCCAGCGGGGCAGGCCCAGGACGCGGCCGGTCGAGCGCGCCTCGTCCGCTTTCTGGGCGTAGATGGTGCGGGTCGAGGCCATCTTCAGGATCGCCGCCGCCTCCTTCGCGGCGGCTCCGTCGACCACGTCGCTGAGGTGGTGCACCACCGCCACGAACGACAGACCGAGCCGCCGGCCGAACTTCAGCAGGCGCTGGAAGAGCTGGGCGACGAAGGGGCTGTTGATGATGTGCCACGCCTCTTCGACCAGGAAGATGCGCTTCTTCCGGTCGGGCCGGATCCAGGTGTGCTCCAGCCACACGCCCACGATGGCCATGAGGATGGGCATCGCGATGGAGTTCCGGTCGATGTGGGACAGGTCGAAGACGATGAGCGGGGCGTCCAGGTCGATGCCGACCGTGGTCGGGCCGTCGAACATACCGCGCAGGTCACCGTCGACCAGCCGGTCCAGGACGAGGGCCACGTCGAGGCCCCAGGCCCGTACGTCGTCCAGGGCGACGTTCATCGCCTCGGCCGACTCGGGTTCGGGGTGGCGCAACTGTTCGACGATGTCGGTGAGAACCGGTTGGCGGTCGAGGATCGATTCATTTACGTAAGCGTGCGCGACCTTCAGCGCGAAGCCGGAGCGCTCGTCGAGACCGTGGCCCATCGCGACCTCGATGATCGTCCGGAGCAGGGCGAGCTGTCCGGTCGTGGTGATCGACGGATCGAGGGGGTTGAGTCGGATGCCCATGTCCAGAGCGGCTGTCGGGTCGAGCCGGATGGGAGTTATGCCCAGCTCTTCGGCGATGAGGTTCCATTCGCCGACTCCGTCCTCGCCCTGCGCGTCGAGCACGACGACCTGGCGGTCCCGGAAGCGGAGCTGCCGCAGTACGTACGTCTTCTCCAGCGCCGACTTGCCGTTGCCTGACTCGCCGAGGACGAGCCAGTGCGGGGCCGGGAGCTGCTGCCCGTACAGCTGGAAGGGGTCGTAGATGTAGCCCTTGCCGGAGTAGACCTCGCGGCCGATGATCACGCCGGAGTCGCCGAGGCCGGGGGCGGCGGTCGGCAGGTAGACGGCCTGGGCCTGGCCTGTCGAGGTGCGTACCGGGAGGCGGGTCGTCTCGACCTTGCCGAAGAGGAAGGAGGTGAAGGCGTCGGTGAGGACGGACAGCGGATCCCGCATCAGAACATCAGCCCCTACCTGCGGATTCCGGTGGCGAACGGCAGTGTGTTCACGAAGGCGCGATGGTGCTCACGATCGCACCACTCCAGTTTCAGGTACGACTTTCCGGCCGATGCGCGGATGGTCCGCTTGTCGCGGGCGAGTGCTTCGGGGGAGCGGGAGGAGACGGTGATGTAGCCGACGAGATTGACACCGGCGGCGCCGCTGGCGAGGTCCTCGCCGCGCTGGTCGAGCCGGTTGTGGGAGGCGATGTCGCGCGGGTCGACGGTGCGGTTCATCTTGGCGGCCCGGCTGGCCTCGGCCTCGTCGTTCGTCTTCTCCGTCAGCATGCGCTCGATGGCGATCTCGGTGGGTTCGAGGTCCATGGTGACGGCGACGGTGCGGATGACGTCCGGGGTGTGCACGAGCAGCGGGGCGAGGAAGTTGACGCCGACCGGAGTCATCGGCCACTCCTTCACCCAGGCCGTGGCGTGGCACCAGGGGGCGCGGGTGGAGGACTCGCGGGTCTTCGCCTGGAGGTACGTCGGCTCCATCGCGTCGAGCTCGGCCGGCCAGGCGTTGCGCTTGGTCATCGCCTGGATGTGGTCGATGGGGTGGTCCGGGTCGTACATGGAGTGCACGAGGGAGGCGAGACGGCCTTGTCCGAGCGGTTGCCGTACACGGATGTCGGCTTCCTGGAGCCGGGAGCAGATGTCCGTCAGCTCGCGGGCCATGACGACGGCGAGTCCGGCGTCGCGGTCGAGTTTCCGGCCGCCCTGCGGCCGGGCGGCGCGGGCCATCGCCTGTGCCTCGGCGGCCAGTTCGCGCGAGTAGTGCATGCAGGCGACGAGGTAGGCGCGGTGCTGCTCGCTGCTGGTGGACACCATGGACTGGAGCTGGTTGTACGACTGCTGCAGCCAGCCGGGTGCCCGCTCGTCGCCGCGCACGGCGACGTCCTTGGCGTGCGCGTCCGGGTCGGCGGGCAGGGTGCGGGCGAGCATCTGGATCCGGGTGACGAAGCCGTCGCCGTTGGCGACGTGCTTCAGCAGGGTGCCGAAGCGGTCGACCAGGGCTTCCTGGTCCTCGCTGTCGCGCAGGCCGACGCCGGGGCCCTCGATCTCGATGGCGGCCGTGACCGTGCGCCGGTCGGCGTGCAGCAGTACGGCGATCTCGTCCGGGCCGAAGGGGGCGGCGAGCCAGCTGATCCGGCCGATGCCCGGCGGTGGTCCGACCTCGACCTCACGGCCGTCGATCCGGGTGCCGGCCTCCATGGTCGCGGAGCGGTAGGCGGTGCCCTGGCGCAGGCTCCGCTTGTAGCTGCGGTTGATTTCGAACCACTTGTAGAACGTCCGCCGCTTGTACGGCACGTAGACCGCGGCGAGGGCCAGCATCGGGAAGCCCGTGAGCAGCACGATGCGGAGGGAGAGGACAGGGACGAGGAGCCCGCACATCATGCCCAGGAACGCGCCCGCGATGATCAGCGCGATCTCGCCGGACTCGCGGTTCCGGCCGACGATCGCGTTCGGCCGGGCGCGGCCGATCAGATATGTACGGCGGGGCGTGACCGGATGGGACACGTGGGACTCGGTCGTCAACGCCCTTCACCTCCCGTGCGATTGGTGCTGCTGTTGCGGGTGTTGCCGGCGTGGGGGGTGTCGATCGGACTGCTGCGCGGTGCGGGAGCGGCGGAGGGGACATTTCCGCCGCCACCGGAGCCTCGCGAGCTGTGCGCGGCTACGCCTCCGGACGCGGGGTTCGCGGGGCGGGACTGCTGGGGGGCCTGGCCGCGGCCGCCCCCGCTGTTGCTGTCCGCGCGGGCGCTGTGGGTCTTGATGCCCTGGGCGACGAGGGTCGCGGGGGAGCTGATGACGGCGGCGGCCTTGCCTTCGGCGCCCTGCATGATGCGGTTGTTGCGGGAGTTGGCGATCTCGTCGCCGAAGCCCGGTACGAAGCGGTAGATCATCGCGCTCGCGAAGATGGCCAGCAGGACGATGGCGAGGCCCGAGACGATGGCGGCCAGCGAGTCGGGGCCGTCGTCGCTGGCCAGCGCGCCGGCCAGGCCGAGCACGATGACGATCACCGGCTTCACCAGGATGACGGCGATCATCACGCCCGCCCAGCGGCGGACGTGGCCCCACAGGTTCTTGTCGACCAGGCCCGCGTAGACGACGACGCCGAGGAGGGCGCCGACGTAGAGCAGGATGGCTCTCAGATACAGCTCCAGGTAGAGGACACCGGCCGCGAGGATGGACACCAGCGACACCAGGATCAGCATGATCGGGCCGCCGCCGATGTCGTTGCCCTTGTCCAGGGCGCCGGCGAACGTCCCGAAGAACGCGTCCGTCTGGTCGCCCGTCGTCTTCGCCAGTACGTCGCTGACGCCGTCCGTGGCGGACACGACCGTGTACAGGATCAGCGGGGTGAACGCGGACGCCAGCACCGTCAGCCAGAGGAAACCGACGGCCTCCGACAGGGCGGTGGTGAAGGGGACGCCTCGCACCGCGCGCTTGGCCACGGCGAGCAGCCACAGCAGCAGCGTCAGGATCGTCGACGCGGCGAAGACCACGGCGTACTGCTGGAGGAACTTCCCGTTCGTGAAGTCGACGTTGGCCGTCTCCTGCACGGCCTCGCTGAGCTTGTTCACGGTCCAGGACGCGGCGTCGGCGCAGCCCTGCGCGAGGGAGGAGAGGGGGTCGAGGGTGGAGGTGAGACTGTTGGACCCGCCTCCGCCGGTTCCGCCGCCGGAGCTGTCACCTTCTTTGCAGTACTTCTTGGCCGGGCCGGCGATCAGAGAACAGGGGTCGTCGCTCGGGGAGGGTGACGGATCGGCGACGGCACGGGTCGCGAGCAGTAGCGCAGCCGCCTGCGCCGCCGCGACGATGCCGGTGAGCTTGAGTGCACGGTGCTGGCTACCGGGCATACGTGAACCCTCCGAACTCCTCGACCGCCTTGCCGATCTCGTCGGCTCCGGAGACGGGGTTGTCTCCGGTGACCGGAGTCGGGCCGGTTTTCTGGCTGGTCTCCAGGACCTTCCAGTCGCCACCGCTCCAGTTGAGTTTCAAGGTCAAGGTGAACCAGCTACCGGTCACGGGGCTGGTCGAACCGTCGCCCGTAAGACCGAACAGTCCGTTGCACCAGACCTCCACGGTCGCCGTATCGGCGGCGGACGACGTGATCTTGGTGCCGACCGGCAGCGTCCGGCTGACGAAAGTGCTGCCGGAGGGCGCTCTGCCGTCCTCTTTGAGTCCGATGTTCTTGAGGAAGTCGGCCGAGTAGTCGGCGTCGAACCCGGACTGGAGCCGGTTCACGGAGCTGGGGTCGGCGACGGTCTGCACGATCACGTGCCGTTCGTCGGTGTTGAACATGCCCTCGGACCCCAGCGAAACCGCGTAATTCGCCGCCGCCGACTGCGCCCCCTGCTGGTCGTGGGCGAAGCCCGACGGGATGCCGCCGTTGCTCGTCTTCACCGGCTGCTCCCCCGTAGCCGACGTCGGGTTGCTGTCCGCCTTGTCGTTGTCGGCGTTGTCCGAAGAGGAATCGCCCCCGCGGTTGGCGAAGGCGATGGCGGCGATGAGCAGCACGATGACGCCGACGACGGTGACCAGGCTCCGGGAGGAGGAGCGGCCGCGGCGGGCGCCGCCGTAGACGTCGCCGGTCCGGTCGGGCAGCCGCGTCCGGGTCTGCCCCGCACCGCCGTATCCGCCGCCGTCACCGCGCGAGGTCTCGCCATACCCGTGATCGTCACCGAGACTCATACCGCGCACGCCCCCTCGACCTCGTACCGAAATGCCGTGTACCGAAATGCCGCGTACCGCAACGCGTAGCAGTACGACGGTAGCCGTGCTGGGAGCCGCGCGGGCGCGGTGTGGTGACTCGACATCAGGGAAACGCAACCTCAGCCGGTGGGCGCGACGGACGGATGGGTCGGAGGGAACCGGGCGGGCCCGGCCGGGACTGATGGTGCGCCAGGCCGGGCGGCCCGGCAGGGCCTAGACAGCCATGCCGTAGACGATGGTGAAGAGCGTGCCCAGTGAGCCGATGATGAAGACTCCGGTCAGGCCCGCGATGATCAGGCCCTTGCCCTGTTCCGCACTGAAGGTGTCCCGCAGGGCCGTCGCACCGATGCGCTGCTTGGCCGCACCCCAGATCGCGATGCCGAGGCAGAGCAGGATGGCGACCGCCATCACGACCTCGATCATCACCTTCGCCTCGTTGCCCAGGCTGCCGAACGGGCCCCAGTCCGGAGCGATCCCGCCGATGATGGTGTTGATGTCGCCCTTGTCGGCCGCGAAAAGCATGTAAGTCACCGCCCCTTGTGGGTTGTTCTCTCCCGCCCCTGCCACTGCGCGCAGAGGTCAGCTCATTCTCGCCGACAAAGGCGCAGTCGGATGTCGACTTGGCGTCATTGATTGGCGAATTTCGTACGTATCTCTTGTCACAGGCCCTCGCGGGGGCCTCACGGGGGCGTGTGGCGGCATGCCGGAGCACTCATGATCACTCTGTGTATCACGGCAGGTCACGCCGGGCAATGAAGTCGAACCGGAACCTGTGGTGTGGTTCCGTCGTTAACCCCTCTTACGCCATGTGCGTCCTGACGGTACGCGCCTGGCGTCGGCGGTTTCGGCCCGTTCTGTGCTGGACGGCAGCCGCCGGTTGAAGGGTAGCGCCGGATCCGGAACACGGGGGTGGCGGTCGCGGGTGCCTGACCGGTGGCCCAGCCGGTGGCTAGGGAGTCTCCTCCAGCCCCTCCACGAAGTGGTCGAATTCTCCCGCCTGCACGCCCAGCACGAAGGCGTCCCACTTCTTCTGAGTGGTGGTCACGACGGTGGCGGGATCGCTGGTCTCGCGGAGGTATACGAGGTCGTCCGGGCCGAAGGCCAGCTCGATCCAGGGACCGGGGCCCGTCGCGTCGTCCGGTGCGGCCCGGACCCATTCGAGATCCGAGGGCACGTCAGCCATGGTCAGGGGTCTCCTTGAGGGTGTGGATGAGGGTGCGGAATGCCGCGGGCGCGGCGCTGAGTATGACCCGGCGGGGGTCGGCGCTCTCCGTGAGGCGGATGGTCCCGGTTCCCGGGGCGGTGGCGACGTGCACGCAGGCCTCTCCCTCGCCGCAGTAGGAAGACTTCTGCCAGGCGGTGGTGGGCATGTCGGTTCCTTTCACAGGTCCTGGAGGATGGTGTTGATCAGATCGCGCGATTTCTCAGGTGTGAGGGCCATGTCCGCCATGCGCCCCAGGAGCACGCGGTACTTGTCGAGCTGCGCCTCGGCGTCGATGAGCGCGGAGCCGTGGGACTGGTCGAGGTGCACTGTGTCCAACTGCGGGACGGGCCCGTGGGCGTACAGGATCGACTGGCCGGAGCCGGGGTAGGCGCCGGCGGCAAAGGGGATGGCCTGGATCGTGATGTGGGCGCGCTCGGTCATCTCGAGGATGTGCCGGAGTTGGCGTTTGGTGACCTCGGGACCGCCGAACTGCATGCGGAGAGCAGCCTCGTGAATGATCGCCAGGTACGGCGTCGGATGGTCTCCGAAGAGGACGGCCTGGCGCTTGATGCGGAACGACAGCCGGTGCTCGACGTCGGGAGGCGAGAGCTCGGGCACGACCTGCCGGATGACCTCACGGGCGTGGTCATGGATCTGGAGCAGCCCCGGGATGTGGGCGGTGACTCCCGCGCGGAGGCGGGCGGCGTGGTGCTCCATCTCGGCCAGGTCGACCAGCCTGCCGGGCAGGAGACCGCGATACTCCTCCCACCAGCCCCGCTTGCGGTCGGGTGTCATGCCCGCGAGAGCCTTGATGAGGGCCTTGTCCGAGCATTCGTAGTGGCAGGCGATGGTGCGCAGGCGGTCGGGGCTCACGCCGTGGCGACCGGCCTCCATGTTGCTGACCTGGTTCTGCTTGATGCCGAGGAGCTGCGCGGCCTGTGTCGAGGTCAGGCCCGCCCGCTCGCGCAGTCTGCGAAGCTCGGCCCCCAACCTGAGTTGACGCCCGGTGGGCGTGCCTCTCATGGCCAACGTCGTTCCCCTTCGGCCCCGCTGTGTCACTCACACGCATGAACACCTAAGTGCTTTGCGTATCTCGGTCTAAGAACTTACTGCTTCGCGCTACCTTCGTCGTAGGCGCCTTACCCGGAAGCACCCCGCTCGACGGAGCGGCTGAGGTCACCGGGTCACGTGAACGAACCGTCCAACTTCGCACCGTGATCGGAGACTTCCATGGCCACCGTATCCCCGCCCTGGGCCTACACCCTCCAACTCCCGCGTGATCCACGCGCGCCGGGCGTCGCCCGGTCGACCCTCCGTACCGTGCTGGCGGCGCACGAACTCGCCGCGTTCGCGCCCACCGCCGAGCTGCTCGCCTCCGAACTGCTCACCAACGCCTACCTGCACACGCAGGGCCCGTACGCCCTCCGTATCCGCTGTGCCGAGCCGGGTCGGCTGCGCGTCGCGGTGTGGGACTCCGACCCTGTCGTCCCCGTCGCGTTCGGGGGCTCGTACCCACAGCCTGTGGACAGCGGCGCGACCGCCGAGCGCGGGCGCGGACTGCACCTCGTACGGGCCTGCGCCGACGCCTGGGGCTCCTACGTACTGGGGGACGCCGGGCGTGAGCGGGGCGGGAAACTGCTGTGGGCGGAGTGCCAGGGAAACCTTCCACGGCAGTGAAACCCCTTGTTCATGGGCTTCCGGAGACATTCCGGGCGCACTAGGGCAGAGTGAGGGGTGATGAAGCGCACCACCCGCCCCTCCGGTACCCGGCGGCATACGGTGTCCGCCGTGGTGCTGATGCTCGCTGCCGTGACCTCCTCCGTGGCGGCGGCCGACGACGGCGACGGGCCGCTCGGGGTGACCGTCGAGGCCGACGACGACGCCCGCAGCGCTCGGGTCGGGGCCCTCTTCCACAGCGCCGACCTCGACAGTGATCACTTCTGCACGGCGTCGGTCGTGCACAGTGCGGGGCGGGACCTGATACTGACCGCCGCGCACTGCCTGGACGGCGGCGGCGCGCTCTTCTTCGTTCCGGGATACCGGGACGGGCGGGCGCCGTACGGGGTCTGGGAGGTCGGGCAGACGTACGTGTCCGACACCTGGTCCGGCACCCGGGACGAGGACAGCGACCTGGCCTTCGCCGCCGTCGGGCGTCTGGCCGGCGCCGGCGTCGAGGACGTCGTCGGCGGCAACGCCTTCGTCACCGGCAGGGCGACCGGATCGACGGCCGTGACGGTCACCGGGTACCCGAAGAAGGCGGACGCGCCGATCACCTGCACGAACAAGCCGACGGCCGCCGCCCACAGCCGTACCACCCACAGCCGCACCACCCAGCAACGCATCGAATGCCCCGGCTTCCCCGGCGGGACCAGTGGCAGCCCCTGGATCAACGGGGACGGGCGGCTCGTCGGGCTGATCGGCGGCCACGAGGAGGGCGGCAGCACCGCCGACGTCTCGTACAGCGTCGTCCTGGGGGCGGAGGCGGCGGCGCTCTACCGGAGGGCGGGCGGCGCGGCCTAGCGCGCGGCGAACTTCGCGATGGCCGCCGGCGTGACCGGGGTGAAGAAGTTGACGAGGTTGCCGTCGGGGTCGCGGAACAGCAGCGCCCGGTTGCCCCAGGGCATCGTGGTGGGCTCGTTGACGAAGTCGGTGACGAAGCCGGTCAGGTTCCGGTGCACCTGGTCCACGTCGTCCACGAGGAACTCGATGATCACGCTGTGGTTCTCCGCGGGACGAGCCGAGCCCGGCGCGAACAGCGGGACCGTACGGGCGCTGCCGATCGCCAGGGTGCCGTGCGCGGTGCCGATCTCGGCGAAGTCCTCGGTCGCCCACGCCGCCCGTATCCCGGTGGCCCGCTCGTAGAAGGCGACCAGGCGCGCGATGTCGCCGGTGATGACGCGGATCGAGACGAAGTCCATGGGTATCTCCCTGCTGGTTTCCGGAGCCGTGTGCTCCCTTGTCCGGAGCGATGTGCTCCCTTTCGCCCTCGCGGGCGCCTCCGCAGGCTAGGAAAGAATGTGGACAGAACTCGTCCGGTATCGCCGTTAGGCTCACGACATGTCCCGTCCCACCGGTCGCGTCCTGGCCCTCCTGGAGCTGTTGCTGTCGGGCGGCACCCGGACGGTGGCCGAGCTCGCCGACCGGCTCGGCGTCGACGGCCGCACCGTGCGGCGCTACGTGGACCAGCTCGTCGACCTGGACGTACCCGTGGAGACGCTGCGCGGCCGCTACGGCGGCTACCGGCTCTCCC
Source organism: Streptomyces sp. NPDC059785 (assembly GCF_042732375.1). Lineage (NCBI taxonomy): Bacteria > Bacillati > Actinomycetota > Actinomycetes > Kitasatosporales > Streptomycetaceae > Streptomyces > Streptomyces sp. NPDC059785. The sequence continues at coordinate 12,069 of NZ_JBHWHV010000010.1, forward strand.
CCGGTTACCGGCTGCCCCCGCTCATGTTCAGCGACGACGAGGCGCTGGCCGTGCTGCTCGGCCTGGTCGCAGGGCGCCGGGCGGGGCTGACGACGGCGCAGGACACGGCGGGCGAGACCGCCGCGGCCAAGATCCGGCGGGTGCTGCCCCCGCACGTCGCCCACCGGCTCGGCACGCTCCTGGAGTCCCTCGACTTCACGGACCGGTCCGGCCGGCCCGACGGGTCCGAGCCCCCGGACGCCGGTGTGCTCCTGGCCCTCGCCGACGCGGTGCGCCACCGCCGGCCCGTCCGGATCAGATACGGCGACCGTGCGGGGCGGCGCACCGAGCGCACGTTCCACCCGTACGGGATCGTCGCCCACGCGGGCCGCTGGTACGTCACCGGCAGGGACGCCGACCTCGACGAGGACCGCACCTTCCGGCTCGACCGCGTCGCGGACGTCAGGGCCCTGCCGGGGGCGGGGCCGTTCGAGGAGCCCCCGGGGCCCGGTCCGGTGGAGCGCGTGCTGTCGGGCTTCGCCACCGCCGAGTACCGGTACGAGGTGACCCTGCGCGTCCACGGGACCGTGGAACAGATCCGCGCCCACCTGCCCGCGAGCGTCGCAACCGTCGCGAGCCTGGAGCAACCCGAGCCCGATTCCGATTCCGATCCCGAGCCTGCGACAGACAGAAACCCTTCAGCCGAGCGCTGGCTGCGCGTGGAGCTGCGCGCCGAGCGGCTCGACTGGCTGCCCCGGACGCTCGCCGCCCTCGACCGGCCCTTCGTCATCGAGCGCCCCGACGAACTGCGCGATCTCGTCCTCGCCCTCGCCGACCGCCTCACGGCCTGCGCCCGCGCCACCGCCCACCGGAGCTGAGCCGCCCACCGGAGCTGAGCCGGTCGCCGGAGCTGAGCCGGTCTCTGCCCGCCGCCCCGGCCGTCAGCCGCCCAGCCTCGGCAGCACGAGGAGGCTGATCAGGCCGAGCGACATCACCACACCCACGTACGAGAGCGGGCGGTGGAAGATCGGCTTGCCCTGCTCCATGACGACACCGACCGGGGACGGTGTCGGCTGCGGCAGCCTGCTGATCCGCACACGCACGTACAGGTTCCACAGCAGCGTGAGCGGCGTGAACACGAACAGGGACAAGGGGCTCCACCAGCCCCCGGCCATCGTCTTCGCCGTCATCTGCCGGTGCAGTCCGGTCGCGCACGAGCGGCACAGCGGGCCCTTGGACTTGGCGAACTCCATCGCGATGAACAGGCCGGTGTGCTGGCGGATGGTCATCTTGCGCGCGGGCTGGGCGGCGCATATCCGGCAGACGGTGGCCGGGTCGGGAGCCTGCTGCCCATAAGGATTCTGCCCATGAGGATTCTGCCCGTACGGGTTCTGCCCGTACGCCGGACCGTTCGGCACGTAATCGCCCTGCGCGGCCTGAGGGTTGCCGTAACCGCCCTGCGCGGCATAGGGGTTGCCCTGTGCGCTCGGGGCGCCCTGTGCGGGGTACGGCTGCTGGGGCGGTGTCGCCATGTGCGGTGTCCTCTCACGGATGACGTCCGGGGGGTGGTTCATAGGCGGTGCGGCACCCTATCGCCATTGCCGTCCGGCGTTCCCCCGTTCCGTCAATCCGCCATTTCGCCGAACTACGCCGTATGGCAAGGTCACTTCCGTGGAGGCACTCAGAGATCGCGATCCGGCGCTGATAGGCGCGTACACGCTGCTCGCCCGGCTCGGGGCCGGCGGTATGGGGCAGGTGTACCTCGGCCGCTCGCCCGGCGGCCGGCTCGTGGCGATCAAGGTCATCCGTGACGAGATCACGGACCATCCCGAGGCGCTGGCGCGGTTCCGCCGCGAGGTCGAGACGGCCCGCACGGTGCGCAGCGCGTACACGGCCAACCTCATCGACGCATCGCTGGACAGCGCCCCTTACTGGCTCGCCACCGAGTACGTCTCCGGGCCGACGCTCAGTCAGGCCGTCGCCGAGCGGGGGCCGCTGCCCCCGGAGACCTGCCGCGCCCTGTTCGCCTCGCTCGCCGAGGGGCTCGCGGCGGTGCACGGGCACGGCGTCACGCACCGGGACCTCAAACCGCAGAACGTGATCCTCGCCGCCCAGGGACCGCAGCTCATCGACTTCGGCATCGCGCGCGGCGCCGGACAGACCGCGCTCACCGAGGCGGGATTCTCCCCGGGCACCCCCGGCTTCACCGCTCCCGAGGTGCTGCTGCGCAACGAGGTCGGCCCGGCCGCCGACGTCTTCGCGCTCGGCGCGACGCTGGCCTACGCGGCGACGGGGCGGCCCCCGTTCGGTGCGGGCGAGCCCGCCGGGGTGAGCTACCGCGCCGTCCACGAACCGATCGATCTCGCCGGTGCGGAGCCGCAGTTGGCGGCCCTGGCCGAGGCGTGCGTGGCCAAGGACCCGGCGGCGCGGCCCGGCCTCGCCGAGGTCATCACACGCTGCGGGGTGCGCTCGGCGCTCGTCGAGGACACGTTCTACGGGTCGCTCGCGGCCCTGGGCGAGGCGGTACCGCAGACCCCGCCCGCCCAGCGCCCCGCCCCGACGCCGCCGGCCCCGACCAGCCCGCCCCCCGGCCCGCACGACTTCCCGACGGCCGGGACCCCGCACGGTTACGGCCCCGGCTACGGACCCGGTTACGGACCCGGTTACGGACCCGGTCAACCAGCCGGTTACGGGCCCGCCCACGGGTACACGCCCACCCAGGTGTCGCAGCCCGCCGCCGCCCCCGCCGCGCGCCGCCGCCGTACCGCCCCCTGGATGATCGCGGCCGCCGCCGGACTCGCGCTGGGCGTCGGCACGGCGATGGCGTTCGTCTTCCTGCCCGACGGCGACGGCGACAAGAACGACGAGGCGAAGGGCTCGGCGCGGCCCGGCGCCACCTCGGCCACGCCCACGGCCTCCGCGAGCGGCGGCTCCAAGACGCAGGCGCCCGCGTACATCGAGGCGACGGCGCCCTCACGGGACTACTGGACGGCGGACGAGGACGCCACGTACGGGCAGGGCTCGTGCAACCTGCCCGCCGAGGAGCGCAGCGCGGACGAGTTGCAGGCCTCCGTCTCGGCCGCCGGCTCGGACGCCCCGTACACCTCGGGCAAGGGCCGTATCAGCTTCCGTTTCAAGTACGCCGCCCCGAAGGCCAATGAGTCGTACTTCGTCTCGGTGGCCGTGAAGCCCCCGGACGAGATCGACTCGGACACCGGCAAGCCCTACGAGGGAGGGCTCCAGCAGAACCTCGACCTGGGGTACACCAGCAAGCCCGTCGACCTCTACGAGAAGTACCGGAGCGACCCGGACAACCCGTACGTGGAGCTGACCTACCCCGACGACTTCCAGAAGATCGTGAAGGGGAAGAAGTACAGCGACGCCATCCCCGTGGCGAACGACCCCGGCGACTGGACGGTCCTCTTCCTGCACGCCGAGGGGCCGAAGAAGTACGCGACCGTCTTCTGCCTCGGCTTCGCCGCGCGGTAGCACGCACGGCGCAGTGGTGCACACGACACGGAACCTTGGGGAATGGCCCGTAAAACCGGGCGCGGTGGGGGAGGGTTGAGACGTGCGAAAAGTACGGGTGGCCAGTGGTGTCGCGGTCGGGCTGTGCGTCAGCTTCGTGATGCTGCTCGTCGTCGGGGTGTACATGGTGGCCGGGAACCTGGCGAACGGCGTGGGCAAGGGCAGCGTCGGCCTGGCCAAGGGCGCCGTGCCGGGCGCCTACCAGACACTCGTGCAGAAATGGGGCAACCTGTGCGACGCGATCAACCCCGCCCTGCTCGCCGCCCAGCTCTACCAGGAGAGCGGCTTCGACCCGGACGTCGTCAGCCCCGCCGACGCGCGCGGCATCGCCCAGTTCATCCCCAGCACCTGGGCCACCCACGGCATAGACGGCAACGGCGACGGCAAGCGCGACATCTGGGACCCGAATGACGCGATTCCATCGGCCGCGTCGTACGACTGCGAGCTCGCGAAGTACGTCAAGGACGTCCCCGGGGACACCACGGACAACATGCTGGCGGCCTACAACGCGGGCGCGTACCGCGTCATAAAGGCGGACGGCGTACCGGGGATCAGCGAGACGCAGAACTACGTCAAGACGATCCGCACCCTGGAGAAGAGCTTCGCCGCTCCCACCACCCGGGTGGACCCCTCCGAGCAGGCCGCCACCGCGATCGCCTACGCGCAGGAGAAGCTGGGCACGCCCTACCTGTGGGGCGGCACCGGCACCGCTGAGCAGGGCGGACGCTTCGACTGCTCCGGGCTGACGCAGGCCGCGTACGACAAGGCGGGGGTCACGCTGCCGCGTGTCGCCAACGACCAGTACAACGCGGGCGCGCACCCCAGCAGGGACGAACTGCTCCCGGGAGACCTGGTCTTCTTCTCCGACGACCTCACCGACTCGCGGGCCATCAGGCATGTGGGCATCTATGTCGGCGGCGGCTATATGATCGACGCTCCGCGGACCGGTGCGGTGATCCGTTTCGACCCCATCGACACTCCGGATTACTTCGGGGCGACCCGAGTTACCGAAGATGGCGCGAAAGCATTGCCCACCAGCGTCTGAAATCGTCCAGAACCCACCCCCTGAGCTGCGGCGATGAGTCTCTCTTCGATAACGTCTGCGTGATCGTTCCGTGGAATGTGGAACGTGGTGAAGGGGACTGTGCGTTCCTTTTGGTGTAGCGCGCATTCAGGAAGCGGAGCGCGGGTCTACGACCACGGGGGCGGGACGGGCGACGCACGTACGGTGCGGTCGCGGAGGACGACGACGAAGGGGCCGCAGCGCAATGGCTGGACTCGCCGAATCAGGGTCGAACCCCGACGTCAGCCTGCTCTACGACATCAACGGCCTGGCCAAGGACGCGCCGCACTGGTTCGACCGCGGCATGGAGTTCGTCGGCGAGTACGGGCTGCTCCTCGCAATGGTGCTGCTCGTGCTGTGGTGCTGGTGGGGCGTGCGGCGCGACGGCGGGCGGAACGCCGCGCCCTCGGTGGCCGCGCTGGTCTGGGCGCCGCTCGCGGCGGGCCTCGCCGTCCTGGTGAACGTGCCGATAAGGGGCTTCGTGGAGCGGCCCCGGCCGTTCAAGGACCACGACGGTCTCGAAGTCCTGGTCACCGGCAAGAACGACTTCTCCTTCGTCAGCGACCACGCCACGCTCACCATGGCGATGGCCGTCGGACTCTTCGTCGCCAACCGGAAGTTCGGGCTCGTCGGCATAGGGCTCGCGCTGCTCGAAGGCTTCTGCCGCGTCTACATGGGCGTGCACTACCCGACGGACGTCGTCGGCGGTTTCGCCCTCGGCACGGCGGTCGCCCTGCTGCTCTCGCCGGTCGCCATGGCGCTGCTGACGCCGCTGGTCCGGGCGATCGAGCGGTCCCCGCGCGTGGGATGGCTGGTCCGGGCCCGGGGTGCGGAGCCGACGGCGGAGCAGGACCGGATGATCGCCGGTTCGGCCACGGCCGAGCGGCGGGACGACCGGGACCTGGCGGCGTAGCCCACCACCGGTACGGGGTCTGCACGGCGTAGCCCACCACCGGTACCGGCCCCCGCAGTCCGCTGCCTACAGCGCCTACAGCGCCTACAGCGCCTGCGGATACGTGAAGAAGCGGTCCGGGTCGTACCGCTTCTTCACTTCCGTCAGCCGGCTCGCCGCGTCCCCGTAGTAAGCCTGGCGCCAGTCCTTGAGCGTGGCGTCCGTGTAGTTCTGGTAGGCGGCCCCCGAGGCGTGGCGGCGCATCGCGGTGTGGGCCGAGGCGAGCCAGGACCCGGCGGCGGAGCCCGAAGTGCCCGCCTCCCAGGAGGCGATGTACTGGGCCAGCATCCGCGAACGGCGGTGCACGAAGGCCGTCGCGGTCGGCGACACCCGGTTGACCGCGCCGCCCAGCGCGGTGAGCGCGATGCTGCCGGGTCCGCCCCGGACCTCTTCCAGCTGCGTCAGCAGGGTCCGTACCCCGGCCGCCGTCAGTGAGCGGTCGAAGAAGTCCGAGCGGGCCGCGTAGGTCTCCCGGTTCAGCGCGCCCCGTGCGCTGCGGCCCGGCGTCGAACCGGGCAGATGGCACTGGGCGTCCCCGCCGAACCCCGTACAGCCCGCGTACACCTCCATCGACTCCTCGTACGAGCGCCGGCGCAGTGACACCTCGCTCGCGGAGGCGCCGATCCGGTCGGCCAGCCGGTCCACCGCGTTCTGAAGTTCGCCGTAGGTGCCGAGGGAGACGGCCGAGACCGTGACGGTGGGCGTGGAGCCGGGCGAGTTCTCCAGGTGGCAGGTGGACCAGATCTCGTCCGGCTGGTCCGGGCCCCACTCCTGCCAGGCCGTCAGCACGGCGGCGGCCCTGGACCACGGCCAGGACATCGACGCGGTCACCCCTTGTGGTGCCGGGTGGGTCCTGAAGCGCAGCTCGGTGACGACGCCGAAGTTGCCGTTGCCCGCGCCGCGCAGCGCCCAGAAGAGGTCCTCGTTCTCGGTGGCGCTCGCGGTGAGCTGCTTGCCCTCTGCCGTGAGCAGTGTCGCCGAGGTGAGGCTGTCGCAGGTCAGTCCGTAGGCGCGGGAGACGACACCGTGGCCGCCGCCGAGCGTGAGACCACAGACGCCGACGGTGGGGCACGAGCCCGCCGGTATCGTCACGCCCTTCGCGCTCAGCGCCCGGTACACGTCGATCAGTTTGGCGCCGGCCCCGACGACGGCTTCGCCGCCCGAGGCCCGGACGCTCTTCAGCGCGGAGACGTCGACGACGAGCCGCCCGTCGCCCGAGGACCAGCCGGCGTACGAGTGGCCGCCGTTGCGGATGGCCACGGGCACGTCGTGGGCGCGGGCGTAGGCGAGCGCGGTCCGTATGTCGTCGGAGTGCGCCACGTACGCGACGGCCGCGGGCTTCAGGGAGTCGAAGCGGGTGTTGTAGAGCTGCCGGGCGTCCGGCCAGGACCGGTCGCCCGGCCGTATCAGGTCGCCGTCCAGGTCCTTGGCCAGGCCCGGCCAGTCGGCGGCGGCCGGGGTGCCGGTGCTGCCGGACGAGCCCTTGCCGGTCCTCGTCGCGGTGGCCGTGGGCGTGCCGGTGCCGCGCCCGGCCGGGTCGGTGGCGGTGCCGTCGCCGCTGCACGCCGCCGTGGCCGCCGCCGCGAGCGTGACCGTGGCCGAACCGATGAACGTACGCCGTCGCATGTGCGCCTCCCGCCGGGCCCCGTGCCCTGGTGCCCGCGCCGCCCTGTGGAACGAGACGGGCACCGGGCCCGTGGGGTTCCGCCTGCCCCGTCCGTCCCGTGCCGAACGGGAGTCCGCGGGGTCGCACGGCGTTCCGGGCGTACGCGGTGGCCGCGGGAGGCTACAGAGGTGGCGCCCCGGCGTGCTTCTCGGCGTCGGTGCGCGCCAGGCTGCGGGCCCGGCGGGCCGGTCCGCGCCAGCCGCAGGAGCAGCGGGCCAGACAGAATCTGCCCTGCTCGACCGTCGTCGTGCGGTGTTCCCGGGTAGCGGTCGTCTCTTCCTGCTGCGCCACACGGCCACGCTAACCGAGCCAGGTGAACGGACGGTGAGCGCGTGACGGTGCCACCTACTCGTCGTTAATCGGGGCACATCTCGGGACATGTCGCGGGATCTGTCCTGGGACACCTCCCGGGACGCATGTCGGGACACACGAGGCCGCGCACGGACGGACCGGCTCTGGGGGTAGGCAGACGATGACGGAGCAGGAGCACAGGCGGACCGGACCGGCGGTCGCCGCCGTCGTCACCGCGGTGGGGATCGTGGCCTGCGCCACCGGGTGCGCGGGCGGCGGGGCCGCGGCCGACGCGGCGCCCACCGGCGACGACGCCCTGAAGACCCTGCACGACAGCGCCGCCGAACTGGTGCGCGCCGGCAGTTCCAGGACCCGTACGTCCATGGAGATGGCGGCCGGCGGTACCCGGGTCACCGTCCGCGGCGAGGGTGTCTACGACTTCGCGGAGCGGCTCGGCCGGCTGAAGGTGACGCTGCCGCAGGACCCGGCGGGTTCGCCCGAGCACCGGCCCATCACCGAACTCCTCGCGCCGGGCGCCCTGTTCATGAAGAACCGGGGCGCCGGGGTGCCCGCCGACAAATGGGTCCGCGTCGACACGGCCACGCTGTCCGACGGGAACCTGGTGACGAACGGCGCCACCGACCCGTTCGCCGCCGCCGAACTGCTGGGCGGGGCGCGGACCGCGGTGTACGCCGGCCGCACCGAGGTCGCCGGGACCCCGGTGCGGCACTACCGCGGCACCGCCGATCTGGGCCTCGCCGCGAAGAGCGCGCCGAAGGGCCACCGGGAGGCGCTGCGGGCGGCGGCCCGGGGCTTCGCCACCGCGCGGGTGCCGTTCGACGTCTATCTCGACGACGCGGGACGGATCCGCAAGGTCAGACACCGGTTCCGGCTCGCGAACGGGCAGCAGGAGAGCACGGTCGCGGTCGCCTCCACGACGCTGCTGTACGACTTCGGGGTCCCCGTCGACGTACGGCTGCCGGGCGGGGCCGATCTCTACGACGGGGAGATCGCCGAGTCCTAGCCGTCTGCCGGGTGTGGGGAAGCCGGTACGTGCGGGGCCGGAAATGGTCCGTTGGTGCCATGCGCGGTCTGTAGGCCGCTCCCTACTCTTGGAAGTCGGTGACGGCAGGAAAGAGGTGATGTACGTGGCTCCGGTCGGCGGTACGGCAGTTCAGGACCACGTGGCCCTCGCCGAGATCGAGCTGTGCGGAGACCTGATCATCGCGGCGTCGGCCGCCGACGAGGACCGGCTCAGCCTTGCGAGCATCGACGAGGTGCTGAAAGTGGCCGAAGAGCGCGCCTTCGACAAGGACGCGAACGACTAGACCGCCCCGCACCATCCCGAGCACCACCCCAGCGCGTGGCCCGGCCCCCGCCCCGCTGGACCACCGGGAATCAGCCACCGTCACCGGATCACATCGGATTACATCGAACCGCGGCGAAGCGTGCGGAACGGACGGCTTCCGCCGGGTCAGGTGCGCAGCAGCCTGCCGATCGCCTTCGTCGCCTCCTCGACCTTCGCGTCGATCTCGCCGCCGCCCTTGAGGGCCGCGTCGGCGACGCAGTGCCGCAGGTGCTCCTCGAGGAGCTGGAGCGCGAAGGATTGCAGCGCCTTCGTCGAGGCGGAGACCTGCGTGAGTATGTCGATGCAGTACACGTCCTCGTCGACCATGCGCTGGAGGCCGCGGATCTGGCCCTCGATCCGGCGCAGCCGCTTCAGGTGCTCGTCCTTCTGCTTGTGGTACCCGTGCACCCCGCGGTCGTGGTCGGTCACGATCCCGTGGGCGCCGGTCACGAGTTCCTGTGAATCGCCGGAGGGCGCCGTGGCGCCGGCCTCGGTGGTCGTCATCGCGTCCTCCTGCTGGTCGGTCCGCGAACCCGTCTGGTTCGCCGGTTACATATACCCCTGGTGGGTATATGGTATCGAACTTCACCGGGTATGGAGCCCTTGCCCGGTGCCGGGCGCCGGGCCCTGTGCCGACCACTCTGCCCGATGGGCGACACTGGGAGACGGCCGGTTAGCCGTGGCCGGATGATGCGCCTAGCATCAGCCTGACCGAACAAGAGGACTCCGAGGACCACACGTGCGCTTTCGTCTGACCCCCAGGGAGACGAGCTTCTACGACATGTTCGCCGCATCCGCGGACAACATCGTCACGGGCTCGAAGCTCCTGATGGAACTGCTCGGGGCGGACGCCTCCGCCCGGGCCGAGATCGCAGAGCGTATGCGGGCCGCGGAACACGCCGGTGACGACGCCACGCACGCGATCTTCCACCAGCTGAACTCCTCGTTCATCACGCCGTTCGACCGCGAGGACATCTACAACCTCGCGTCCTCCCTCGACGACATCATGGACTTCATGGAGGAGGCCGTCGACCTGGTCGTGCTGTACCAGATCGAGGAGCTTCCCAAGGGTGTGGAGCAGCAGATCGAGGTACTGGCCCGGGCGGCGGAGCTGACCGCCGAGGCCATGCCGAACCTGCGCACCATGGACAACCTGACCGAGTACTGGATCGAGGTCAACCGACTCGAGAACCAGGCCGACCAGATCCACCGCAAGCTCCTCGCGCACCTCTTCAACGGCAAGTACGAGGCCATCGAGGTGCTCAAGCTCAAGCAGATCGTGGATGTGCTGGAGGAAGCGGCGGACGCGTTCGAGCACGTGGCGAACACGGTGGAGACCATCGCCGTCAAGGAGTCCTGACCTCTCCATGGACACCTTCGCGCTGATCGTGACCATCGGGGTCGCGCTCGGATTCACGTATACGAACGGGTTCCACGACTCGGCGAACGCCATCGCCACCTCGGTGTCGACGCGGGCGCTGACCCCGCGCGCGGCGCTCGCGATGGCCGCCGTGATGAACCTCGCGGGCGCCTTCATGGGCAGCGGGGTCGCGCACACCGTGAGCAAGGGCCTGATCGCGACGCCCGAGGGCGACAAGGGGATGGGCATCCTCTTCGCCGCGCTCGTCGGCGCGATCGTCTGGAACCTCGTCACCTGGTACTTCGGGCTTCCCTCGTCCTCGTCGCACGCGCTGTTCGGCGGCATGGTCGGCGCGGCGCTCGCGGGCGGTACGACCGTCTACTGGTCCGGGGTCATCGACAAGATCGTCATTCCGATGTTCCTGTCGCCGTTCGTCGGTCTGATCGTCGGCTATCTCGTCATGTGCGCGATCATGTGGATCTTCCGCAAGGCCAATCCGCACAAGGCCAAGCGCGGTTTCCGGATCGCGCAGACGGTGTCGGCGGCCGGCATGGCGCTCGGGCACGGCCTCCAGGACGCGCAGAAGACGATGGGCATCGTGGTGATGGCACTGGTCATCGGCGATGTGCAGAGCGCCGAGGATCCGATCCCGGTGTGGGTGAAGATCGTCTGCGCGGTGATGCTGTCGCTCGGTACGTACGCCGGCGGGTGGCGGATCATGCGGACGCTGGGGCGGAAGATCATTGAGCTGGATCCGCCGCAGGGGTTCGCCGCGGAGACCACCGGGGCGTCGATCATGTTCGCCACGGCGTTTCTGTTCAAGGCGCCGATCTCCACGACGCATGTGATCACTTCGGCGATCATGGGCGTGGGTGCGACCAAGCGGGTCAACGCCGTGCGGTGGGGTGTCGCCAAGAACATCGTCCTCGGGTGGTTCATCACCATGCCCGCTGCGGCGGTGGTGGCTGCGGCCAGCTTCTGGGTCGTGAACCTGGCGTTTCTCTAGCGGCGGGGGCCGGGGTGGGGTTTTCGCCCCCTCCGCCCCTTCCCGTCCCTTGTCTCTGGGGGCTGCCGCCCCCAGGCCCCCGCTTCGGCCTGACGGCCTCGTCCTCAAACGCCGGACGGGCTGAAAACCTCAAGCGCCGGACGGGCTGAAAACGACAGGGCCCGCCCCCGGGAGCCAGGGGCGGGCCCTTTTGTGACCTCGCGGTGGCACCGCCATGCAGCACCGCGAGGGGTCTGGGGAGGAGGTCCGGTCAGCCGAAGCGGCCGGAGATGTAGTCCTCCGTGGCCTGGACCGACGGGTTGGAGAAGATGCGCTCCGTGTCGTCGATCTCGATGAGCTTGCCGGGGCGGCCGACCGCGGCCAGGTTGAAGAACGCGGTGCGGTCGGAGACGCGGGCGGCCTGCTGCATGTTGTGCGTCACGATGACGATCGTGAAGCGCTCCTTCAGCTCCCCGATCAGGTCCTCGATGGCGAGGGTGGAGATCGGGTCGAGCGCCGAGCAGGGCTCGTCCATGAGCAGCACGTCCGGCTCGACCGCGATGGCGCGGGCGATGCACAGCCGCTGCTGCTGACCGCCGGAGAGACCGGAGCCGGGCTTGTTCAGGCGGTCCTTGACCTCGTTCCAGAGGTTGGCGCCCTTGAGGGACTTCTCGACGACGTCGTTCAGCTCGGACTTCTTGTACGAGCCGTTGAGCTTCAGGCCCGCCGCGACGTTGTCGAAGATCGACATGGTCGGGAAGGGGTTCGGGCGCTGGAAGACCATGCCCACCTCGCGGCGGACGGAGACGGGGTCGATGCCCGCGCCGTACAGGTCCTCGTCGTCCAGGAGCACCTTGCCCTCGACGCGGCCGCCCGGGGTGACCTCGTGCATACGGTTCAGGGTGCGCAGGAAGGTCGACTTGCCGCAGCCGGAGGGGCCGATGAACGCGGTCACCGAGCGCGGCTCGACCGTCATGGAGATGTCTTCGATTGCCTTGTGGGCGCCGTAGTAGGCGGTCAGGCCCGATACGTCGATTCGCTTGGCCATGGGGATCACTGCTTCTTTCGAGGGGTAAGTCGGGTCGCTGATGGCCGCGTCAGCGGCCCGTCTTGGGGGCCTTCCAGCGGGCGATGGAGCGGGCCGCCAGGTTGAGGATCATGACGAAGGCGATGAGGGTGAGCGCCGCCGCCCAGGCCCGGTCGTAGGCCGCGTCCTGGCCGGTCGCGTACTGCTGGTAGATGTACAGCGGCAGCGAGGCCTGCGGGTCCTTGAACGGGTTGGTGTTGATGAAGTTCGTGCCCCACACCAGCAGCAGCACGGGCGCGGTCTCACCGGTGATGCGCGCGACGGCGAGCATGACGCCGGTGGTGATGCCGCCGATCGAGGTCGGCAGGACCACCTTGAGGATGGTGCGCCACTTCGGGACACCGAGGGCGAGGGACGCCTCGCGCAGCTCGTTCGGGACGAGCTTGAGTATCTCCTCCGTGGAGCGGACCACGACGGGCATCATCAGGATCGCCAGGGCGAGCGAGCCGGCGAACCCGGAGTAGCCCATGTCCAGGATCAGGATCCAGAAGCTGAGGATGAACAGACCGGCGACGATCGACGGGATGCCGGTCATGACGTCGACGAAGAAGGTGACGGCCTTGGCGAGCTTCCCGCGCCCGTACTCCACCAGGTAGACGGCGGTCAGCACGCCGACCGGGACGGCGATCAGGGCGGCGATGCCGACCTGCTCCAGGGTGCCGATGAGCGCGTGGTAGATGCCGCCGCCGGTCTCGGCGTCGGCGACCACGCCCATGGAGTGGGAGAGGAAGTAGCCGTCGAGGACCTTCACACCGCGCTTGAGGGTCTCCCAGATCAGGGAGGCCAGCGGGACGACGGCCACCAGGAAGCAGACCCAGACGAGGGCGGTCGCGATGCGGTCCTTGGCCTGGCGGCGGCCCTCTACGCGGGCGGCGATGCCGTAGGTGCCGAGGACGAAGAGCACGGCCGCGATCAGGCCCCACTGGACCTTGCTGTCGAGCCCCCCGGCCAGGCCGATGACCACGGCGACGACGAGGGAGCCGGCGGCGATCGCCCACGGCGACCACTTCGGCAGGCTGGCGCCGCGCAGGGTGCTGGGGCGCTTGTCGGTGACGGGTGCGGTGCTCATGCGTTGGCCCCCGAGTACTCCTTGCGGCGGTTGATGATCATGCGCGCCGCGCCGTTGACCAGCAGGGTGATGAGGAACAGCACCAGACCGGAGGCGATCAGGGCGTCCTGGCCCAGTTCGCTCGCCTCACTGAACTTGCTGGCGATGTTCTGGGCGAACGTGCCGCCGCCCGGGTCGAGCAGGCTGGCCTTGATGGTGAACTCCGGGGAGAGGACCGTGGCGACGGCCATCGTCTCGCCGAGCGCGCGGCCGAGGCCCAGCATCGAGGCGGAGATGACGCCGGAGCGGCCGAAGGGCAGCACCGCCATGCGGATGACCTCCCAGCGCGTGGCGCCGAGGGCCAGCGCGGCCTCCTCGTGCATCTGCGGGACCTGGCGGAAGACCTCGCGGCTCACGTTGGTGATGACCGGCAGGATCATGATCGCGAGCAGGATGCCGACGGTGAGCATGGAGCGCGGGGCGCCGCCCTGCCACTCGAAGATGCCGGTCCAGCCGAGGTAGTGGTCGAGCCAGCCGAACAGGCCGTTCATGTGCGGGACCAGGACGAGGGCGCCCCACAGGCCGTACACGATGGAGGGGACGGCGGCCAGCAGGTCGATCACGTACGCGATGGTGCCGCCGAGTTTGCGGGGCGCGTAGTGCGTGATGAAGAGGGCGATGCCGACCGCTACGGGGACCGCCAGGATCATCGCGATGATCGCCGAGACGACCGTGCCGAAGGCGAGGACCGCGATGCCGAAGTACGGCGGGTCGATGTTGGTGTTCCACTCGAAGGTGGTGAGGAAGTTGCCCTCGTCCTTGCCGATCGCGATGGCGGCCCGGTAGGTGAGGAAGACCGCGATGGCGGCCATGATCACAAGCAGGAAGATGCCGGAACCACGGGAGAGGCCGAGGAAGATCCGGTCTCCGGGTCGGGTGGCGCCGCGGGCGGCGCGCTTCTGCTCGGCGGCGGGAGGAGTCGGTGGGGGAGGTGCTTGAGTGCTCTGCGTAGATATGTCCATCAGGATTCTCCGGTCTGCGGAGCCGGGACGGATCGGCTCCAGGCGGCGGTGCACCGGACGGTGCGGCCCGCCCCCCGCGGCCCTCAGGGGCCGGGGAAGGGGCGGACCGCACGCTCAGGTCAGCTCAGGCCCGAGATGGTCTCGCGGACCTTCGTGATGATCTCGTCGGGGATCGGCGCGTACTTGGCGTCGGCCAGCTGCTTCTGGCCGTCCTCGCTCGCGATGTAGTTGAGGAAGGACTTGGTGGCCGGCAGGGTGTCGGCCTTGTTGCCCTTCTCGCAGACGATCTCGTAGGTGACCAGGGTGAGCGGGTAGGCGCCCTCCTCGGTCGGCTTGTAGTTCAGCTCCAGGGCCAGGTCCTTGCCGGTGCCGGCGACCTTGGCGGTGGCGATGGCCTTGGTGGCGTTCTCGACGGTGGCCTCGACGGGCTCGGCGGCCTCGGTCTTGAGGTTCACCGTGCTGATGCCGTCACCGGCGTAGGAGAGCTCGAAGTACGAGATCGCGCCCTCGGTCTGCTTCACCTGCTGGGCCAGACCGGAGGAGCCCTGCGCGGACTGGCCGCCCTTGGCCTGCCAGGCCTTGCCGCCCTCGTACTTCCAGTCGGACGGGGCGACGGCCTTCAGGTACTTGGTGAAGTTGTCCGTCGTGCCGGAGTCGTCCGAGCGGTGGAAGGTCTGGATCTTGGTGCTGGGAAGCTTCGCGTCGGGGTTCAGCTTCTTGATCGCCTCGTCGTCCCACGTGGTGATCTTGCCGTCGAAGATCTTGGCGATCGTCGAGGCGTCCAGCGCGAGGTCCTCGACGCCCGGCAGGTTGTAGCCGATCGCGATGGGGCCGCCGACCATCGGCAGGTCGATGGCCTGGCTGTCCGTGCAGACCTTCTTGGAGGCGGTGATCTCCTCCGCCTTCAGCGGCGAGTCCGAACCCGCGAACGCGGTCTGGCCCTGGGTGAACGCGGTGACACCGGCGCCCGAACCCGTCGGGTTGTAGTTGATCTGCACGCTCTTGCAGGCGGCCGAGTACGCCTTGATCCAGGCGTCGATCGCGTTCTTCTGCGCGGAGGAGCCGGAAGCCTGGAGCTGGCCCTTGGCGTCGTCGCACTTGATCGAGCTGTTGGCCGCCGCGGAGGTGTCCGAGCCCTCGCTGCCGCCGGTGTCGTCCGAGCCGCACGCCGTGAGGGCCAGGGCGCCGGAGACGGCGACGGCACCGAGCGAGAGGGCGCGAAGCCGGTTCTTGCGCTGAAGCTTCACTTTCGGGAGTTCCTTCCAGGAGCCGCCGACAGGTGGCGGCGTGCGAAGTCGGTGTTATGCGGAGGTCGTCTCCTAGGAGCGGTCCGCACCGGGTAAGGCCGAAATTAGGCAGAACAGGTGAAGGCGCCGATGGGCGTAAATGAACGGAGGGTGAACCCCTGCGGACGGTGCGGTGAGGTCACGGAAGGCTTACGTCGCGGACACAGGGTGGTTTCCGACCCCTCGTGTCCCGGCGGTAACAGTAGGCAACGGGAAGCAGCCGCCGAGGTTGCCCGCGCGTGCCGCGCACCGCATGCATCCGGACGTGGGACGGCACCTTCCGCGGCCGTCCGGACGTGGGACGGCACCGCCCGCGGCTCCCGGACCGGCCGGGAACCGCGGGCGGTTGTCGGCGCCCCGGCCGGTCTCAGGTCAGGTGCAGCGCGTCGAGCAGCGCGCCGACCAGGGTGCGGTCCCTGGACTGGGTCAGCCGGTTGCGGGCCGCGACCGGGGAGAGCCAGATGATCCGGTCGACCTCGCGGTTCGGCGCGAAAGCGCCGTCCGTCGCCTCGGCGGCCCAGTAACGGACCTCCTTGGGGCGGTCGCCCACCGGATAGCGGACCGTCGGCAGCCGGGCACCCGGCGCGGCGGTGTACCCGGTCTCCTCGGCGACCTCGCGCAGCGCGCCCGCGAGCGCCTCCTCGCCGGTCTTCAGCTTGCCCTTGGGATGCGACCAGTCGTCGTACTTGGGCCGGTGGACCAGACAGATCTCCAGCTCGCCGGTGACGGGGGAGCGGCGCCACAGGACGCAGCCCGCCGCCCGGATCGTGGTGCCTGCCGTGTCGGTCGTATCGGTCATGGGTGCTCAGCACTCCTCTCGTACGCGCGTCCCGTGCGGGTCGTCGTCCAGGGGCGCCGCGGATGCGGTCGGATCCTCCGGGCCCCCGGTTTCCCCGCTAGGAGGCGTTCACCGCTTCCTTCCGCCAGGACTGCTGGAACGCGAACCTGGCCGCCTCCACCTCGTGCCGCTGGTCGGCGTGGAGCACCCCGAGCGCGTACGCCGTCGCCGGGGCGATGCGCGGGGTGCGGGCCGCCGCCGACGCGGCCGACGCCGCCTCCGCGGCGTCGCGGTGCAGGTTCAGGGCGCGGCCCGCGGTGAGCAGCTGCGTGTCCACGGGGACGTCGCCGCCGCACAGCACCTCCTGGGCGTAGCGGTGCAGCCGCAGCAGCAGGCGGACCTGGTGCCAGGGGGCGTCCTGGGGCTGCGGCGCGGTGTCCGGCGACAGGCCGTGGACCAGGGCCTCCGCGTTGTACGGGTGGCCCGCCGTGACCAGCGGCAGCCCGGTGACCGCGTCGCACAGCCGTTCCCCGGCGGCGGCGGCCAGCGGGCGCAGCTCGGCGGCGGCCGCGGCGGAGGTCAGCGGGACCTCGCTGGCGAGGACGGCGACGCTGTCGGCCACCGCGTGGAAGCGTGAGGAGCCCAGCGCCTGGAGGGCGGCCGAGTGGGCCCGGGTTCTGGCGAGGGTGAGCTGGCGGTCCAGGAGGGCGCCCGCCTTGGCGGCGCCCACGGTGAGCTGGCCGCGCTCCGCGCCGCCGGCCGGGCGGCGCGGCCCGGCGGGGGAGGCGTCCTGACCGCCGGCCCGTGTACGGGGGCCGGGCGCGGCACCCGTCGCCGTACCGGCGGCCCCGTTCGCCAGGGCGGCGACGGCCGGACGGGCGGCCGGTACCGCCGAGCCCGACAGCCGGTGCAGCGCGAGCAGCAGGCGCTCCAGGCGGGCCGAGTACGCGTGCTCCCGGGCCAGCGTCCCGGAGAGCCAGGCCAGCTCCGGGCGCATGGACTCCGACCAGTCCGCGTCGAGCAGCGGGCGGAAGGTGTGCAGGCTGCCGCTGATGCGGCGGGCCGAGCGGCGCAGGGCGCGCGCCGCGTCGACGGACTCCTGTGATCCGTTCGCCGCGCCGCCGGTCTCCCGGTGCTGGCGCAGCGCCCGGAGGAACTCCGTGGCCTGGGCCCTCAGATAGCCCGCGAGGGCGTCCCCCAGGGGGATGCCTCCCGGTACGGGGGCACCCTCGCCGGGTTCCGCCGCGCCGATCGGAGCCGCGCCGAGCGGGGCAGCACGTTTCGGCGGGGTCCCGGCCATCGGGTCCGAGGAATCAAGGTGTCGCTGTGCCACGCCGGCGCCTCCGGGCGTCTATGAGCATCTCCTGGACGTTGCGCAGGGGCTGGCCGTCCGCGTCGTGCGAGTGGCGGGTCCACTCGCCGTCGGAGCCCAGGTGCCAGGAGGAGGTGGTGTCGGACATGCCGGTCTCGAGGAGCCGGTTGAGAGCGGCCCGGTGGGCCGGGTCGGTGACCCTGACCAGTGCCTCGATCCGGCGGTCGAGGTTGCGGTGCATCATGTCGGCGCTGCCGATCCACACCTCGGGCTCGCCGCCGTTGCCGAAGGCGAAGACCCGGGAGTGCTCCAGGAAGCGGCCGAGGACCGAGCGGACCCGGATGTTCTCGGAGAGGCCCGCCACGCCCGGACGGACGGCGCAGATCCCGCGGACCCAGACGTCGACCTGCACGCCGGCCTGGGACGCGCGGTACAGGGCGTCGATGACCGCCTCGTCCACCATCGAGTTGACCTTGATGCGGACGTAGGCGGGGCGGCCGTCCCGGTGGTGCTGGATCTCCTTGTTGATCCGCGAGACCAGGCCGTCGCGCAGGGACCTGGGCGCGACCAGGAGCCGGCGGTAGGTCTCGCGGCGGGAGTAGCCGGAGAGCCGGTTGAACAGGTCGGAGAGGTCCGCGCCCACCTGCGGGTCGGCGGTGAGCACCCCCAGGTCCTCGTAGAGGCGGGCCGTCTTGGGGTGGTAGTTGCCGGTGCCGACGTGGCTGTACCGGCGCAGCGTGTCGCCCTCCTGGCGGACCACCAGCGACAGCTTGCAGTGTGTCTTCAGGCCGACGAGCCCGTAGACGACGTGACAGCCGGCCTCCTCCAGCTTGCGGGCCCACTTGATGTTGGCCTGCTCGTCGAAGCGCGCCTTGATCTCGACGAGCACGAGGACCTGCTTGCCGGACTCGGCGGCGTCGATGAGGGCGTCGACTATGGGGGAGTCGCCGGAGGTCCGGTACAGCGTCTGCTTGATGGCGAGCACGTCCGGGTCGGCCGCCGCCTGCTCCAGGAACGCCTGCACGGAGGTGGAGAACGAGTCGTACGGGTGGTGCAGCAGGACGTCCCGTTCGCGCAGCGCGGCGAAGATGTCGGGAGCGGACGCCGACTCGACCTCGGCGAGGTCCCGGTGGGTGCCCGCGACGAACTTCGGGTACTTCAGCTCGGGCCGGTCCAGGGCGCCGATGCCGAAGAGGCCGGTGAGGTCCAGCGGCCCCGGCAGCGGATAGACCTCGGCCTCGCTGATCTTCAGCTCGCGCACCAGCAGATCGAGCACGTACCGGTCGATGGACTCCTCGACCTCAAGGCGTACCGGAGGCCCGAACCGCCGCCGCATCAGCTCCTTCTCGAGCGCCTGGAGCAGATTCTCGGCGTCGTCCTCCTCCACCTCCAGATCCTCATTGCGGGTGAGCCGGAAGGTGTGGTGCTCGAGCACCTCCATCCCGGGGAACAGCTCCTCCAGATGGGCCGCGATGACGTCCTCGATGGGCACGTAGCGGTCCGGGGAGGCCTCCAGGAAGCGGGAGAGCAGCGGCGGCACCTTGACGCGCGCGAAGTGCCGGTGCCCGCTGACGGGATTGCGGACCACGACCGCGAGATTCAGGGACAGACCCGAGATGTACGGGAACGGGTGTGCGGGGTCGACGGCCAGCGGGGTCAGCACCGGAAAGATCTGGTGCCGGAAGAGCGTGAAGAGGCGGGCCTGCTCCTTGTCGGTCAGCTCGTTCCAGCGGACCAGGTGGATGCCCTCCTCGGCCAGCCCCGGGGCGACGTCCTCCTGGTAACAGGCGGCGTGCCGGGCCATCAGCTCGCGCGAGCGGGCCCAGATCATCTCCAGTACCTCGCGGGGCTGGAGCCCGGAGGCGGAGCGGGTGGCGACGCCGGTGGCGATCCGGCGCTTCAGCCCGGCGACGCGCACCATGAAGAACTCGTCCAGGTTGCTGGCGAAGATCGCGAGGAACTTCGCCCGTTCGAGCAGCGGGGTGTCCGGGTCCTCGGCGAGTTCGAGCACCCGCTCGTTGAACGCCAGCCAGCTGCGCTCCCGGTCCAGGAACCGCCCCTGCGGCAACCGGTCGCCGTCCTGCACGGTGTCTTCGTACGTGTCGAGGTCGGCGTCGATGTCGGGCTCGAGGTCGGAGACGGTGGCCGCCACGGTGTGCGGGCGGTGGGCGGCTATGGAGCCCACGGAGGGCTGGGGCTGCTGGTCCTCTGCCGGGGCGCTGGGCTGCTTCATGGCACCATTCTTCCGCGCCGGCGGCGACACGGGCGCGTCGGAACGCGCGGGCGGGAGCGCGGCGACCAGGCGACCGCTCCTCCCGGCCTTCCCGTTCTCCGGGGGCGGGGTGGGCTCGGGCACGGCGGGGTTCATTCGCCGAGGGTCGCAAGGCCGTCTGAATCGATGGTTACGGCGACATGACGTGCGGGATAGCGGGGAGCGGCTCGCGGGCGTCTACAGGGGCGGGGATTCGTCCGGCTTCGGGGAGGTGTGGGGCGGGTGTGCCCGTTAGGGGGTGGGGGGTTGGCTGTGTGCGGCTCCGCCGCGCGGGCGCGACCGGCCACGGCGGGCCCGCACCCGCCGACGGCGCACCGGTCCCCTCCCGGAGGGCGCCGCCACGCACGGGGACCCGACGCCGGGGCCGGTCGATCCGCACGCCGGGCTGGTCAGGCCGTACGTCGGCGCAACAGCCAGAACGCGCAGCCCGTCGCGAGAACGGCCACCGCCAGCACGACCCCGGTCTCCACGAGATGCAGCGGCCAGTAATGGGACTCCGGCTGGTACTCCACGTACGTGGCGGACAGACCGCGCCCGGCCAGGCAGCGCTCCAGCCCTTCGGACGTGACGTTGCTCCCGCAGTGGACCCCCTCCCGGTGTGCCCCGGAGGCGGTGATCGCCCCCCAGCCGAGCTCGTGCGCTCCCTCGGGCACCGCGGAGGGATCGCTGACGGCGGCGACCCGGGACGCCGAGGGCCACAGGTCCCAGCGGAAGATCAACAGCACGGAGTACAGCACGAACAGCAGGAACAGCGAGGCGGCCAGCGCGGGCAACGCCCTGCGCAGCACGATCCCGGTCAGCGCGCCGAGCGCCAGCGCGCACAGGGCGTACGCCACCACCAGCGGACCGCGCGCCGCGAACACCGTGACGGTCGACCAGTCGTCGCTCATCAGGTTCCGGTGCGCGGACCAGGCCCACCGGTACGTCACGACGAGCACCGTGCCGCTCGTCACCAGCAGCAGCGCCGGCCAGGCGAGCTTGGCGGCCAGCCACCGGGTGGGGGTCACGGACTGGGTCCAGGCGAGCTCCGCGGTGCCGTTCTCCAGTTCGCGGCCGGTGAGCGCGCCGCCCGCGAACGCGGCCACGACCAGGAAGCTGAAGCAGATGAAGGTGCCGATCCAGCCGATCCGCTCGCTGTAGGCCATCGTCTCGGGCACGGAGCAGGTCGAGCGGCGTGCACAGGAGGCCTGCTCCCGCAGGGCCGCGTCCGCGGTGACCTCGTTGGTCCATACGAGTACGGCGACCACGGCCGCCACGAAGCTGCCCCAGGTGATCAGCGCGCCCCGGTGCAGGCGCAGCACGGTCCAGGACAGCCCCGACGGGCGCAGGACGGCGGGCAGGGTGCTCATGCGGTGGTCACTTTCCTGCGCAGGGCGTAGAAGGCGAGGGCGACGACCAGCGCCGTGACGGCGAGGAGCACGCCGGTCTCCAGGAGCTGGCGCGGCCAGTAGTCGGGCGACGCCAGGTAGGTGCGGTGCGGGCCGCCGCGCACGGGCAGCTCGGGCAGCTCGCCGTACACCGTGCTGTGCTGGAACGGCCAGAGGCGGCCGCGCATCGCGCTGATCAGGTACTGGAGGACGGCGGCGACCGCGAGCGCGGGCAGCGCCCGCCCGATCACCAGTCCGCAGAGGGCGCCGACGGCCAGGCCGAGCAGCGGCAGCGCGACGGTCGACGGGCCGATCGAGAAGTACAGCTCGCGCGGCGAGTAACCGGCGATGAGAAGGCCGTTGTGCGCGGACCACAGCAGCCGGTAGAGCACCACGAGCAGGGTGGTGCCGGCGGTGAGCAGGACCGCGGGCACGGCGAGCTTGGCCGCCAGCCAGCGGACCGGTCCCGTCGACTGGCTCCAGGCGAACTGCGCGGTGCCGTTCTCGATCTCGCGGCCGGTCAGCGAGCCGGCCGCGAACAGCGGCACGACGAAGGCGGCCATGCTGATCAGCATCTGCGGCTGGTAGAAGAGCGTGTCGTAGGCGTACTTCGCCGTGTCCCAGCCGCCCGGCGGGTAGTAGCCGTACGTGTCGAACTCCTCCTGCGCGTTCGTCGCCCCCGGCCCGTACAGCCACAGCAGCAGTGCCGCGGTGATGAACATGTACGCGAGCCAGATCCACAGGGCGTGGCGGTGCAGGCGCAGGACGGTGCGGACGAGTCCGCGGGTGCGGGACAGCGCGCGGGGCGCGGCCGGCCGTACGGAGGTGGTGTTCGTACCGGCGTTCGTGGTGGCGTTCACGCGTGCACCGCCCCGGTCCGCGGGGCGGTGCTCGGGGTGAGGAGCGGCGGGGCGTCGGGTGCGCGGAGGTGGGCGAGGAGCAGCTCCTCGAGGGACGGTTCCGACGCCGCCCAGCCGTCGCCGACCGGGCCGTCGTGGCGGATCAGCGCGGTGAGTCCGCGCCCGGTGGCACGGGACTCCACGACGGTGTGCGGGGCGAGGTCGGCGGCCGTGCCGCGCCCGGTCACCAGGGTGTGCGCGCCGAGCAGGTCGTCCATGCCGCCGCCGAGCCGGATCCGGCCGTCGCCCAGGAGCAGCAGGTGGTCGCAGGCGTCGGCGAGCTCGGTGACGATGTGCGAGGACATCAGGACGGTGGTGCCGTGCTCGGCCGCCTCCGCCATCAGCGTGCCCATCAGCTCGTGCCGGGCGAGCGGGTCGAGGTCCGCCATCGGCTCGTCCAGCAGCATCAGTTCGGGGCGCTTGCCGAGCGCGAGGGCGACCGCGACGCGGGTGCGCTGGCCGCCGGAGAGCTTGCGGATCTTCGACGCGGGGTCGAGGGAGCCCTGCTCGATGATCGACGCCGCGTGGGCCGCGTCCCACCGGTCCGGGTTGAGCTCGGCGCCCATCCGCAGGGTGTCGGCGATGCTGAGCTGCGGGTGCAGGGGCTTGTCCTGGGCGAGGTGGGCGACGCGGTCCCGGGCCGCGCCGGGTGCGGTGCCGAGGACGGTGAGCGAGCCGGCGGTGGGCCGCAGCAGCCCGGCGGCGAGCGCCAGCAGGGTCGACTTACCCGCGCCGTTGGGACCCACGAGAGCGCTGATCCGCCCGGCGGGCAGCCGGAAGGAGCAGCCGTCGAGCGCCGCGCCGCCCCGCCTCCCGTACCGCATGACGAGCCCGGACGCCTCCATGGCGACGGCCGGGATGGTGCTGTTGGAACTCATCGGTCCCCCTTCGGGATCGAAAGCTGCTCGCCGCCGGGCGCGGCCGGGTCGTGCTCGTCGGGCGTGGCCGGGTATTGCCCGTGGTGTACGTCCGGGAAGTGTTCGTCGAGTACGGAGGCGAAGAGCGCGGCCGCGTCCTCGCGGTCCAGGCCCGCCGCCCCGGCCCGCCGGGCCCAGTCGGCCAGTTCACCGCGCAGCGGGGAGTCGGCCGGGGCGGCGCCCAGGGAGCGCCGCACGAACGTGCCGAGGCCGCGGCGGGCCTCTACCAGGCCCTCGCGTTCCAGCTCGCGGTACGCCTTCAGAACGGTGTTGGGGTTGATCGCCGTGGCCTCCACCACCTCGCGGGCGGTGGGCAGTCTGTCCCCCGGTTCGAGGAGCCCGAGCCGCAGTGCCTGTTTGGTCTGCTGGACGATCTGGACGTAGGTGGCGACGCCGGAGCGCCGGTCGATGCGGTACTCGACCACCCCTTCCACCACCCTTTCACTAATTGAGTAGTGAAAGGGTGGTGGAAGGGGTTGGTGATGTCAAACGCGCAGGTGAGAGGGGTGGCGCGAGATTGATGAGGCTGATCGTGAACCGATCGAGGGGGCTCGTCCGATGATGAGACGTGAGGGATACGAGAAGTGACGGGGAGCTGCTGCGGGCCATCGCGGCGGACGAGGACCGGCACGCCTTCGAGGAGCTGTACCGGCGATACGCGCCCTGGCTGACCGCACGGCTGCGCGGCCGGTGCGCCGACGCCGGGATAGTCGACGACGTCGTGCAGGACACCTTCCTCGCGGTGTGGCGCGGCACCGCCCGCTTCCGCGAGGAGGGGGACGCGGCCGGCTGGCTGTGGCGCGTCGGCTCCCGCCGGCTGATCGACGCGCTGCGCGGCGACGGCGCGCGCGGCCGGCTGCGCCAGACGCTGGCCCGGCTGCGCCACCGCCACGAGGCGTCCGCCGAGGACCGGGTGCTGTCGGGCGTGGAGCACGGCGACCTGGCCGGCGCGCTGACCCGACTCTCGCCCGAACTGCGGGCGGTCCTCCAGGCCACGGTCGTCGACGGACTCACCACCAGAGAAGCGGCCGTCCTCCTGGGCATCCCACCCGGCACGGTCAAGACCCGGGCTTCACGCGCCCGCAAACAACTGCGGGAGGCACTGGCATGAGCGACACGAACGGGACGAGCGACGTGAACGACAACAACCCCGGGCAGCGTGTGAGGGGGAACATGAGCGGGGAAACGGAAGAGCGGCGTGCGGGCGCCGACCGCACCGTCGCGGGCGCCGGCCACACGACGCCGGGCGCCGACCGCACGACGCCAAGCGCCGGCCGCACGGCCGCAGGCGTCGGACGCACGGCCGCCTCCACCGGGTGGCACGTAGACGGGGACGACCTGCGGGCCTACGCCCGGGGCGAGCTCGCGGCGCCGCGGTTGTGGTCCGCCGACACCCACCTCGCGGCCTGCGCGCGGTGCCGCGAGGCGTTGGCCGACGTCACCGACCCGGTCGCGCTGGACGAGGGCTGGGCCCGCATCGACGCCGCCCTCGACGCACCACGCCCCGGCCCCGTCGAGTCGCTGCTCACCCGGTGCGGCGTCGCCGACCACACCGCGCGGCTGCTCGCCGCCACCCCGGTGCTGCGCCGCGCCTGGCTCGCGGCGGTGGCCGCCGTCCTGCTGATGACCGTCGCGGCGTCCTACTCCGTACGGACCGCCGAGTCCCCCACCCTGTTTCTCGCCCTCGCGCCACTGCTCCCGCTCGCCGGCGTCGCGCTGTCGTACGGACCCGTCCTCGACCCGACGTACGAGATGGCCGTCGTCTCGCCGACGCACGGCTTCCGGCTGCTGATGATCCGCACGGTCGCCGTGCTGGCCACCGGCATCGGGCTGAACGGCCTGGCCACCCTCGCCCTGCCCGGTTACGGGCTGCGGGCCCTCGCCTGGCTGCTGCCCGCCCTCGCGCTCACCGCGCTGGCCCTGGCGCTGACCCCCCGCCTCGGACCGGTGGTCGCGCCGGTGCTGACGGGCGGGGCGTGGACCGTGCTGCTGATCGTCGCCCACAGCAGGGGCGAGGAGATCCTTGCGCCCTTCACGGCGGCCGGACAGGGCGTCGCGGCGGCGGTCACGGCCCTCGCCGCCGGACTGCTGTACGCGGTGCGCGACCGCTTCGACGCGACACCCGGCCCACTGTCCCCCAGAGGCGCCCGATGACCCCCGCCGGGCCCGCGGCGGACCCGTCCGATGGGCCCCGTCGAACCCCGCGGCTGACCCTCCTGACGAGCCCGTCGAGCCGCGGCCGCCCCGCCACCCCCCTCACCACTTAACCCCTCGCCCACTCACCGCCCCACTCACCAAGGGAGTGCCGCATGACCTCCGCCTTCACGGGGGCGACGCCCACCGTCTCGGCCGCCGGGCTGACGTACCGCTACGGGGGCACACGCGCCCTCGACGACGTGTCGCTGCGGCTCGGTGACGGCGTCACCGGCCTGCTCGGGCCGAACGGCGCGGGCAAGACCACCCTGCTGCGGGTCCTGGCGACCGCCCTGCCCGCCGACCGCGGGACGTTCACCGTGCTCGGCCACGACCCGGGCACCGCGGCCGGCCGGCAGGAGGTGCGCCGCCGCCTCGGCTATCTGCCCCAAGCCCCCGGCTTCCACCCGGACTTCACGGCCTTCGAGTTCGTCGACTACGTGGCGATCCTGAAGGAGCTGACGGACCGCGGCGCCCGGCACGCCGAGGTGCGCCGGGTGCTCTCCGCCGTCGACCTGGCCGAGGTCCGCGGCAAGCGCATCAAGCGGCTCTCCGGTGGCATGCGGCAACGCGTGGCGCTGGCCGCCGCACTCGTCGGCGACCCCGGCTTCCTCGTCCTGGACGAGCCGACCGTCGGACTCGACCCGGAGCAGCGCATGCGCTTCCGGGAGCTGATCGCGCAGGCGGGCGAGGGCCGCACCGTGCTGCTGTCCACCCACCAGACCGAGGACGTCGCGATGCTCTGCCACCGGGTGATCGTGATGGCCGAGGGCCGCATCCGCTTCGAGGGCACCCCGGCCGAGCTGACCGAGCGGGCGGCGGGCCGGGTGTGGAGCAGCGCGGAGCGCGACCCGGCGGCGAAGGTCGGCTGGCGCACGGGCACCGGCACCTTCCGCCACGTCGGCGACCCGCCCGCGGACGCCGACCTCCTCGAACCCACCCTGGAGGACGGCTACCTGCTCACCCTCGACGGCGCGGGCACGGAGGTGACGGCATGAGCGGCACGGTCGTACAGGCGGCCCCCACGGGGGTGGAGCCGCCCGCCACGGACCGGCGGCGCCGCACGGCGGCGGTCCTCGCGCTCGCCCGCTTCGAGGCCCGCGAACTGGTCCGGCAGATCCCGGTGCTCGTCTTCTTCCTCCTGTACGTGGGCTACACCTGCTGGACGCTGTGGTCGGGGCGCGAGGGCATGGACGCCTTCCCGGCGCTCCAGGACGCCGACCGGGAGACACAGGCCCGGCCCCTGCTCGTCGGCATAGCTCTGTTCGTCTGCGTCAACCGGGCCGTGCTGCGCTCCCGGCGGCGCGGTACCGACCGGCACTTCGACGTGCTGGTGATGGAGCCATGGCGGCGCACCGTCGCCCATGTGCTGTCGGCCGTACCGTTCGCCGTGGCCACCGCGCTGGTCGTCCTCTTCGATTTCGTCTGCACGGCGCTGAAGCCGGGGGCCATCGGCCACGGTTCGCCCGCCGAGCTGGCCGTGGGCCCGCTGACCGTGCTCCTGGGCGCGGTCGCCGGGGCGCTGCTCGCGCGGCTCTTCCCCTCCGGGTTCGCGGCTCCGCTGCTGATCGTCGGAGCCCTGGTCCTCGCTTCGCTGGCGTCCACGCAGGTGGCGGACGAGCACTGGGCGCAGTGGCTGTGGCCGGTCGTCGCGGAGGGCGGCTCCGATCCGTTCCCGTCCGAGCTGGTGGGCCGCCCGGCCGCCTGGCACGCGCTGTACCTGGCGGGACTCGTCGTGGTGCTGGCCTGCACGGCGGTGCTGCTCAGCGGCGGACGTACGCGCGCGGTGCGGGCGGTGGCCGTCCTCGCGCTGGTCGCCACCGGCGCCGGGATCGCCGGGCAGTCCCCGGGCGACCCGGCCTCGCTGGCCGCGGCCCGCACCGAGGTTTCCGTCTCCCCGGAGAAGACGCAGTCCTGCCTCACGCACGGCGGGTCGAAGTACTGCGCCTTCCCCGAGTGGAGCGACCGCACCGCGGACTGGGCGGCCGTCGTGGACCGCGTGCAGACGCTGGCGGGCGGCGCAGCCGGCGGCCGCGAACTGACCGTGCGCCAGCGCCTCGAAGCGCGGTACGGGCTCACGGACGACAGCGCGCTCGACCCGTCCCGTACGCCGGGCCAGGTGACCGTCGGCACCCGCTGGGGCGGCAACCGGGTCCCCGAGTTCGCGGTCGCCGTCGCCGCCGTCCTGGTGGCGGGCGACGAGAAGTCCGCGGAGACCGTCTGCGACGCCCGCATGGTGATGGTCGCCTGGCTCGCGCTGGGCGGCGAGCAGGACCCGCTGACCACCTTCCGCCACGTCCGTCTCGACGACAGCATCAGTGGCTCCGCCGTCATCCTCGCGCCGACCGGGGCACTGTCGATGACCGCGCAGCAGACCGCGGTGGTGCGGGAGTTGTTCGAGCAGCCCCGCTACGGCGTCACCGCCAAGGTGAAGGCCCACTGGGCGGAACTGACGGCCCCCGGGACGACCACACGCCGAGCGGCCGAGCTCCTGGACGTGAAGACACCGACCGATGAGCCGGCGACCGAGGAGGAGAAGTGCGGGGAGTGAGGCGGAGCCCGAAGGACGATCCGGAGCGCGGCACACCGGACTCGGCGCGGCCGGCCGCGGCGCGACGACAGGACCCGATGTCACCAGCGCTGATACGGCAATTGGCGCGCCCCGTCTCGCGGACCGTGCCCTGGGCGGCGATCGTGGCCGGCGGGACGCTGGGCCTGCTGCTCGCCTGGATCCCACGGGGTCTGGTGGGAGAGGCCGACGCCCGGCTGTGCCTCACCTTCCTGCGGGCCGCGATGCTCACCTTCGCCCTGGGCCTGGCGTTCCTGTTCGACGACCCGGCGCGGCACACCACGGCCGCCGTCCCGGCCCGCCGTCCGGTACGCGCCGGGCTGCGGGTGGCGCTGGCCGCGCCCGTCGCCGCCGTCTGGTGGGCGGCGGCCGTCGCCCTGATCCCGGCCGGCGGGCGTCCGCCGGTGGGCGCGGTCACCCTCGAAGCGGCGGCCGTGGCCGTCCTGGCGCTGGCCGTCGCGGCGGCCGGTGTGCGGTTCTCGGACGAGGCCCGCCCCGGCGCACGGGCGTCCGTGACCCTCCTGGTCGTGGCCGTGGCGGCGCAATTGCTCGTACCGGACCGGTGGAGCCCGTTCGTCACCGTGGACGACGACCGCTGGAGCGCCGCACATCACCAGTGGGCGGCTCTGCTCGCGGCGAGCGTCCTGGCCTGGGCGGCCGCGGTGAGGGAACCCCACCGCCACCACCGCATACGCCTCCCGCGCCGCGCAGCCGCCCCCCGACCGTCCACACACTGACCGCCCCGACCACTGACCGCCCCGACCATCAACGACCCTCACGGCCCTCGACCGTCAACGGCCCCCGGCCGCGCCCCCCAGCAGAGCGCCCCAGGCAGGACACCCCAGGCTCAAGATTCCGTGCGGTACATCAGGTCCGTCTCGTGGGTCCGGAAGCCGAGTCGTTCGTAGACGGTGACGGCCGCCGTGTTGTCGGCGTCCACGTAGAGCATGGCGGTCGGCAGGCCCTGGGCCGCGAGATGGCGCAGCCCGATGGTGGTCAGGGCCTTGCCGAGGCCGCCGCCCTGGGAGCCGGGGCGTACGCCGACGACGTAGACCTCGCCGAGCTGTTCCTCGGCATGGACCTTCGTCCAGTGGAAGCCGATCAGTTCGCCGTCGCGGAAGGCGAGGAAGAAGCCGGCCGGGTCGAACCACGGCTCGGACGTGCGGTCGTCCAGGTCGCGCTGGGTGAGGGAACCCTGCTCGGGATGGTGCGCGAAGGCAGCGGCGTTCGCGGCGAGCCAGGCCGCGTCGTCCTCACCCGGCACGTAGGCGCGGACGGTGACCCCCTCGGGCAGCTTCGCCTCGGGGAGTTCGAGGTCGGTCAACGGGCGGCGGAGCTGGCGCAGTTCGCGGAAGAGCGTCAGGCCGAGGACCTGGGCGAGATGGCGGGCGGCGGAGTGTCCGCCGTGCGCCCAGACGCGCAGCCGCTTGCCGGAGGCGGCGAGCAGCGCGGCGCCCAGCGCCCGGCCGTGTCCGTGGCCGCGGTGCTCCGGGTGCACGACCAGTTCGGCGGCCGGCGCCTCGACCGGGTCGGTGTCCTC
Organism: Streptomyces sp. NPDC059785; assembly: GCF_042732375.1. Lineage (NCBI taxonomy): Bacteria > Bacillati > Actinomycetota > Actinomycetes > Kitasatosporales > Streptomycetaceae > Streptomyces > Streptomyces sp. NPDC059785. The sequence continues at coordinate 41,531 of NZ_JBHWHV010000010.1, forward strand.
CAACTGCGCGTAGCCGAGCAGCTCTTCGCCGACGGTCAGCAACAGGTGCGAGACGCCCGCGCGCTCGCCGCCGCGCAGTTGCAGCCGTCCCTGCTCGGACACCGCCTGCTGGCCGTCGGCGCGCGCCGCGTCCGACAGCAGTCCGAGCACGGCCCCGGCCTGTTCCGGGGTGAGCGCGGAGAGGGTCTCGATCGATCGGCGGGAGGCGGCGGGTGCGGTGTCGTCGCTGGTCATGGATACGAGGGTACGGCGCGCCGGGGACCGTACAAGGAGCCGGGCGCGGGCGGCCGGACGATGGCAACCAGTCCGTAACCCGGATCCTCTGTTGCGCTACGCGCGTTGAATCTAGGCTGCGCAAGCCACAGCCTCACCTGGGCTCCCGCACAGATCTCCGACAGATCTCCTACAGGTCTCCAGGGGCGCAGGTGCACAGGTCCCATACAAGGGGAGAACCCAATGCCGTCGATGCTCCGGCACAGACGAACCCATCGGATACTCGCGGCCGCCGCGGGCCTGGCCACGATCGGCGGCCTCGCCGCGGCGATGCCCGCCAGCGCGGGCCAGGACCACGCGACCGCACGGCACCACCACGGCAGCGGCCGCTACCAGGACGTGCAGCTGCTGTCCTTCAACGACCTGCACGGCAACCTGGAGCCGCCGACCGGTTCCTCGGGCCGGGTCACGGAGACGCAGGAGGACGGCACCACCAGGACCGTCGACGCGGGTGGCGCCGAGTATCTGGCCACGCATCTGCGCCAGGCGCGCAAGGGCAACAAGTACTCGATCACGGCCGCCGCCGGTGACATGGTCGGCGCCTCCCCGCTGCTGTCCGGCCTCTTCCACGACGAACCGACCATTGACGCGCTGAACAAGCTCGACCTGGACGTCACCAGCGTCGGCAACCACGAGTTCGACGAGGGCGCGCAGGAACTGGCCCGCCTTCAGAACGGCGGCTGCCATCCGACGGACGGGTGCTACGACGCGAAGAAGAAGTTCAAGGGCGCGGACTTCCCCTACCTCGCGGCGAACGTCACCGGCGAGAGGACCGGCAAGCCGATCCTCAAGCCGTACTGGGTCTGGCAGAAGAGCGGCATCAAGATCGGTTTCATCGGCGTCACCCTGGAGGGCACGCCGGACATCGTCTCCGCCGAGGGCGTCAAGGGTCTGAAGTTCGGCGACGAGGTCGAGACGATCAACAAGTACGCCAAGGTGCTGCGCGCCCAGGGCGTGAACTCGATCGTCGCGCTGATCCACGAGGGCGGTGCCCCCGCGTCGGCCTCGTACAACTACGACTGTGACAGCCCGGGCGCCGGTGACGGCATCTCCGGACCGATCGTGGACATCGCCAAGGACGTCAGCCCGTCGGTGGACGCGCTGGTCACCGGCCACACGCACCAGGCGTACGCGTGCACGATCGACGACCCGGCGGGCAACCCGCGCACGGTCACCTCGGCCGCGTCCTTCGGCCGGCTCTACACCGACACCACGCTGACGTACGACCGCTGGACCGGGGACATCGCGCGTACGGCGGTGAAGTCGGCGAACCACGTGGTCACGCGTGACGTGGCGAAGGCCGCCGACATCACCGGCCTGATCTCCCAGTGGCAGACCCTGGCCGCCCCGGTCGCCTCCCGCCCCATCGGCTACATCGCGGGCGAGATCGGCAACACCGGCACCGAGTCCCCGCTCGGCGATCTGATCGCCGACGCGCAGCTCGCCCACGCCAAGTCCCTCGACCCCGAGGCCGACATCGCACTGATGAACCCGGGCGGCATCCGCGCCGGGCTCACCTACACGGCGAGCGGCAGCGAGGGCGACGGAGTGGTGACGTACGGGGAGGCGTACACGGTGCAGCCGTTCGCCAACACCGTGAACCTGGTGGACCTCACCGGCGCCCAGGTGATCACCGCGCTCCAGCAGCAGGTCAGCGGCGCGAACGAGGCATCGCCGAAGATCCTCCAGATCTCCTCCGGCCTGACCTACACCCTGGACCTCACCAAGTCGGGCGCCGCCCGCGTGGTGACGGACTCCGTGAAGCTGAACGGGGCGGCCATCGACCCCGCCGCCACCTACCGCGTCGCGATGAACTCCTTCCTCGCGGGCGGCGGCGACGGCTTCACCGAGCTGGGCAAGGGCGGGAACGTGCTGGTCGGCAGTGACGACCTGGCGGCGTTCGAGTCCTACCTGACGGCCAACTCCTCGGCGTCGGCGCCGTACCCGGTGCCGGGCGCGGACCGCATCACCATCGTGAAGTAGGCAAACGGGAAGAACAGCACAGCGGGGCGCGGCCGTTTCGACGGCCGCGCCCTTTTGTGTTTTCGCTCGGTAAGTTATAGGTGAGTCGCGTAATAAATTCTGTGTGAGTTGCAGGTCGGTTCCTCAAGATGCCTGAAATCTTGTCTCAGTGGCTATTCATCGAGGTCTAAGCGGAATTGGCCTTTTCGGCTCCCGGCGTCCCGTAGTGTTTTCCATGTCGAAAGCGAACAGCGTTTACGGCGAAGGAAAGCCCGAAGTCCCCCTGAGTTCAGGGGAGAGAAGGAGAACACCATGAGCTTCCACAAGGTCGCCCCCGTCAAGAACAACCGCAAGGCCGCCGCCCCGAAGCCGGCCCGCAAGACCCAGGCCAAGGCGCAGCCGAAGGCGAAGCGCGCCACGCGCCGCCCGGTCGGCCACAAGTAATCGGCCGCAAGCAGCCGACGCCCCTTCCGCGGCAGCGGATAAACGGCAGTTCAGTAAATTCCGGTTCAGTAAGAGCCGCATCAGAGAGGGACATCACATGAGCTTCCACAAGGTCGCCCCGGTCAAGAACAACCGCAAGGCCGCCCCGGCCCCCAAGCGTGCCCCTCAGCAGCAGGCCAAGGCGGAGAAGGCCGCCGCTCCCAAGCGCCGCCCGGTCAGCCGCCAGGGCCGCTAGCAGCCCGCCACGAGGCGGGGCCCCGGAATCGTCCGGCGGCCCCGCCTCGGCCGTGTTCGGAGAAAGTAAGAAACAGGAGATGCGATATGCGGGAAGTGACGTGACATGCGGGAAGTGAAGAAGACCTTCGCGCGCTTCTGGCCGCTGACCCGCGGCGACCGCGGGTGGCTGGTGCTGATCGTCGCCTGCGTGGTCGGGTCCGCGCTCGCCGAGACCGCGTCGATCCTGCTCTTCGCGGAACTCACCGACCACGCGCTGCAAGCCGGTTCGCTCTCCGCCTTCTGGGGACCGGCCGGGGCCTGGCTCGGCGTCGCCGGCCTCGGCGCGGTCGTCGGCTACCTCGGCAATTCGCTCGCCGTGTGGACCGCCGAGCGCTTCGTCCTGCGGCTGCGCGCCGGAGTCTTCCGCCACGTCCAGGACCTGCCGCCGCACTTCTTCCAGCAGCACCGCAGGGGCGACCTGGTCGAACGGCTCACCGGTGACGTCGAGGCCATCGAGCAGATGGTTGTCTCCGGCGTGGTCGGCACCGTCTCGGCCGCCTTCTCCGCCCTGTTCTACGCCGCCGCCGCGCTCTGGCTGCGCTGGGACCTGGCGCTGGCCACCTTCGTCCTCGCCCCGCTCTTCATCCTCGCCGCCCGCCGTTTCGCCGGCCGGATCAAGGCCGCCTCGCAGGACGAGCGGGCCGCCGACGGCGCGATCACCGCCGTCGTCGAGGAGTCCCTCGGCAACGTGGTGCTGACCCAGGCGTACAACCGCCGGCGCGCGGAGGAGAAGCGGCTCGACCGCGAGGCGCGCGCCTGGCTGCGCGCGTCCGTACGGGGCGCGCGGGCGAGCGAGATGTACGAGCAGGCGGTCGAGGTCGTCGAGACGCTCTGCGTGCTCGCCGTGATCGGGCTCGGCGCCTGGGAGATCTCCCAGGGGCGCATGTCGCTGGGCCAGTTGCTCGCCTTCGCCGCGTTCCTCGGCTACCTCTACCCGCCAATCCGCAACCTCGGTCAGCTCGGCCTGACGCTCACCGCCGCCACGGCCGGCGCAACCCGCCTGACGGAGATCCTCGACGCCGAGCCCGCGGTCACCGACCCCGCCGCCCCCGTACGGCCCTGGCCCGTGCACGGCTGGGTCGGCTTCCACGACGTGTCCTTCGGCTACCCCGGCGCCGCCCGGCCGTCCCTGTCCGGCGTGTCCTTCACCGCGGGCCCCGGCGAACTAGTCCTGGTCACCGGCCCGAGCGGCGCCGGCAAATCGACCCTCGCCAAGCTCCTGACCCGCTTCTACGACCCCGACGCGGGCGCGGTCAGCCTGGACGGCGTCTCACTGACGGACGTACCCCTGGAATTCCTGCGCGAGAACGTCGCGCTGCTGCCGCAGGAGACGCTGATCCTGCGCGGCACCGTCCGCGAGAACATCGGCTGCGGCCGGCCCGGGGCGAGCGACACCGAGATCGAGGCGGCCGCGGCGGAGGCCGCGGCCCACGAGTTCATCACCGCGCTGCCCGACGGGTACGACACCGTGATCGCACCCGGCACCGCGACCCTCTCCGGCGGTCAGCTCCAGCGCGTCGCGATCGCCCGCGCCATGCTGCGCGCGGCCCCGGTCCTCGTCCTCGACGAGCCCACCGCGGGCCTCGACGCGGTCGCCGCCCGCCGCGTCGTCCAGCCGCTGCGGCGCCTGATGTCCGGCCGTACGACCATCATGATCACCCACGATCTGAGCCTGGCCCCGGACGCGGACCGCATCCTGGTGGTGGCCGGCGGCCGCCTGGTGGAGGCGGGCACCCACGCGGAGCTGCTGGCGAGGGGCGGCACGTACGCGGCCCTGGCCGCACCGGACGCGCTTCCTCACCTCTCCCTGCACTAGGGAGCGGGTACGGCTCAGGTGTCGATCTCGCCCCGCCAGGCGAAGTCCAGCAGCGCCTTCGGCAGGTACTCCGACTCCACCTCGACCGGCAGACCGCGTTCCTTGGCGAGACAGGCGATGGCGAGGGGGCCGAGGGCCACGAAACCCCGATTGCTGATCTGGCGGTCGTCGTCCCAGGTCCAGTACGTCTTGTGCCAGTTGAGCGCGTCGACGAGCGCCTCGTTGAACTCGGCCGGGTCCGCCCGCAGGACCCGGTAGAAGAGGATGATCGGCGGATACAGGATCAGCGACATCTCGTTCTGGTCCGCGTAGCGTGCCGAGTCCGGTCCGGTGCCGTCCACGGCGGCGGTCAGGTGGGTCGCCACGTCGTCCCGTCCGAGCCAGAAGCTCTGGAGGGTCTCGACCCACGAGTAGATGTACTCGTCGAGGGTCGCGCCGGACTCCCGCAGCAGCGAGACGGGCACCCGGGCCAGCTCGTTCAGCCGCTCGACGTCCCGGCAGACCAGCGCGAGGTAGAAGGCGGTGACCCAGGAACCGGCGTTCACGTGCGGCTGCGGTCCGGTGGTCGGGAGCTGCCGGTCCTTCTCCTTGATCCGGCACGTCACCGTGGAGCCCTCCGGCCGGGAGGCCATGGCGAACCAGGCGGAGCCCACCTGCATGGCGGTGACCCACGCCTCCCAGGTCTCGAACTGGGAGGCGTCCGGGTCCACCTCGCACCGGGCGTTGGCCAGGGCCAGCGCGGTGCTCAGGGCGCGCGCCCTGAGATCGGGCGAGCTGTCGAACTCCTCGAGCTGCCAGTTGACGGTCTCCGTGAGCCCTTCCAGCCCCGCTGCCGTGTCGATGTCGTTCTCGACGTCGATGCTCGGGGGATAGCCATGGCGGGGAATGCGCGTAACCACTGCCGTACTCCTCTAGTAAATCTTGAAGTGATCGAGGCTGGCTCCAGCGTATTTGCCGGTGTTCTCCGTGGCCTTAACCATGACGTACTGGAGCTTGCCGCTCTTGAGAGCCTGGCTTATCTGGCGGGCGAGCATGGCGTTCGTCACGGGCTTCCCCGAGCTGTCCCGGATCACGTTGCCCGCGCTGTCCTTCGCCAGCAGGCCTCCGCGCTCGGTCATCTCGGCGATGATCGTCTCGATGTACGGCCGCGTGCCCTGCTGGACCATCCAGTTCTCCGCGGAACCGGCACCCCGTCGCCAGATCGGCCTGGCCTTCGGCGCCTTGGCCTCCGCGATGACGAGGGAGCCGTCGTCGAGCCGGTAGAGCTGGTCGAACATGTTCGCCCCGTTGGGCGTCTTCGGCAGGTCGATCCACTGAGGATGCTGGTCGGCGAACGCCTCCGGGATGATGTGCCGCATGGCGGCCTGCTCGCCGAGCGCCTCGGCGATCGAACTGTTGGCCTTGTTCAGCTCCGGCATCTCCGCGGTGAACGCCTGCTGCGCCTTGTTGAGCTCCGCCAGGTGCGCCGCGTCAGGAGTCTTGTTGTACGCCTGCTCCGCGGCGATGAGGGCGTTGGCCACATGGCGGTTCTTGGCCGCCTTGTTGAGGTCGTCGAGCTCATGGAGCGGCGCCGTGTCCGCACCGAACGGGCTGTGGGGATCGGGGTAGCTCTTCGCCCCCGGCTTGGCCGGCAGCGAGTCCTTCGAGATCCAGCTGCCGTCCGAGTCCTTGGCCAGGATCGGCAGTTCGTTCCCGTGCTCGTCCAGCGTCATGACGCTTCTGCGGTGGCCGTCGGAGCGGTAGAACGTCTCGAACCAGCTCTTGCCGGTGTGGGGCAGCGGCGTCGGATCGTTCGCCTTCTTGATCTGCTCCTCGACGATCTTCTTGGCCTCTTCGGGCGTCCGCTCCCGCGCGGGCTGCTGCCCCTCGTCCCCGGCGCGACCGGCGTCACCGGCGGCGTCGTCTCCGGCGCGACCGGCGTCACCGGCGGCGTCGTCTCCGGCGCGACCGGCGTCACCCGCGGCGTCGTCCTCGGCATGACCCGCGTCCGCCGCCTCGTCCCCGGTCCGGCCCAGGTCGTCCAGGCCGCCCGTGTCACCGCTGCCGGCTCGGCCCGCGTCGCCCGCGGCGTCGTCGCCCGCGCGGCCGACGTCGTCGAGGCCGCCGAGACCGCCGCCGCCCCGGCCACCGCCGCCCCCACGGCCGACCAGTGTCTCGCCGAGGGAGTCCACGCTCCGGCCGCCGGGCACGGTGACCGTGTCCGCGCCCCGGCCCGCCGTGGCCGCCGACTCCGCCGCGTGCGTGCCCGCGCCGACGCCCACGAGCTGCGGCTGCTCGGTGCGTACGCCCGCGGGCTCCTCATGGCTCGCCTGGGCGGCCCGCTCCGGCGCCGTCCCCTCGTGCTGGACGGAGTCCAGCGACTCCCGGACCGTGCCGTCCACGTTGTGCAGCTGGAGGGTCTCGGTGTTGAGGTAGACGACCTCGCCGTTCTCCTCCAGGCGGACGCTGTTCTCGGGGGTGAGGCCCGCGGGCAGTTCGTCGAGCTTCGCGGGGTCCTCGGCGATCCGGTAGGCGTTGTCGCCGAGCTGCACCCAGGTGCCGTTGGTGACGCCCTTCAGGCTGGCCATGACGTCACCGATCCTGGTGAAGCCCGCGCCGACGCCCTTGGCGATGTACGTCATCGGGTCGACGATGCGGCCCGCCTTGCCGGCGAAGGAGATCGCCTTCGCGATGGCGCCGGTCTTGGCGGCGGTGCCGGAACCGCCGGTGAAGACCGTGGTCAGGACGTTGAAGGTGACCGCGCCCGCCGCGCGCGAGGGGTTCTTGCCCCACTCGTCCCACGCCACCAGCGCCTTGCCGGTCTCGACCACCGCGGTGCGCGAGTCGCGCAGCCAGGACGGCAGCTTGTCGTCCGGCATCAGCCAGTAAGCGGTGCCGACGATCGGCATGCCGGTGATGACGATGCCGGTCAGCAGCTTGCCGAGACCCGTCCACGCCTGGCCCGCCGCGTCCCAGCCGTCGAAGCCGACCAGCGTGCCGAGGCCCTTGATGGTGCCCCACACACCGTCGACGAAGAATCCCTTGGTGAAGTCCCACAGATGCTCGTGGATCATGTACCAGGGCGTGGACTCCTCGACCGGGTCGCCCCAGGGCAGACCCTCGGCGTTGTTGAGGTCCTCGGCCCGGTAGCCGTACATGTGCTCGCCGTTGGAGCCGTCGTTCAGCGTCAGCGGGGTGCCGCCGACCAGCGCGACGATCTTGTTGTAGCAGGTGCGCTCGGCGGCCTGGAAGGCCGCCCAGGCGGCGTTGACCTCCTCGCGCCGCCCGTTGTTCTCGTCGACCTTGTCGCCGTCCTCGCGCCAGTCGTCGTCGTCCGCGATGCTGCGCGCGAAGGCGGCGGCGTCGGTGCGCAGGCTCTCGAACTTGGCGACCAGCGGCCGGATCTCCGCCGCGTACGTGCCGAGCGCCGAGGCGACCGTGCCCAGTTCGGTGCAGAGCTCGTCGCCCGCGGTGGCCACGGGCGCGGTGGTGGCGAACAGCTTGTCCGCCTCGGGCGCCTCGTAGAAGGAGGACAGGCCCTGGAAGCGGGTGTCGATCTGGCTGCCGGCGTCCCACAGGTCGAAGGCGTCCGTGCTGAGCGCGCTCACGTCCTTCTCGAGCTGCTCCAGATCACCGGTGAACTTGGGGATCTCGTTCGGGTCCAGGGCGGTCTGGTCGCTCATTTACCGCCCCCGGTGTTCGCACCCGGCAGATCGATCTTCGGTTCCTTGAGCGCTTCCTTCTGGGCGTCGGCGGCCATGTCCAGGTCGCCGTGGTTGTAGGCGTTGGTGGCCTGGGCGGCACCCTGCACGGAGTTCACAGTGCGCTGCGCCATGAACGCCAGCTTCTTCTGCCGCTCCGACAGGTACTCGCTCAGCGCGGCGGCCACCGGGCCCACCGGCACGCGCGGTGTGCCGGGCACCACGGGGCCGACCATCGGCCCGTGGAACTGCCCGCCCGGTACGGCCGTGCCCGCCGAGGCGGCGGCACTGGCCATGTTCTTGCCGAGGGACGTGGCGACCTTCTCCAGGTCGCCGCCCGCCTCGCCCGTGGTCGTCAGCGTGGCCTGCACGCCGACGGGATCGATGTCCCACCCCGTCATCCCAGCCCCCGTCCAGCCGTTGACAGACACCTTGCGTGGTTCGAGCCCAGTATTGGGCCGTTGCAGCAAAGTTGCTCCTGATTATGAGAGTTCAGGAGGGGGCGTTCCGGTTCCCGGCAGACGGATGACGGCCAGTGTGCCGCCGCCCTCGGCGGGCGCGAGCGACACGTCGCCGCCCGCCTGCTGCACCGTCCGCGCGACGATCGAAAGACCGAGCCCGGAGCCCGGCAGCGCGCGGGCGGACGGGGAGCGCCAGAACCGGTCGAATACGTGCGGGAGTTCGTCGGCGGAGATGCCGGGTCCGTGGTCGCGCACGGTCAGGACGCCTTCACCCAGGGAGACGTCGATGGCGCCGCCCTCCGGGCTGAACTTCACCGCGTTGTCCAGGATGTTGACGATCGCCCGCTCCAGCGCGGACGGCTCCGCGCGCACGTACCAGGGCTGTACGTCCGCCCTGATCGTCAGCTCCGGGCCGCGCAGCCGTGCCCGGCGCAGTGCCGCCTCGACGGTGTCCTGGAGCGCGACCACCTGGGCGCGGTCGGCGGGCTGCCCGGAGTCGGACCGCGACAGCGTCTGGAGGTCGCCGATCAGCTCGGCCAGTTCGGTCATCTGCGCCTTCACGGAGGCGAGCAGCGCCTTGCGGTCCGCCGGCGGGATCGGGCGGCCGGTCTCCTCGCTGCGGGTGAGGAGTTCGATGTTGGTGCGCAGGGAGGTGAGCGGGGTGCGCAGCTCGTGGCCGGCGTCGGCGATGAGCTGCTGCTGGAGCTCGCGGGAGCTGGCCAGCGACGAGGTCATCGAGTTGAAGGAGCGGGACAGGCGGGCGACCTCGTCCTCGCTGTCCTCCTCGACGGGGATGCGGATGGTGAGGTCCTCGGTGCGGGCGACGTGCTCGACCGCCTCGGTCAGCCGGTCCACCGGGCGCAGGCCCGCACGGGCCACCGCGAGTCCGGCGGCCCCGGCGCCGACGACCCCGATGCCGGAGACGGCGAGCAGCAGCAGCGCCAGTTCGTTCAGCGTGGACTCGGTGCCGCGCAGCGGGAAGGCGATGGTCAGGGCGGCGTCGTCGACGATCTCCTGGCTCATGCTCCCCGGCCGGGTCACGCGCAGCGGCACGGTCAGCACCCGCACCGAGTTGCCGTCGCTGTCGGTGCCGTTGTGCAGGGTGTACGCGCCGAGTTTGGGGCTGCTCGCGATCGCCTTGTCGCCGGAGGTGACGTCGACCGACCCCGCCGAGGAGTCGAAGACGCAGGCCGTGCCGTCGGCCTTGAGGATCTGGATGTAGTACTCGGACCGCGGGCGGAAGCCCTCGCCGCTGTCCGGGTCCAGGGTGCAGTTGTTGGCGGTGGTCTGCGCGGCGTTGTACGGGATGGGCTGCTGCTGCGACTTCAGGTCGTTGTCGACCTCGGCGTACAGCTTGTCGTGGACGATGAACCAGCAGGTGACGGAGACCGCGGCCACTCCGAACGCGACCGCCGCGGCGACCAGCAGGGCCAGCCGGGAGCGGATCGGCAGGGAGCGGATGCGGCGCAGCGCCCTGTTCACTCGGCGCCGCCCGAGCGCAGGACGTACCCCACGCCCCGCACCGTGTGGACCAGGCGCGGCTCGCCGCCGGCCTCGGTCTTGCGGCGCAGGTACATGACGTACACGTCCAGGGAGTTGGAGCTCGGCTCGAAGTCGAAGCCCCAGACGGCCTTGAGGATCTGTTCGCGGGTGAGGACCTGGCGCGGGTGCGCGAGGAACATCTCGAGCAGGGTGAACTCGGTGCGGGTCAGCTCGACCTGCCGCTCGCCCCGGGTGACCTCGCGGGTGGCCAGATCCATGCGCAGGTCGCCAAAGGTGAGCGCGTCGTCCTCGGGGGCGCCGACCGCGGTCGCCGCGTAGGAGCTGCGGCGCAGCAGGGCCCGGATCCGGGCGAAGAGCTCGTCCAGCTCGAAGGGCTTCACCAGGTAGTCGTCCGCTCCCGCGTCGAGACCGGTGACCCGGTCGCCGACGGTGTCGCGGGCGGTGAGCATGAGGATCGGTGTGGTGGTGCCGGCGCCGCGCATCCGGCGGGCCGCCGTCAGCCCGTCCATACGGGGCATCTGGATGTCGAGGACGACCAGGTCGGGCTGGTAGGCGGTGGCCTTCTCCAGCGCGTCCGCGCCGTCCACGGCGACCTCGGTGTCGTATCCCTCGAAGGCGAGGCTGCGCTGGAGTGCTTCGCGGACCGCCGGCTCGTCGTCGACGATCAGGATGCGCTGGGTTTCACGGTCGCCTTCGGCGGGGCTCATGGCGTTTCGTTCCTCGGGTGCGGTCGGACGGGGAGGGCTCCTTCAGCCTCGCACGTTTCGGCGCTGCTCAGGTCCTGGTGAAAGGTTCAGCCGCGGACGGCCGCGGTGCGGCGGCGGCCGGCCGGGCGGCGGGCCTGGCGGGCGGCGGACGGTGCCAGCTCGGGGGCCCGCGCGGCCGGCGGGGTCAGTTCGAGGGCCACGGCGAGCGCCAGGCCGTAACCGGCCGGGTCGCCGCCGTCGGTGACGCCGTGGTGGGTTGTCTGCTGGATCATGCGGACCTCCTGGAGTCCTGGGTCACTGGCCCCGGTGCGGGACGGCTCAGCTGTCGGAGCCGCCGGCCCGCAGGGTGTCCAGGTCGGACTTGACGGTGTTGATCGGGATGGCGAAGCCGAGGCCGACGCTGCCCGCGCTGGAGGAGCTGGACGAGGAGTCGGAGGCGGAGTACATCGCGGAGTTGATGCCGATGATGTTGCCGTTCATGTCGATGAGCGCGCCGCCGGAGTTGCCCGGGTTCAGCGAGGCATCGGTCTGGAGGGCCTTGTACGTGGTGGTGGAGGAGCCGGTGTCGCCGTTGAACTCCTGGCCGCCGAACTCGAACGGCCACTGGCCGCTGCCGCCGCCCTGGCCCTGCCCCTGCTGCTGGCCCTGGCTCTCGTCGGTGGAGACGGTGACGTCCCGGTCGAGCGCGGAGACGATGCCGCTGGTGACGGTGCCGGTCAGGCCCTCGGGGGAGCCGATCGCCACGACCTCGTCGCCGACCGCGACCTGGGAGGAGTCGCCGAGGCTCGCGGCGGTCAGCCCGGAGGCGTTCTCCAGCTTGATCAGCGCCAGGTCCTTCTTGCTGTCGGTGCCGACGACCTCGGCGGTGTAGGACTTGCCGTCGCTGGTCGACACCTTGATCGACGAGGCGCCGGAGATCACGTGGTTGTTGGTGATGATCTCGCCGCCGCTGGTGATGATCACGCCGGAGCCGGTGGACTCGCCGGAGCTCGAGGTGGCGCTGATCTCCACGATGCTCGGGCTGACCGCCGCGGCGACGGCGGAGACGCTGCCCTTCTTGCTGGCCGGCAGCACGCTGGTGCTGGCGGTCGTCGTGGTGCTGTCCTTGCCGGTCAGCGTCTGGAAGGCGTACGCGGTGCCGCCGCCCACGGCCGCGGCGGCGATGGCCACGGCGGCCAGCAGGGCGATCGGGCCCTTGGCGCGCTTCTTCGCCGGAGCGGGGGCGCCCGCCGGGTCGAGGGGCGCGGCCGTGAGGACCGCGGTGGAGGCGGCGGCGCCGGGCTGACCGGCGGCGTATCCGTCGGCCGCGTATCCGCCGTCACCGGCGCCGTTGCCGCCGCCGCCCTGGCCCGGGGCCGGCCACACCGTGGTGCCCGGCTCGACGGCGACCGGCGCGGCCGGCTGGTACGCCGGCGGGGGCGGCCATTCGGGGTTCACTGGAGCGGGGTTCACAGGAGCGGAGGCCTGCTGCTGGGGGTACGCCGACCGCTGGTCGTCGCCCTGGACGTACCCGGACTGCTCGCCCTGCTGGGGGTGCTCGTACTCGCCGCTGCGGCGGAAGCTCTCGGTCATGGGAATAAGACTGAAGCCCGATCATGAGAGCTCGCTGAGTGGCCGCTGAGAAGCCCGACAGAACCGCGTATGCCCGATATAAAGCCGGTCGGCCCGGCAAACGGGAGGTTGCCACGGGGTGAGGGTGCGGAAGGCGGCGGACGAATACTTGACGGCGTTTGTGAAGCCCCTGTGCACGCCGCCGCGATCTGCTTACGATCACCCGGCCGGAGGGGGGCTCCGCGGTCGCACCTGTGCCAACTGGCGCCGAACAGGGCTGGGTTGGTCATGCCGTCCGCGTCGACGCGGGCGTGTCGAGGCGGCTGCCAGGTGCTGTGCGTCGTACGCCCGCCTCGGGCCCTGATGATCCTGACGACTCACACCACCCATCCCAGGAGCCCTGAGTGATACGTGCCCTGCGTGACCGCTGGAGACGCCCCGCCATGGTGTTGCCCGCGGCCGCTCTCACGCTGGCGCTGAGCTGCGCCGGCGTACTCGCGGCGCAGCCCGCGCTCGCCGCGGACACCCCGCCCGGCCTGTCCGGCGCGCCCGCCGCCGCCCCGTCCGGGGCCCCCGAGCCGACCGCCTCGGACACCGAGCTGCGCCACCGGGTCGTCGAGGCCGCCAAGGACCGGACCGCGCCCGAGAAGCCCGCCGACTCCGCCAAGAGCACCGAGTCCGCGAAGAAGACGCCGTTCATCATCGGCGGCAGCACGACCGGCATCTCCAGCGCGCCCTGGATGGTCCAGCTCGCCTACTACGACAGCGCCACCGACGAGGGTTACTTCTGCGGCGGCACCCTGGTCGCCCCGAACAAGGTCCTCACCGCCGCCCACTGCGTCGCCGGCCTCGACTGGGTGAACAACGGCGCCGTTCTGGCGGGTGCCACCGGCCTGTACGACGACACCACCGGCACGGTGGCCGGCGTCTGGCGCCAGTGGAACCACACGAACTACAACGCCGACACCGCCAAGAACGACGTCGCGGTCCTCACCCTGGACCGGCCCCTGGAGCAGCAGTGGCTGCGCCTGGCGGCCTCCAACGACAGCGCGCTCTACAAGGCCGGCACCAGCGCCACCGTCTACGGCTGGGGTGTGACCTCCGGCGCGGACGGCGCCGACCTGTCGTCGACGCTGCGCAAGGCGAGCCTGCCGCTGGTGGCCGACTCCACCTGCAACAGCGCGATGCAGTCCGTCCTCGGCGCGGACTACTTCGTCGAGGGCTCGATGATCTGCGCGGGCACCCCGGCGACCGGTGCCGACGAGGGCACACAGAGCGCCTGCAACGGTGACTCCGGCGGCCCGCTGGTCGTCGGCAACAAGGTCGTCGGCATCGTCTCCTGGGGCGTCGAGGGCTGCACCGCCCAGGGCGCCTACCCGGTCTTCACCAAGGTCTCGTCGTACACCTGGGCGGCCCAGCCGCGCATCGACGACACCGACGAGTCCCTGGACGGCCGGGCCGACCTGCTGGCGCGGACGCCCTCCGGCGGCCTGTTCGAGCAGGACAGCCTGGGCACCTCGCTCGCCAGGCGCGCCTACCTGAGCACCGGCTGGGACAGCATCAGCTGGGGTATGCAGGCGGACCTGGACCGGGACTTCCTGCAGGACTGGATCATCCGCGACAAGACCGACGGCAAGCTCTACCGCCAGTACTTCGACCACGCCTCCGAGTCGTGGACCTGGATGCAGATCAGCTCGGTGTGGGGCGGCTACAAGTCGTACGCGATCCCGGGCGACATGACCGGCGACGCCCGCCCCGACCTGGTCGCGGTGGACGCGGACGGCTCGGTGTACCTGTACCCGGGCAAGGGCACCGGCCAGTTCTACGGCAAGGTCAAGGTCGTCGACAAGTCGTGGAAGAACGTGAAGATCTTCGGTCACGGCGACCTGTCCGGCGACGGCAAGGCCGACCTCCTGGTCCGCAACAGTTCCGGTGTCCTGTACCTGTACCGCGGCACCCAGGTCGAGAAGACCCCGTGGTCGACGCGCATCCAGGCGCGTACCGGCTGGAACTTCACCTCGTACGTCGCCAACGGCGATGTGACCGGTGACGGCATCGCGGACATCATGGCCCGCGACTCCGGCGGCACGCTCTGGCTGTACCCCGGCACCAACAAGGCGTCCAGCAGCCTCTTCGGCAACCGCATCAGCCTGGGCACCGGCTTCAACCAGTACAACCTGCTGTTCTAGTACGACCCGCTGTCCCGGACCCCTCGCCCGGCCCGTGCGGCCGGACGAGGAGTCCGTTCCGCGTGCCGCTCCTGCGGCGGCTCAGGCGCAGCCGCAGGAGCGGCGGACCACCAGCCGGGACGGGAACAGCCTGAGCCGCTCGCGGCGGGATCCCGCGACTCTGAGGCCGTCGTCGAGCACCAGGTCGACGGCCGCGCGGGCCATCGCCGAGCGGTCGGAGGCGATCGTCGTCAGCGGCGGATCGGTCAGCGCCGCCTCCTTGACGTCGTCGAAACCGGCCACGGCCAGCTCGCCGGGCACGTCGATGCGCAGCTCGCGGGCGGCCCGCAGCACGCCGATCGCCTGGTCGTCGGTGGAGCAGAAGATGGCCGGCGGCCGGTCGGGGCCCGCGAGCAGGTCGAGCCCGACCCGATAGGCGTCGTAGCGGTTGTACGGGGCCTCGAAGAGCCGGCCCTCGGTGGGGATGCCGGCCTCCTGCATCGCGCGCCGCCAGCCCTCGACGTGGTCGGAGACCGGGTCGCCGACCGCCGGGGTCTCCGCCGTGCCGCCGAGACAGGCGACGTAGGGGTGGCCGTGCTCCAGGAGATGGCGGGTGGCGAGCTGCGCGCCGCCGATGTCGTCCGTGACGACGGCGACGTCGTCGATGGCCTCGGGCCGCTCGTGCAGCAGCACCACCCGGGCGTCCCACGCCTCGATCTCCGCGGCGGCGTTGTCGTTCAGCGCGTGGCTGACCAGGATCAGGCCGGAGACCCGCATGCCGAGGAAGGCCCGCAGATAGTGGACCTCACGCTCGGCGACGTAGTCGGAATTGCCGACGAGGACCATCTTCCCGCGCTCCGCCGCGGCCTGTTCCACGGCGTGCGCCATCTCCCCGAAGAAGGGCTGGCGCGCGTCGGGAACGATCAGGCCTATGAGCTCCGTCCGCCGCGAGGCCATGGCCTGGGCGACCCGGTCGGGCCGGTAGCCCAGCTCCTTGATCGCGGCGAGAACGCGCTCGCGCGTGGCCGGGGCGACCGGCCGGGGTCCGTTGTTGATGACATAGCTGACGACGGCGGTCGAAGTACCCGCCAGTCGTGCCACGTCGTCCCGAGTCACCTTGGCCACGCGCGGAGTCTACGCGGATGGACCTACCTGTGGGCAGGCTGTGCGGGGGCTTCCTGTGCGGTCACGGCCGCGGCGGCGTCCTCGGACGCGGGCTCCTCCGTCTCCGCGGGCTTCGGCCGGGCAGCCTTGGCCTTCGCCTCGTCGGCGGCCCGCTCCACCTTTTCCGGCGTCACGAAGCGGTAGCCCACGTTGCGGACCGTCCCGATCAGCGACTCGTGCTCGGGGCCGAGCTTGGCGCGCAGCCGCCGTACGTGGACGTCGACCGTGCGCGTACCGCCGAAGTAGTCGTAGCCCCAGACCTCCTGGAGGAGCTGGGCGCGGGTGAAGACGCGGCCCGGGTGCTGCGCCAGGTACTTCAGGAGCTCGAACTCCTTGAAGGTCAGGTCGAGCACGCGGCCCTTGAGCTTGGCGCTGTACGTCGCCTCGTCCACCGACAGGTCGCCGTTGCGGATCTCCATGGGGGAGTCGTCGGCGACGATCTGCTGGCGGCCCATGGCCAGCCGCAGCCGGGCCTCGACCTCGGCCGGACCCGCCGTGTCGAGCAGCACGTCGTCGATGCCCCAGTCGGCGGTGACGGCCGCGAGGCCGCCCTCGGTGACGACGAGGACGAGCGGACAGCCGGGTCCGGTGGACCGCAGGAGCTGGCACAGGCTGCGGACCTGCGGCAGGTCGCGGCGCCCGTCGATCAGGATGACGTCGGCACCGGGGGTGTCGACGAGTGCGGGGCCCTCGGCCGGGGCCACCCGCACGTTGTGCAGCAGCAGTCCGAGCGCGGGAAGCACCTCCGTCGACGGCTGGAGGGCGTTGGTCAGGAGCAGCAGGGAACTCATCGCGCCCCTCCCGCCCGGATCGTCATACGTTCGTGCACGGTTCGCTCGCCCATAACGTCTGGTTCCTCCTCGGTCCCATCGAGGACGTTTACGGCTGCCTCGTACTGCGGTGCGGATCCCGCGCCCCAAGGATCCACTGCGCCGGCTCCGAACCGCTTCGTATACCGGGTTCGTATACAACGCTTCAGAAAGCACAAAAGGACCCGGGGGCTGCATTGCCCGAGTCCTCTGCCCAGCACAATAGCCCACATGAGTTCTGGTTCGGCAGGTCATGTGACGCGATCTACCGGCCGTCCGGAGTATGAGACGGCCGGTCGGGGACCCGCGCGCACGTTCCTGCGCACGGCCGACGGGGTCCCTGTCGACGCGGCGTACACCCCCGGAAGGGGTACGTCCGAGACCGCGCCGGACGGCCTCGCCGTCGTCGTCGCGCACGGCTTCACCGGAGACCTGGAACGCCCGCACGTCCGGCGCGCGGCGGACGCCTTCGCGCAGTACGGGGCCGTGGTCACGTTCTCCTTCCGGGGCCACGGGGCCTCCGGCGGCCACTCCACGGTCGGCGACCGCGAGGTGCTCGATCTGGACGCCGCCGTGCGGTGGGCGCGTGAGCTCGGCCACACCAGGGTGGCCACCGTCGGCTTCTCGATGGGCGGGTCCGTGGTGCTGCGCCAGGCCGCCGCACGGGACGCCGCCGTGGTTGCGGAGCA
Source organism: Streptomyces sp. NPDC059785 (assembly GCF_042732375.1). NCBI lineage: Bacteria > Bacillati > Actinomycetota > Actinomycetes > Kitasatosporales > Streptomycetaceae > Streptomyces > Streptomyces sp. NPDC059785. The sequence goes on from NZ_JBHWHV010000010.1 coordinate 59,034, forward strand.
CAGGGGGCGCACAGAAGCGCGTACGGAGGCACACGCGGGAGCGCTGACGGCCACGACGGTGGACGCTGTCGTGGCCGTCAGTGCCCCGGCCCGCTGGTACTACCGCGGCACGGCCCCCATGCGGCGCCTGCACTGGCTGGTGACCCGCCCGATGGGCCGCGCCGTCGGCCGCTACGGCCTGCGCACCCGCATCCACCACCGCGACTGGGACCCGGTCCCCGCGTCCCCGGTCGAGTCGGTGCCGCTGATCGCGCCGACCCCGCTGCTGATCGTGCACGGCGACCGGGACGGCTACTTCCCGCTCGACCACCCGCGGATGCTCGCCGAGGCGGCCGGCGACGGCGCCGAACTCTGGCTGGAGCACGGCATGGGCCACGCGGAGAACGCCGCCGACGACGCGCTCCTGCACCGCATCGGCCACTGGACCGCCGCGCACACCGCCGCGCATACGGGCTAGCGCCGGGTGCGGGCTAGCCTGGCCGTGCCGGGTCACCGACGACCCCGGCACCGACTTCACCACTGATCGAGGAACCAGATGGCAAAGGGCACGGTGCGGTACTGGGCCGCCGCCAAGGCCGCGGCCGGTGTCGCCGAGGAGCCGTACGAGGCGGGCACGCTCGCCGAGGCGCTCGCCGCGGCACGTGAGCGACACCCCGGCGAACTCGTCCGCGTCCTGCGGCGCTGCTCGTTCCTCGTCGACGGTGACCCCGTGGGCACCCGCGGGCATGAGACGGTACGGCTGGCCGACGGCGGCACGGTCGAGGTGCTCCCGCCGTTCGCAGGAGGGTGACCGAGAAGCCATGAGCAACCAGCCGTACGACCCCCAGTACGAGGGGTACGACCCGTACCAGCAGCAGTCCCAGCACCAACAGCCCCAGCAGCACCAGTCCCAGCCGCAGTCCGGCTGGCCGGGGCAGCAGCAGCCGTACGACGAGGCGCAGCAGCACCAGTACACCCAGCAGTGGGAGGGCCAGACCTGGGAGACCCAGGTCCAGCCCCCCGTCTCCGCCGCGGGCACCGCGTACCTGCCCCCGCAGAACTACTCGGAGCCCCCCGCCGCACCGCGGCCCGGCACCGGGCAGGGCTACGGCGGCGGACAGGGCTACCCGCAGCCGTCCGCACCGGCGCAGAGCTACGGCGGGCAGCAGCACGCCCACGGACAGGGCCACGGCGGGCAGGGCTACCCCGGACAGGGCTACCCCGGACAGGGCTACGGGCAGCAGAACCCGGCCGGGCAGCGGCACGCCGATCCGTCCGCCTCGCCCGCCCCGTCGCAGGGGTACTACCAGCAGGCCGCCCCCGCGCACGGCACCGCCGGCCGGCCGCTGCCGCCGGAGACCCCCTCGGGCCAGTGGCCGGGCGCGGCCTCCGCCGAACCGGCGGCAGCTCCCGGTACGAGCACCCCGAGCGGCACCAACGGCTCGAGCGGCACCGGCACCACCGATGCCGACGAGCCCGGCTACGGCCCCGCGACCATGACCGGCAACGCCCGCGTCACCGACGCCCAGCGCGCCCGCGCCGAGGGCCGTTCGCCGATCATCGAGCCCGGCATACAGCCCGCCGTGCTCACCGCAGTCCTCGGCCTGCTGCTCTCCGGCACGGCCGCGATCGGCGAATACGCCCTCGTCGTACCGCTGGTGCTGCTCCAGGCGGTCACCGCGGCCGGCTGGTTCCGGCTGAACGGCATGTGGCCCGCCCGGCAGGGCATCGCGCTGGCGTTCCTGGGCGCGGTCGTCGCGGACGTCGTGCTGCTCGCGGCCGGGCGGGACCACGCGCCCGCCGCGATCCTCGGCACCATCGGCGTCTGGGTGCTGCTCTCGCTCGTGCTGAACCTGCGCAGCCACGCCGACCCGGACACCCGGATGTACGGCCTGATGGCGACCGTTGCCTCGGCGGCGCTGTCGATCGTCGCGGCCGGGCACCTCGGCGCCGACGCGGACGCGGTGACGGTGGGTGCCGCCGCGGTCGCCGTGGCGATCGTGGCCCGCGCGCTGCCGCTGCCGACGGTGGCGTCCGTCCTGGTGGCGCTGGCGGTCGGCGCGGGCGCGGGTGCCGTCGTGGGCGGCCTCACCGACTACGGCACCGACGGCGCCCTGCTAGGCGCGGGCGCCACGGTCTGCGCGCTGATCGGCCACCGGGTCGCCAGCTACGACTACCCGTCCCGCTTCGTCCACATGACGGCCGGTGTGGCCCTCCCGCTCACCGCCGCCGCCCCCGCCGTGTACCTCCTCGGCCGCGCGCTCGGCTAGGGCCCCCTCCGGGTCCTGCCGCGAGCGGGACCTTCGTCACAGGTGATCGACATCTCGCGAGGTCCCCGGTTCCGGGGGCCTCGCGCGGATAGGCTCGCAGACCGGCGGCCACGCAGGCCGCCGGCCGAACGCCTGAGTGGGGGAACACCGAGCATGCGCGCACTGCGAATACTTCTGATCGTCGTCGTCATCCTTGGTGGACTGTTCGTGATCGCGGACCGGGTGGCCGTGGGCTTCGCCGAGGACGAGGCGGCCGACCGGATCCGCAGCAGCGAGGGCCTGTCCGAGACCCCGGACGTCTCCATCAACGGTTTCCCGTTCCTCACCCAGGTCGCCGGCGGCGAGCTGGACGACGTGGAGATCGGCATCAAGAACTACGAGGCGTCCACGGGCGGCACCGACGCGGCCACCGACAAGATCCGCATCGACGACCTGAACGCCGAGATGCACGGCGTCGTCTTCAGCGGCGACTACAGCTCTGCCACCGCCGACAGCGCCACCGGCACCGCCACCATCGCCTACGACGAGCTGCTCAAGGCGGCCCAGGGCGACCCCGCGCAGGTCGCGCCCGGTGTCACCGCCCAGCTCGTGGGCCTGTCGGACGGCGGCAACGGCAAGATCAAGGTCGAGATCGAGGCCACCGTCCTCGGCAAGAAGCTGCCCGAGCCGGTCTCCGTGCTCAGCACGGTCAGCGTCTCCGGCAAGGACGTGAAGGTGCACGCCGACGGCCTGCCCAAGCTCGGCGTCGAGCTCGCCGAGGCCAAGATCCGCTCGATAACCGACTTCAAGCAGACCATCGACGAGCTGCCCGGCGGCATCACGCTCGACAAGGTCGAGGCCGCCCCGGACGGCGTCGAGATCACGGTGAAGGGCTCGGGCGTCAAGCTGGTCGGCTGACCTCAGGTACTGCCGGGGTAGGACGGCCGGTCTCCGGGTAGGACGCTCCCTGGACGGGTGGCCGTCCGACAGGCGAGACATCCCCGTCCGTTCAGCAGCCGCCGGACGGACACGGCGGCCCGGAAGCCCGGCGGGGACGGCCTCGGCGCTCCATGCATCCCATATGGCGGACGATGTCGTCTCAATATGCGACACGCCGGTGACATCCCCGCCTGTCCGTCCCTACGATCGCAGGCATGAAGCGACAGGCGGATCTCACGAAGCGGCGGGCAGTAGACCTGTGCCGCGTCGCCGCCATGCTCTGTCGCCCCTTCTGAGCGGAAGCCCGCCCCGCGGCCCTTCCGCGTTCCCCCGGCCCTCCGGCCTCCCCGTCAGGGCCACGCGTGCGCCGCGTACGCCCGCCCCTGCTGTCACAAGGCGCGTACCCGCCCCGCACCACCACCGCTTCACCGCACCGCCGTAACTGCCCCGGAGGAGAAACAGCATGAGCCGCAGCGACGTCCTGGTAGACGCCGACTGGGTCCAGGAGCACCTGGACGACCCGAACGTGGCCGTCGTCGAGGTCGACGAGGACACGTCCGCGTACGACAAGAACCACATCAAGAACGCCATCCGGATCGACTGGACCAAGGACCTCCAGGACCCGGTCCGCCGCGACTTCGTCGACCAGGAGGGCTTCGAGAAGCTCCTGTCGGCCAAGGGCATCGCCAACGACACCCTCGTCGTCCTCTACGGCGGCAACAACAACTGGTTCGCCTCGTACGCGTACTGGTACTTCAAGCTCTACGGCCACGAGAACGTCAAGCTCCTCGACGGCGGCCGCAAGAAGTGGGAGCTGGACGCCCGCGAGCTGGTCGAGGAGGTGCCCGAGCGCGCCGCGACCGACTACAAGGCCAAGCCGCAGAACACCGCGATCCGCGCCTTCCGCGACGACGTCGTGAAGGCCATCGGCGCCCAGAACCTGGTCGACGTCCGCTCGCCCGACGAGTTCTCCGGCAAGCTGCTCGCCCCGGCGCACCTGCCGCAGGAGCAGTCGCAGCGCCCCGGCCACGTGCCGAGCGCCCGCAACATCCCGTGGTCGAAGAACGCCAACGACGACGGCACCTTCAAGTCGGACGACGAGCTCAAGGCCCTTTACGAGGACGAGCAGGTCGACCTGGCGAAGGACACCATCGCCTACTGCCGCATCGGTGAGCGCTCCGCGCTGACCTGGTTCGTGCTGCACGAGCTGCTCGGCGTCGAGAACGTCAAGAACTACGACGGCTCCTGGACCGAGTACGGCTCCCTGGTCGGCGTCCCGATCGAGCTCGGCGCCGCCAAGTAACCCAGTAATCCGCATTCCGCGGCTACCGCGACCCTCAACAGCCGAAGGACAAGACATATGTGTGGAGCGAAGGCCGGCGGTCCCGACGCCTCGACGATCAAGCCCGGTGAGACCACCATCCAGGGCCAGGTGACCCGCGACGGCGAGCCCGTCACCGGTTACGTCCGGCTCCTGGACTCGACCGGTGAGTTCACCGCCGAGGTCCCGACCTCGGCGACCGGACAGTTCCGCTTCTACGCGGCCGAGGGCACCTGGACCGTCCGCGCCCTCGTGCCCGGCGGCACGGCGGACCGTACGGTCGTCGCGCAGCAGGGTGGCCTGGCGGAGGTCGCGATCGCCGTCTGACGGCACCGGCCGCCGTCCCGGACGGCGGCCGCATGTACGGCCGGAGGGCCGCACCCCCGGGTGGGACACCCACCGGACCGGGGTGCGGCCCTTCCGCTGTCCTCCTCCCGCCGCCCCGGCCTACGCTGGAAGACATGTACGCGCGACGACGGCACGCCTACTTCGCCCTGATGGCGACGTGCATCGGGCTGTTCGTGCTGGCCTGGGGGGTCGTACGGATCTGGTCGGTCCCCGTGGCGGTCGGCATGTGCGTGGTGGCGATGGTCATCCCGCCGCTCGCCGCGATGGTGGCGAACCGGCGCGGCCCCGACGACCGCTGGTGGGACGACCCCTCGGGGGACCGGAAGTCCGACGAGTGGTGGGACGAACTGGACGGCAAGAAGAGGCGACGGTAGCGGGCCACCGCCCGCGACCGCCGCTCGTGAGGTCTTCTTGAGGGACCCGCTAGTACACGAGCGCCTGCGTCTCGTCGGCCATCGCCTCCTGCACGAACACCTGGGCGCCCGCGATCCTTACGCGGTCCAGGACGTCCTTCTCCGTGATGTCCCGGCGGGCCGCGCACTGGGTGCACAGGGTGATGCGGCCCGCCGCGAGGATCGAGTCGAGCAGGTCGGGCAGCGGGGCCGCGTGCGGCAGTTGGAACCCGGCGGCCCGGCCCGGCAGCGCGAACCACGCGGACTCGCCGGTCAGCCAGAGGGAGACGTCGACCCCACTGGCCACGGCCACCGCCGCCACCGTGAACGCCTGCGAGCAGCGCTCGGGAGCGTCCGCCCCGGCCGTCACCTTGATCACCAGCTTCTTCGCCATGCCCGAATCGTAATCAAGTCGGCTACAACCCGGGGTGCCGGCCATGAGTCTCCTGTGAGCGCGCATATGGAATGCGCACTTCACGTTCTGTGGGGGACGTTTTGCAAGTACCCGAAGAGGCGCCGACCGACGCGGCGACCAGGGAGACAGCGGCGGCACCGGAGGCTGCACCGGATGCGGCATCGGCCGCGCCGGAGGCAGCACCAGTGGCACCGGAGGCGGCCGCTGCGGAGGCGTCGGCGGCTCCGGACGTACCGGTGGCGGCGGCCGCCCCGGCCGGTGAGGCGGTCGAGGCGGCGCCCCGGCCGCCCAGGTCGCGGCGTCGTGGGCGGACCGCGTTGCTGATCGCCGCTGCCGCCGTGCTCGGTGTGGTCGCCGGTACCTGTACCGGCTACCTGGTGCAGGCCGACCGCGAGCCGACCCGGCTGCCCTCGCTCTCGCAGCCGGACCTCCGGCAGGCGAAGGGCGACGGTCCCGAGCCGCTGTCCGCGGCCCAGGACCGCCGGGTGAAGACCGACGGCGACCTGCGCAAGCTGCTGCTGAAGAAGCCCGGCGGCGTGAAGGAGGCCGAGTGGCTGGCCGGCTCCGACGGCTGGATGAGCCTGGCCGAGTACGCCGAGAACTTCGACAAGCCCAAGGACGCCTTCGGCAACCTCGTCACCGACGAGTTCCGCCGGGCCGCCGCCGTCGGCTGGCACTCCGGCAGCACGTCCACCGTGGAGATCCACCTGGTCCAGTACCGGCAGGAGGAGGCCCTCGCCGCCGCCGAGTACGCGGAGAGCGGCCACTACTGGGCCGGTGCCGAGGACTCCACCGACAGCTGGCCCGTCCCGGGCACGGCCGACGGCATGGCGTACGTGCACAACCAGCCCGAGCGCGAGGCCGGGTACCTGCCGATGTACAGCGCGGAGGCGCACGCCTACCGCGGTGACATCGCCATGGAGATCTGGATCTACGACACCAAGCCGGTCAGCAAGAAGACGATCCTGGACCTGGCCACCCGGCAGATGGAGCGGCTGTGACGACCGAGAACCCCGCCGCCGGAACGGACCCGGCGCCCGCCGCCGGAACGGACCCGGCGCCCGACTCCGGGACGGACCCGGCGCCCAGCCCGGGGACGGCCTCGGTGCCCAGCCCGGGGACGGACCCGGTGCCCAGCCCGGGGACGGCCTCGGTGCCCAGCCCGGGGACGGACCCGGTGCCCAGCCCGGGGACGGCCTCGGTGCCCAGCCCGGGGACGGACCCGGTGCCCAGCCCGGGGACGGCCTCGGTGCCCAGCCACGGAACGGACCCGGCGCCCGCACCCGACGCCTCCGCACCCGACGCCTCCGTACCGGCCGCACCCGCACCCGCACCCGCACCCGTACCGGCACCCATCCCCGCCCCGCTCGCTGAGCCCGCCCCGCCCGCCCCGCCCGTCAAGAACACCGTCCTTCGGCGTCGGCTCGCCATAGCCGCCGCTTCGCTGCTCGCGGTGGGGGCCGTCGTCGCCGGGGTCGGGTACACCGTCGTCACCGTGGGGGACGCCGACCGGGACGCCGGCGCGCCCGTCTGGAAGTTCCCCGCGGCGACGAAGGCCGACGCCGGGAAGACGGCCGGGCCCGAGGGCCTCGCCGGGGTGCTCGTGCCGTACGGCACCGACTGGAAGCCGGGCCCCGACCTCGGCGAGTACGGCTCCGACGCGCAGCTCAGCGGGGCCCAGGCCACCGCCCTGCGCAAGGAGTCGCTGAGCGGTCTGCCCCGTTCCCAGCGCAAGCAGCTGGAGAAGGAGATCGACCGGCAGAAGCTCACCGGGATGGCCATGCGCAGCTACCTCGGCGCGGACGCGGGCTCGTTCGCCGACGACGACCCCTACACGGTCAGCATCGTGCTCGCGCAGATGAAGTCCAAGGCGGCCGTCGAGGATGCCGCCACCTTCCAGCAGGATTTCCTCGACGCGCTGGACGTCTTCCGCAAGGGCCCGAAGATCGAGGGGCACAAGAACGCCCAGTGCTTCCTGCCGCCCGCGGACTCCGACTCCGGCCTGGACAGCATGTTCTGCTCGGCCTACCAGGGCGACGTCCTGGTCACCGCCACCGCGGACGGCGTGAAGCCGCTCGACACCAAGGGGGTCGCGGCCCTGTTGCGCGACCAGCTGGACCGCATAGCCGAACCGGGGGAAGCGGTATGAGCACCGACCAGTCACCGATCACCGACCAGTCACCGATCACCGACGACGTACCGATCATCGACGACGTACCGATCACCGACGACGTACCGATCACCGACCGCCCGCAGGCCGACGAACCGGCCGCTCCGGCCGTCCCCGCTGCCCCGGCTGCCCCGGCCGTCCCGGCCGTCCCGGTTGCCCAAGCCACCACCCCCGTCGTGGTCGAGCGGGCGCAGGAGATCCTGCCCCCGCCGCCACCCCTCGCGCCGCCCGCCGCGGCCCCGGCACCGGACCCGGCCCCCGCCCCGCCCAAGGACCGCCGCGTCCTGCGGGCCGTGGCGCGCTGGACCGCCGCCGCCGCCGTCTTCGCGGTGCTCGGCGCGGGGACGGCGTACGGGATCACGTCGATGGAGCGGACCGACGTACCGGGGCTCGGGACGGAGAGCGACGGGCGCTGGGAGTACCCGGAGCTGACGAAGCCGCCGCTGCCGGCCGGCAGCCCGGAGCCGTTCGCCGCGGCCGACGCGACCGGCGCGCACTACGCCGACCTGCGGTCCCTCGTCCTGCCCGCGCCGAAGGGCGCCGCCGAGGACAAGGCGCTGCGCGGCTCGGACGGCTGGCTGGCGACGAAGGACTTCCTGGCGGAGTACATGGAGGACGAGCGGAGCGACCTCGGGCAGCAGCTCAAGGACGCCGGTCTGCGGCACATCGCGGCGCGCGGCTGGACGACGCCGGACGGTACGCACACCCGGGTCTACCTGCTGCACTTCGACACCGCGGCCGTCGTGGACGAGCTGTTCCCCGACCTCACCTCGGCCCTCGGCCCCGAGCACGCGCCGGCCGGCGGCGACACCCTCGCCTTCGACGAGGACTTCCCGGACGAGGCCCGGACCGAGAACGTCTCGCGCTCGCTCTACGTGGAGAACAAGCCGTACGGCGCGGAGCAGATCAGGCAGGGCTACCTGTCCGCCGGTGACGTCCTCGGCCTGGTCGTCCAGTCCCGCAAGGGCGGCGCGAAGGCCGTGCCGTTCCAGCAGACGGTGGTCCTGCAGAGCCAGCTCCTCGGGTGACACGGACTCTGAGGCCCGGCAGGGCGTACCTCGCAAGGAGACCCGGGCCCCGGCCGCGTAAGCTGGGGCCCGGCCTTGTACACCTCCCTCACTCCGGCCTGCACGCGGGGCGAGGGATTCATGACGATCGTCCGAGGAGCACTCCGTGCTTGAGGTTTTCTTCGAAGCCCTGCTGGTTCTGGTCTGTGTCGGAGTGCTCGGCTTCGCCTGGCTGACCGTGAAGAAGCTGTACCAGGGCCAGCGCTGATCCACGTCCGCTGACCCACGTCTAGGAACTGCTCCCATGATCGAGATCCCGTCCGACCTCCACAAGGACCTCGTCCCGCTCGCCTTCCTGCTCGGCAACTGGGCCGGCGCGGGCGTGCACGACTTCCCCGGCTCCGAGAAGTGCAACTTCGGGCAGGAGGTCACCTTCTCCCACGACGGCCGTGACTTCCTGGAGTACCACTCGCACACCTGGGTGCTCGACGCCGACGGGAACAAGGTCAGGCCCCTGGAGACCGAGTCCGGTTTCTGGCGCGTCGACGCCGCCCGCAAGGTCGAGGTCGTCATGACCCGCGACGACGGCGTCGTCGAGGTCTGGTACGGCGAGCTGGCCGACAAGAAGCCGCAGATCGACCTGGTCACGGACGCCGTGGCACGGACGGCGGCCTCCGGCCCGTACACCGGTGGCAAGCGCCTGTACGGCTACGTGAAGAGCGACCTCATGTGGGTCGGCGAGAAGCAGACCCCCGAGGTCGAGCTCCGCCCCTACATGTCCGCGCACCTCAAGAAGGTCGTCACCCCCGAGGACGTCGAGCGCTGGGCCAAGGCCCTCCCGGACGACATGCCGGACGACGGGATCGCTTTCTTCAAGTAGTCCTAGACTTCCCTGTGTGGTGAGCACCGACTGGAAGAGCGATCTGAGGCAGCGCGGCTACCGGCTGACGCCGCAGCGACAGCTTGTCCTGGAAGCCGTGGACACCCTGGAGCACGCGACCCCCGACGAGATCCTCGCAGAGGTGAGGAAGACGGCGTCGGGGGTCAACATCTCCACCGTCTACCGGACCCTGGAGCTCCTGGAGGAGCTGGGCCTGGTCAGCCACGCGCATCTCGGGCACGGCGCGCCGACGTACCACCTGGCCGACCGGCACCACCACATCCATCTGGTCTGCCGGGACTGCACGAACGTGATCGAGGCGGACGTCGAGGTGGTCGCCGAGTTCACCGCCAAGCTGCGCGAGACGTTCGGCTTTGACACCGATATGAAGCACTTCGCGATCTTCGGCCGGTGCGAGAGCTGCACACTCAAGACTTCAACTACCAAGTCGTAGGCTGGGACGCATGAAGAGCCCCCTGCTGTCCCTGCCCGGCGCGGTACCCGGCGAAGGCGTGGACGAAGGCGTCGCCGCGCACTACGGCGAGCTGTTCCGTGAGCAGCGTGCCCTCGCCGACGGCACCGGATTCGTCGACCTCTCGCACCGCGGCGTCGTGACCGTGACCGGTGCCGACCGGCTGAGCTGGCTGCACCTGCTGCTCACCCAGCACGTCAGCGACCTGCCCGCCGGGCAGGCCACCGAGGCGCTGATCCTCTCCGCCAACGGCCACATCGAGCACGCCCTGCACCTCGTCGACGACGGCGCGACGGTGTGGATGCACACCGAGCCCGGCACCCAGGACGCGCTGGTCGCGTACCTGGAGTCGATGAAGTTCTTCTACCGCGTCGAAGTCGCCGACCGGACGGCCGAGTTCGCCCTCGTGCACCTGCCGGCCGGGTCCATCGCCGGCGTCCCCGAGGGCGCCGTCGTACGCGAGACGGCGTACGGGCGTGATCTGTTCCTGCCGCGCGGGGAGCTGGAGGCGTTCGCCGCCGGGCACGGTCCGGCGGCCGGGCTCCTCGCCTACGAGGCGCTCCGGGTCGAGCAGCACCGGCCGCGGCTCGGCTTCGAGACCGACCACCGCACCATCCCGCACGAGCTGGGCTGGATCGGCAGCGCGGTCCACTTGCAGAAGGGCTGCTACCGCGGCCAGGAGACCGTCGCCCGGGTGCAGAACCTCGGCAAGCCCCCGCGCCGTCTGGTCTTCCTGCACCTCGACGGCAGCGAGGTGCACCTGCCGCCGCACGGCGCCGGGCTGCGCCTGGCCGCCGACGGGCCCGAAGGGCGCAAGATCGGGTTCGTGACCACGGCCGTCCGCCACCACGAGCTGGGCCCGATCGCCCTGGCCCTGGTCAAGCGGAACGTGCCGGTCGACGCGCCGCTGCTCGCCGACACCACGGCCGCGGCCCAGGAAGTCGTCGTAGAGCCCTAGGAAGACAAGACCGGCTCACATCTCCAGCAGGACCGTGAACGGGCCGTCGTTCGTCAGCGACACCCGCATCTGCGCCCCGAACCGGCCCGTCGCCACCGTGGCGCCCAGCGCGCGCAGCCGGGCGACCACCTCGTCCACCAGCGGCTCGGCGACCTCGCCGGGGGCCGCCGCGTTCCACGTGGGGCGGCGGCCCTTGCGGGCGTCGCCGTACAGCGTGAACTGGCTGATGACCAGCAGCGGCGCGTCGAGGTCGGAGCAGGACCGTTCCTCGCTCAGCATCCGCACCGACCACAGCTTGCGGGCGAGCTGGGCCGCCTTCTCCTTGGTGTCGTCGTGCGTGACGCCCACCAGGACGCACAGGCCCTCGCCGCTGATCCCGCCGACCGTCTCGCCGTCCACGACGACGCTCGCGCCGTCCACCCGCTGTACCACCGCACGCATACGGGTCATCATGCCCTGGCCGCCCCGCGCGGCGCCGAGCGGTCCCCGGCCCGCCCCACCAGCGGCCCGCCGGACCTGCGCGAGGGTGCCCGTAACCCCCCATCCGGGGCCGATCAGGGGCACTCGGTCACATAGCGGGTCGCAAGGGTGGCACCATGCGTGTTACCGGTACCGCGACGCCCATACGCGATACGCGGTGGACCGAACCGGTCGAGGGGACGGTAAGGCACATGAGCACCACACCGGGTCCCGGGCAGCCGCCCGGGGCCGTGTCATTGATTCGTACGAGTCCGCGCACGGGTGCGCCCGGACCGGTCGGCGCCCGCCGGCCGTCGGCGCAGCGCATCGAGAGCCCGCTGGCCGTGGACCCGCCCGTACCGGACCTGGCCGTGCTGCGCCTGTCCGAGCTGCGCGCGCTGCGCCGGGACGCCCAGCGGGACGAGGCCGACCTCAGCTATCTGCGGCGGCTGCTCCAGGGGCGCATCGACATCCTGCGGGCCGAGCTCGCGGGCCGCGGCGGCCATGTGCTGCCGCCGGGCCTGGTCGCGGTGGTGTCGCTCGTCGACCGGCTGCCGGAGATTCTCACGGACGCGCCCGCCCGGCACCGCTCGTCCGCCCGCCATGTGACGGTCGGCACCCCGCACGGCGAGGAGTACCGGCGGCTCGCCACGGACATGCTCGCCGAGGTCGAGCTGTCGGACCTCAAGGCCCGTACGGACGACGAGCTGAACGCCGGGATGGCGCGGCTCGTCCGCTACGAGCAGCAGGTCTCCCGGCGCCGCCAGCGCCTTCAGCGGACCGCGGACGATTGCAGCGCGGAGATCGCCCGCAGGTACCGTGAGGGAGAAGCACAAGTAGACGACCTGCTCATGTGACGCGGCGGCCCCGGCGATCCCGGGTGCCCCCGGCCGGAGCGGCCCCGGGGCCCCACGCGGGCGTCCGCGGCGCCCGGCAGCGGCGTGCGCCCGCCGTACGCCGTCGTACGTCCGTCGCCGGAGCGGGTCCCGCTCCGGAAGGCCCCGCAGATGTCCGTCCCCGCCGCCCCCTCCGTCTCCGCGATACCCCCCGTCCTCGCCGAGGTCGTCCGTTCCGGCTTCGTCGAGGGCCGTCACCGGGGCAGCCTGGTGCTGCTGGCCGCGGACGGATCGGTGGAGCTGGCGCTCGGTGACGTGACGGCGCCCGTCTTCCCGCGCTCCTCCAACAAGCCGATGCAGGCGGCGGGCGTGCTGCGGGCGGGCCTCGATCTCGCGGGCGAGCGGCTGGCGCTGGCCGCCGCGAGCCACTCGGGCGAGTCCTTCCACCGCGACCTCGTGCAGAAGATGCTCAGCGAGCACGGGCTGACGTCCGCGCAGTTGCAGTGCCCGCCGGACCTGCCGCTCGACCCCGAGGAGGCCGAGACGTACCTGGCCGCGGGCGCGGTGCGGGACCGGGTCACCATGAACTGTTCGGGCAAGCACGCCGCGATGCTCGCCGTGTGCGCCCTGCGGGGCTGGCCCACCGAGACCTACCTGGACCCTGAGCACCCGCTCCAGCGGTTGATCCGGACGGTCGTGGAGGAGGCGGCCGGGGAGCCGGTCGCGGCCCTCGGTACGGACGGCTGCGGCGCACCGCTGATGGCGATCGGCCTGACCGGTCTGGCCCGCGCCTTCCGCTCCTTCGTGCTCGCCGCGCCCGGCACCGCCGAGCGCCGGGTCGCGGACGCCATGCGCACGCACCCCGAGTACGTCGCCGGCACCCGCCGTCCCGACACGTGGCTGATGCGCGAGGTGCCCGGCGCGCTGTCCAAGATGGGCGCGGAGGCCGTCCAGGCGGTGGCCCTCGCCGACGGCCGCGCCCTCGCCTTCAAGATCGACGACGGTTACGGGCGTGCGCTGCGCCCGGTACTGGGCCGCGCCCTGACGCTGCTCGGTGTGGAGGGCCCGGTGGTGGAGCGCATCGGACGCGCGCCGCTGACCGGCGGCGGCCACGAGGTGGGGGAGATCCGGGCGGCGTTCTGAGAGCGCCCGGCCGCGCTCCAAAGGTGTCCGGGGGAGCCCGCTGCCAGGAGGAAAACGGCGCGACACCCGCGCCGCCGCCCGCCTAGTGCCCCGGCAGGCAACGTTCGGCCGACGGGGCGAACGTTGCCTGTTGGGGCACTAGCGTGTCCGCATGACTTTCACGACCGACGAGCGCTCCGGCGTCGACATACGCCCGATCACCGAGGCCGAGATACCGGAGTGGCTGCGGGCGGCGGACGCCGGGTTCCTGCGGTCGTCGGCGAGGTCGGAGCGGGAGATCGAGGACCGGGGGGCGGGGATCGTCCCGGAGCGGGCGCTCGGGGCCTTCGACGGCGGCCGGTGCGTGGGAACGTTCCGGTCCTTCGCGCAGGAGGTCACCGCCGTCGGCGGGCGCCCGGTGCCCGCCGACGCCATCACCAGGGTGACGGTCACCGCCACGCACCGGCGCCGCGGGCTGCTCAGCCGGATGATGGCCCTCGACCTCGCCGCCGCGAAGGAACGCGGGGACGTGGTGGCCTCCCTGATCGCCGCCGAGTACCCGATCTACGGCCGCTTCGGCTTCGGTCCGGCCACCACGAGCACGGAGTGGAGCATCGACGTACCGCGGACGGGTCTGGACCGGCGCCGGCCGGTTCCGGCGGACGGCGGGCGGATCGACCAGGTGGACGCCGAGGACGTACGCAAGATCGGGCCCGAGCTGCATGAGCGGCTGCGGCGCGGTCAGCCGGGCGCGGTCAGCCGGGACGAGCGCTGGTGGCGGGCGAACACCGGGGCGCTGGTGCTGAACGGCTCGCCGTGGACGGAGCCCTTCTACGCGGTGTACCGCTCGGCGGCCGGCGAGGTCGAGGGCCTGGTGTCGTACGAGTGCGACGACAAGTGGGGCGACGCGAGCCAGCCGCTGATCACGGCCTCGGTGAACTGGCTGATCGCGCTGACCCCGGACGCCGAGCGTGCCCTGTGGGGGTATCTCTGCTCGGTCGACTGGGTCGCGAGCGTCAAGACGGGGAACCGCGCCCCCGACGACCTGCTCCCGCACCTCCTGCCCGACCCCCGGGCCGCCCGCATCGTCTCGCAGGCCGACTGGCTGTGGCTGCGGATCCTGGACGTCGTACGGGCGCTGGAGGCGCGGACGTACGCGGGGACGGGGTCGCTGGTCCTGGAGGTCACCGACCGCGGGAGCGAGGTGCTGGCCGGGGCGGGCGGTGTGGCCGGGCTCTCGGTCGCCGGGCGGTATCTGCTGGAGGCGGGTCCCGACGGCGCGTCCTGTGCGCCGACCGGACGGGGCGCCGACCTCACGCTCGACGTGGGTGGGCTGGCGGCGCTGTGGCTGGGCGACGAGTCGGCGGTGCGGCTCGCGGCGCTCGGCCGGGTGCGGGAAGAACGAGCGGGCGCCGCCTCGGTGGCCGACGCCCTGCTGCGTACGTCCAGGCGACCGTGGTGCCCGGACCTCTTCTGATTTCCGTGATCGTGACTTCGGTGATGCCGGCTTCCGTAGGTCCGGCTTCCGTGATCCTGCATCCGTAGCTTCGCGTGCCCCGGCGCCCGGACGCCGGGCTGTGCCTCCTTCCGGACGGGGTCTCGGCTGGACGGGCTCCCGGCTCCCCTCCGGAAGGGAGCCCGGCCGGCCGGACCGGCGGACGGTGCTGTTCCCCCGTCGAGGATCCGTCACCTGGTCGACGTTGCCGTCCGAAGTGACCAACCCTCCGGAAGCTGGCCGATGTTGCTCAAGTTGGCGACCAACTCCACTTGGCTTATCTCCGCTTGGAGACGGCTCATAACCACCTTCACAGTAACTCCCCGAACTTGGCGCGAAGTTGTACCGTCATGACGTGGACCCGGAACTTGCCCCCGTCAATGGACGGAAGAGGTCACCACGGCCACAGAGGACGCACCGCGACGTGGCCGACGAGCTGCGCAGCCGGATCAGGTCCGGAGTGCTGCGCCCGGGGCAGCGCATGCCCACCCAGGCCAAGCTGGCCGACGAGTTCGGTGTCGAGCGCGGCGCCGTCCGCCAGGCGCTGCGCATCCTCCAGGCGGAGGAACTGCTCGCCGACGTCTCCAAGGGCAGCCCGGCCATCGTCGCCCCCGGCCCGGGAGGACACCGGACCGGGGCGGAGGCGGGACCGCAGCCCACCATGGTGGCGCTCGGCCCGCGGATCACCGCGGCCTTCGCCGCGCCGCGGGTCGCCGTCGACGCCCTGTGCCTGACGTCCGTCTCGCTCACCCTCGCCATCGGGGAGCCGCTGTGCCAGATCCACGCGGGGCGAACGAAACCGGCCAGTGTGAACGTCCGGGTCCTGCTGCCCAGCAGCGACATCCGGCTCGCCTTCCCGGCCGCGGTCGACGCCTCGGCGGCGGGCCGGCTGCAACGGGACTGGCTGGTCAACCGCAATGCGCAGGCCCAGGTGCTGCGGCACAACCTCGAAGCCCTGCGCGCCACCCACGGCATCGACGTGAACGTGTCGTTCCGCGCCCTGCCGTTCACACCCCCGGTGAAGCTGTACCTGCTCAACGGGGCGGAGGCGCTCTTCGCGTACTACACCCTCACCAGACGCGAGCGCGAGATCGGCCAGGAGAGCCTGGAGCTGTACGACGTCCAGGGGACCCGGTCCATGCTCTTCCCCTTCGCGCGGGGGGCCGGACTGCGGGACACCACGTTCGTGGAGCAGTCCCGGCTGTGGTTCGACGCGCTGTGGGGGACGATCAGTTCGGAGCTGCGGTTCGCCGACTGAGGGCCGGTGGCCGGTGGCCGGTGGCCGGGGTCCGGGCCGAGCCGCGGGCCGAGCCGCGGGGCGGGCGGCGGAGCGGATTCGCCAACTCCGCGGGGTTGGCGGCCAACTATGCTTGAGTTGTGCCCGGTTGGCACCATGGGCGGACAACTCGTGACCCGGGAGAACGTTGCAGTGAACGGCAGCAGAAGGTCCTCGCCCCAGGAGATCGCCGAGACCCTGCGGGAACGTATCCGCGCCGGGGAGCTGAGAGCCGGTGACCGGCTGCCCACCCAGGCCGAGCTGGCCGGGGAGTTCGGGGTCGAGCGCGGCACCGTACGCCAGGCGCTGCGGGCCCTGTACGAGGACGGCCTGCTGAGCGGGGTCAGCAAGGGCAGCCCGCCGCGGGTCGCGGGACCCGGACAGGCACCGGCCGGGCGTGAGCCGCAGCCCGCGATGGTGTCGCTCGCGCCCCGGCTGAGCGAGGCGTTCGAGCAGCCCCGGGTGCGGGTGGACGCGGTGAGCCTGACCGCCGAGACCCTGATGCTGGCCCTCGGCGACCCGATCCGCCTGATCCATGAGGGAACGATCCGTCCCGAGTCGGTCGACGTCCGCGTGCTGCTGCCCAGCCGGGAGATCGCGCTGGCGTTCCCGGTCCCGGTGGACGGGCGGGGCGAGGACGACCCGGTGCACCGCCGCTGGCTGGAGCAGCGCAACGCCCAGGGGCACGTGTTGCGCCACAATCTGCGCTCGCTGCGCTCCTCGCACGGCATCGACGTGACGGTCACCTTCCGCGCGCTGCCGTTCACCCCGCCGGTGAAGCTGTACCTGCTGAACGGGTCGGAGGCGCTGATGGGCTACTACATGGTGACCAGGCGGGCCGAGGAACTGGCGACCGGGACGCTGGAGACGTACGACACCATGGGGGCCAAGTCGCTGCTGTTCTCGTTCGGCAGGGAGGCGGGCGAGCGTGACGCGGCGTTCGTGGATCAGTCGCAGAACTGGTTCGACGCCCTCTGGGAAACCATCACGACTGAGCTGACACTCTCCTAGTGACTTCAGATGCAGCGAAACAGACTGTTCCGGTGGCTGAAGAGACCGAGTCGCTCCGGAATCTGATCGGAAGTGCACGTTTCGTGCTCTTCGACTTCGACGGGCCGATCTGCCGGCTGTTCGCGGGGCACCGCGCCGAGCGGGTGGCACAGGCCCAGGTGACCTGGCTCGCCGAGCGGGGTCTCGACGGGCTGCTCACCGCGGAGGAGCGCAAGCACCCCGACCCGCACGCCGTACTGCGGGCGGTGGACCGCAGGCAGCCCGGCAGTGATCTGGTGGTCGAGCTGGAGGAACGCCTCACCCGGCAGGAGCTGAAGGCCGTGGACACCGCGCTCCCCACCGCGTACGCCGACCCGCTGATCAGGACCTGGACGGCGCTGGGCGCCAAGCTGGCCGTCGCCACCAACAACGCGCCGCTGGTGGCCGCCCGTTACCTGGAGAGCAGGGGCCTCGCCGAGTGCTTCGCCCCGCACGTCTACGGCCGCACCCAGCGCCTCGACCTGCTGAAACCGGACCCGTACTGCCTGAACCGGGCGCTGAGCGCGATGGGGGCCGAACCCTCCGGGGCGCTGATGATCGGCGACGCGCCGTCCGACCACCGGGCGGCCGTCGCGGCCGGCGTGCGCTTCCTCGGCTACGCGGGCAACGAGCGCAAGCGGAAGGAACTGCACGCGTCCGGGGCCGAGTTCACCGTCGACTCCCTGCTGCCGGTCCTGCGGGTACTGCGCGCGAAGGGAGCCGCGGAGATCGGCCGCGCCCGGCCCGCGGAATGACAGCTACCGGAGCGCCGGAAGAACTTGGTTGCCAACCGGACTAAAGTTGTACGGAGTTGGCGCGAGGTCGAGACCGGGGAGAGCGTCGCGGTGAATGGCAGCAGAAGGCCCTCGCACCAGGAGATCGCCGACACCCTGCGCGAGCGGATCCGCACCGGGCAGCTGAAGGCGGGCGACCGGCTGCCCACCCAGCACCGGCTGGCGGACGAGTTCGGGGTGGAGCGGGGGACGGTCCGCCAGGCGCTGAAGACCCTCTCCGGCGACGGCCTGCTGACCAACGTCAGCAAGGGCAGCCCGCCCACCGTGGCGGAGCAGCCGGCCGCCGCCGAGACCTCGCCGCAGCCCACCCTGGTCGCCCTGGTACCCCGCCTCGAAGCCGCCTTCCGGGTGCCGCACGTGCGCATCGACGCCGTCTGCCTCACCGCGGAGACCCTGATGCGCTCGATGTACGCGCCCATCCGGCTGATCGAGCAGGGCGGCGCGCGCCCCGAGTCGATCACCGCCCGGCTGGTCCTGCCGAGCCGGGAGCTGAAGCTGCTCTACCCCGCGCCCGGGGACGGCTGGGGCCGTGATGAGAAGATCGACGCGGCCGTGCACGCCCGCTCGATGCGCCAGCACACGTACCAGATCAAGGTGCTCGGGCAGGAGTTCCGGCGGCTGAGCCGGCAGCACGGCATCCCGGTGTCCGTGAGCTTCCGGGTGGTGGACAACACCCCGTACCAGAAGGTCTATCTGCTCAACGGGACCGAGGCCCTGGTCGCCTACTACACGATCGCCCCCCGGACCGAGGAGGTCGACGGGGTCGAGATGGAGCTGCGGGACGCCTGGGGCACCCAGTCCACGCTGTTCTCCTTCAACAAGGAACACAGCGCCCGCGACCAGCTCTTCGTCGACGAGTCCCAGCGCTGGTTCGACGCCCTGTGGCCGACGCTGGAGCCGTACGCGCCGGACGCCTGAGCGACGCGCGGGACGGGTTCCGCCGGGTGCCTGAGCGACGCGCGGGACGGCTGCGTCCGCCGTACGGTCCGGCGCGCGCGGTGGTCCGTGCTGGGGATACTCTTCGCCACCATGCGGCCCTTTCAGCCACGCAGGGCGCGCCTGGCGCTCGTCCACCGGCTCGCGGAGTCCCGAAGACTGCGCGGCGGCGCCGTGTTCCACGGCCACCACAACACCAACCAGGTCCTGCCGCTCGGCCTCGGACTCGCCCTGCTGACGGGCGCCGCGCCCTTCACCCGGGGCAAGCTGCGGGTGCCGCGCGAGACGGTCGAGGTGGTGCCGCGCATCTGGCCCCGGGAGAGCGAGGTGCTGCGGGTCGTCACCCGCCACCTGCCGGAGGTGCCGCGCTGTCTGGCCGACCTCGGGGACCGTTCCCTGCACGTCTTCCGGCCGGGCCGGTCACTGGCCGAGGCCGCCCCGGACGGCGTCGGCGACGAGCTGCTGCGGGCGCTCGCCGGGTTCTTCGCCAGGACCGCCCGCATCCCGGCAGGCGAGCTGCCGCCCCGCCCGGACGGCTGGCCGGACGACGGCGACAGCGGAGGCTTCCTGCGCCGGCTCGCCGCCTTCACCGAGGACCGGGTGCACCGGCCCAACCGGGCCCGCTTCGGCTCCCTCTTCGACGACGTGCTGGTCCCGCGGAACGCGATGACGTCCTTCGCGCGGAGCCTCCCCGGCCTCACCTCCCGCCCGTTCCGGCTGCTCCACACCGATGTGCACCGCGCCAACGTCATCGCCCTCCCGGCCGGCGGCCTCGCCGTCATCGACTGGGAACTCGCCCTGTACGGCGACCCGCTGCACGACCTCGCCACGCACCTGGTGCGCATGGGCTACGGCGAGTCCGAACGGGAGCGGATGACCGTGCTGTGGGAGTCGGCCATGCGCGCGTCGGGCCAGACCGCGCTGACCGCCGGGCTCGCCGAGGACCTGCCCGTTTACCTGGCTTTCGAGCACGCCCAGTCGGTGTACCCCGACGTGATGCGTGCGGCGCTCGCCCTGCCCCGGCGGCCGGACGACGGGCAGTTCGCCGACGCCGCCCGGCGGACCTGCGTGGCCGTGGGCCTGGCGAGCGGCCCGCTGCGGCTGCCCGAGGTGCCGGACCCGGAGCGCACCGAGAAGGCGCTGCGCACCTGGCACGCGGAGGACGTCGCGGTCCACGGGCGCCGGGACCCGGAGCCGGCCGGCGGGGACGGTGCGAGTGCGTACACAGCGGATGCGTACACAGCGGGTGCGTACGGATCGGATGCGTACGGAGCGGGTGCGTAGGCTCGGGGGCATGGCTGAGATCGGGCTGCGCGAGCGCAAGAAGCAGCGGATGTACCGGGACGTCTCCGACATCGCGATCGGGCTCTTCCTGGAGAAGGGGTTCGACCAGGTGTCGGTCGCCGAGGTGGCCGCCGCCGCCGAGATCTCCAAGCCGACGCTCTTCCGGTACTTCCCGGCGAAGGAGGACCTGGTCCTGCACCGCTTCGCCGACCACGAGACCGAGTCCGCCCGTCTGGTCGCCGAGCGGCCCGAGGGACGGACCCCGGCCGGGGCGCTGCGCGAGCGGTTCCTGTCCGGGCTCGCGGGGGGCGACCCGGTCACCGGCCTGTGCGACGTACCGGAGGTCCTCGCCTTCCACCGGCTGCTCTACGGGACCCCGTCCCTGGTGGCCCGCGCGTATGCGTACCAGGAGCGCTCCGAGGCGGCGCTCGCGGCGGCGCTCGGCGGCGGCCTCGACGCCCGGCTCGCGGCCGGGCAGGTCATCGCCGTGCAGCGCGTCCTCGCCCTGGACAACTGGCGCCGGATCGTGGACGGCGAGCCGGTCGCCGTGATCCGCCCGGACGCCGTGGCCGCGGCCGGACGCGCCTTCGACCGGCTGACGGCGGCGTGCCCGGAACTGGCGACGCCACAGCCTCCCGCCTGCCAGCCCGGCCCTCCCGCCCCCGACGCTAGCGAGTCTCGGTAAAAAATTTAACTCGGTTACGTTATTCGGCTAGGCTCGTCGGAATGACGTCACCCGAGCTGACCCGTGCCCTCGCCCGCGAACGCGCCTACCACGACA
The DNA here is from genome assembly GCF_042732375.1 of Streptomyces sp. NPDC059785. Classification (NCBI taxonomy): domain Bacteria; kingdom Bacillati; phylum Actinomycetota; class Actinomycetes; order Kitasatosporales; family Streptomycetaceae; genus Streptomyces; species Streptomyces sp. NPDC059785. Next base: position 80,176 of record NZ_JBHWHV010000010.1, read on the forward strand.
CCTGCCGCGCCGCCCTCGCCGCCATGGTCGACGGGGCCCAGGAACAGGTCGTCGTCGGTGAGGACGTCTCCGCCTCCGGCGCCGACGCCGAAGTACTCGGCCGCCTCTTCCGCAGCCACGCCAAGGAGATGCGCGAACTGCCCGAGGGCCCTCTCTTCTTCGGACGGCTCGACTTCGCACCGCCGGGCGAGCCGGCCGGGGGCCGGGCGTCCGGCGATCACGCCGGGCAGAGCTACCACATCGGCCGGCTGCGGATCACCGAGCGGCCCGCCGCCCCGCCGCTCGTCGTCGACTGGCGCGCCCCCGTCTCCCGCGCCTTCTACCAGGCGAGCGCCCGCGACCCGCAGGGCGTCGCCGTACGCCGCAGGTTCGGCTGGGCGCCCGGCAGCCACGGCGACTCCGCCGACCTGACGGGGCTGGAGGACGAGCCGCTGACGGGAGCGCGGCAGGGCGACGAGGCACCGGGCGCGGGCAGCCGCATCCTCGCCGGGGAGATCGAGCGCCCCCGCGTCGGCCCGATGCGCGACATCGCCGCCACCATCCAGCCCGAACAGGACGACCTCGTCCGTGGTGACCTGGACGTCTCGGTCTGTGTGCAGGGCGCCCCGGGCACCGGCAAGACCGCCGTGGGCCTGCACCGCGCCGCCTACCTCCTCTACACCCACCCGCAGCGCATCCGGCGCGGCGGCCTGCTGATCCTCGGCCCCAACCGCACCTTCCTGTCGTACATCGCGGAGGTGCTGCCCGCGCTCGGCGAGACGGGCGTGCGGCAGTCGACGGTCGGCGAGGAGATCGCCCGCCACCCGGTCACCGCCGTGGACGACGAGGAAGCCGCGCTGGTCAAGCACGACGCCCGGATGGCGCGGGTGCTGCGCCGCGCCCTGTACGCGCGGGTGGCCCCGGCGGTCGCCGACGACCTCGCGGTGCCGGACGGCTCGTACCGCTGGCGGGTGACGGCCGCCGAACTCGCCCGCATCGTGACCGGCGTACGGGACGAGGAGCCGCCGTACGCGATCGGCCGGGAGCGGGTGCGGACCCGGGTCGTGGACCGGATCCGGGCGCAGGCCGAGCGGCGGGCCGGACCGCAGCCGAACGCCTGGGTGCGGCGGATCTCCCGGGCCCGGCCGCTGAGCGCGTACGTCGACGCCGTGTGGCCCCGGGTGCGGCCCGAGGAGGTGGTGGCCGGGCTGCTCGGCGATCCGGACGTGCTCGCCGCGGCGGCCGACGGGATCCTCGGCGCCGGGGAACAGAAGGCGCTGCTGTGGCGCAAACCGCCGCGGTCGGAGAAGTCGGCGCGCTGGTCGGCCGCCGACCTCGTGCTCCTCGACGAGGTCGCGGGCCTCGTCGAACACCCCGAGGGCTACGGCCACGTCGTCGTGGACGAGGCGCAGGACCTCTCCCCGATGGAGTGCCGGGCCATCGCCCGCCGGGCGGCCTTCGGTTCCCTCACCGTGCTGGGGGACCTCGCCCAGGGGACGACCCCCTGGGCGGCCCGCGACTGGCCCGCGCTGCTTGCGCACCTCGGCAAGCCGGACACCCCCGTGACCCCGCTGACCACCGGCTTCCGGGTACCGGCGGCGGTGGCCGCACTCGCCAACCGGCTCCTGGAACGCCTCGGCGTCGACGTCCCGCACACCCGCTCGCTCCGCGCGGACGGCGCGCTGCGGCTGCGGGAGGGCACCGACGTACTCCCCCTGACGGTCCGCGCCGTGCGGGACGCCCTGGCGTACGAGGGTTCCGTCGGGGTCATCGCCGCCGACGCGGACGTCGCAGGGGTGCGCGAGGCGCTGGCCGCGGCGGGAGTCGCGCACGCGGGCCCCGACGCGCTCGGCGCCCGCGTCACCGTGCTGCCCGCCTCCGTCGCCAAGGGCCTGGAGTACGACCACGTGGTGGCCGTCGAACCGGCGGCGATCGCGGCGGCCGAGGCCCGGGGACCGCACCGCCTGTACGTGGTGCTGACCCGGGCGGTGTCCCGCCTGGACGTGGTGCACACCCGGCCGCTGCCCTGGTGACACAGGCTCTTACGCGGAGGCCGGCTCCAGCGCGGGGATCAGCACCTCCTCCTCGTACGTCAGATGCGCTTCGAGCTCCGCGGTGAGCCGCTCCACCTCGGACCGTACGGCCGCGGGGTCCGCGTCCTCCGCGGAGACCGCCCGGCGCAGCGAGTCGAGGAGCACGGCGATCTCCTCGTGCTCGCGCCGCAACCGCTCCAGCGCGGGCGCGAGGGAGGGGTCCCGGCCGGCGACGAACGGGAACAGGGCCGTGTCCTCGCCCGTGTGGTGCAGGGTGAGCCCCTGGCAGAGGGTGAGGCAGTTGACGCGCAGCTGCGCGCCGAGGGTCGTGCCCTGGTTCCTGCCGAACTCCGTGCGGATGGCGGCGAGTTCGCGGCGGAAGGCGTCGTGGACGACCTGCACGGCTTCGCCGGGGGAGCGCACCGCCATCGTGGGCGGGCCGTCCTTGGGCACGGCCCGCAGGGCCACGACGGGGATGACCCGCTCCGTCTTCGCCTGGTACTCGGCCCAGCCCGGTTCGGCCTCGACCGCGCGGGCGAAGAGACGGTCGCGCTCGGCGCCTTCGAGGACGACCGCCTCGGCGTCGTAGACGAAGACGCCGTCCTCCACCTTCACGCGGGGGTCGGCGACCAGGTTCCGGTACCAGTCGGGGTGGCGGGGAGCGCCGCCCGCCGAGGCGATGACGAGGACCTGTTCCGCGCCGTCGGGGTAGTAGGCGACGGGCGTGGTGTGCGCGGCGCCGGTCCGGGCGCCGGTCGTGGTCAGCAGGAGCAGCCGCGCTCCCTCGAAGGGGCCGCCGACCCGGCCGTGGTTGGCCCGGAACTCATCGATGATCTGCTGATTGAAGGGGTTGGGCATACGCTGCTTTCTTCCGTGGACTGCGTGGCCGTGCCTCCCTGGAGGGAGGCGGGGAACAGGGTGGGGAAGAAAGCGGCGGCGGGCTCCTGGCCCGCCCTGGCCTCACTCGGAGGCCGGGCACCCAACTCGCTCACGGCACAAGGCCGACCCGGCAGTCATACGCGGCACCGTAATGCCCGGCCGGCCGTCGCCGCAACGGAGTTACGGCCGGACGCCGACGTACTCCGCGAGGTGTTCGCCGGTGAGCGTGGAGGGGGCCGCGACGAGGTCGGCCGGGGTTCCCTCGTAGACGATCCTGCCGCCGTCGTGGCCCGCGCCGGGGCCGAGGTCGATGATCCAGTCGGCGTGCGCCATGACCGCCTGGTGGTGCTCGACCACGATGACCGAGCGGCCGGAGTCCACCAGCCGGTCGAGCAGGCCGAGCAGTTGCTCGACGTCGGCGAGGTGCAGACCGTTGGTCGGCTCGTCCAGCACGTAGACGAGCCGGTCGCCGCCCTTCTCCGTCATGTGGGTCGCCAGCTTCAGCCGCTGCCGCTCGCCGCCGGACAGCGTGGTCAGCGGCTGCCCGAGGCTGAGGTAGCCGAGACCGACGTCGGCGAGCAGGCCGAGAATGCGGTGCGCGGCCGGGGTGTGCGCCTCGCCCGCGCCGAAGAACTCAAGGGCCTCGGTCACCGGCATCGCCAGCACCTCGCTGATGTCGCGTCCGCCCAGGCGGTATTCGAGCACCGACGCCTGGTACCGCTTCCCCTCGCAGTCCTCGCACGGGGACGAGACCCCGGCCATCATCGCCAGATCGGTGAAGACGACACCCGCGCCGTTGCAGGTCGGGCAGGCACCCTCGGAATTGGCGCTGAACAGCGCCGGCTTCACCCCGTTGGCCTTGGCGAACGCCTTGCGGATCGGCTCCAGCAGCCCCGTGTACGTCGCCGGGTTGCTGCGCCGCGACCCGCGGATCGGCGTCTGGTCGACCGACACCACACCCGCGCCCGCCGCCTTCGACCGGCCCGGCAGCGCCCCGTGCACCAGCGAACTCTTGCCGGAGCCCGCGACGCCGGTGACCACGGCCAGCACACCGAGCGGGATGTCCACGTCGACGTCTCGCAGGTTGTGCGTGGACGCGCCGCGGATCTCCAGCGTGCCGGTGGGCTCGCGGACCGTCTTCTTCAGCGCGGCCCGGTCGTCGAAGTGCCGGCCGGTGATCGTGCCGCCTTTGCGCAGCCCTTCGACGGTGCCCTCGAAGCAGACCGTGCCGCCCGCCGTACCGGCACCGGGCCCGAGGTCCACGACGTGGTCGGCGATCGCGATGACCTCCGGCTTGTGCTCCACGACGAGCACCGTGTTGCCCTTGTCCCGCAGCCGCAGCAGCAGGTCGTTCATCCGCCGGATGTCGTGCGGGTGCAGGCCCGCGGTGGGCTCGTCGAAGACGTACGTGACGTCGGTGAGCGAGGAGCCGAGGTGGCGGATCATCTTGACGCGCTGCGCCTCGCCGCCCGAGAGGGTGCCCGCGGGGCGGTCGAGCGCGAGATAGCCGAGGCCGATCTCCACGAACGAGTCGAGGGTCTGCTGGAGCGCGCCGAGCAGCGGCGCCACCGAGGGCTCCACGAGGCCGCGCACCCACTCGGCGAGGTCCCTGATCTCCATCGCGCAGGCGTCCGCGATGGAGATGCCCTCGACCTTCGACGACCTGGCCCCCTCGCTGAGCCGGGTGCCCTCGCACTCGGGGCAGGTGGCGAAGGCGACCGCCCGCTCCACGAACGCCCGGATGTGCGGCTGCATCGCCTCCTTGTCCTTGGCGAGCATCGACTTCTGGACCCGCGGGACCAGCCCTTCGTACGTCATGTTGATGCCCGCGATCTTCATCTTGGTCGGCTCGCGGTGCAGCAGGTCGTGCAGCTCACGCTCGGTGAACTCGCGGATCGGCTTGTCCGGGTCGTAGAAGCCGGACTCGGCGTAGAGCCGCGAGTTCCAGCCGCCTCCGGTGTAGCCGGGGATCGTGAACGCGCCCTCGTTGATCGACTTGCTGTCGTCGTACAGCTCGGCCAGGTCGATGTCGGAGACCGAGCCCCGGCCCTCGCAGCGCGTGCACATGCCGCCGGTGCGCTGGAACGTCGCCTTCACCGCTTTCTTGGCGCCGCGCTCGACGGTGATCGCGCCGGACGCCGAGACCGACGGCACGTTGAAGGCGAACGCGCCGGGCGGGCCGATGTACGGTTTGCCGAGCCGGCTGAAGAGGATGCGCAGCATCGCGTTGGTGTCGGTGGCGGTGCCGACCGTGGAGCGGGGGTCGGCGCCCATCCGCTGCTGGTCCACGGTGATCACGGTCGTCAGCCCGTCGAGCACGTCGGCCTCGGGCCGGGCGGGCGTCGGCATGAATCCCTGTACGAAAGCGCTGTACGTCTCGTTGATCAGCCGCTGCGACTCGGCGGCGATCGTGTCGAACACCAGCGAGCTCTTGCCGGATCCGGAGACACCGGTGAACACCGTCAGCCGCCGCTTCGGGATGGCGATGCTGACGTCCTTGAGGTTGTTCTCGCGGGCTCCGTGCACCCGGATCAGGTCGTGGCTGTCGGCGGCGTGCGGCGCAGGCGACCGCGGGTCGGTGTCCGTGCTGGCCATGCTCTTCGTCTCCATCTGTCGGGCGGGACCGCCCCCGCGGCGGTCCCGTCGGCGTCGCCTGACTCAAGCAGATGAGTGGCTGTTTGTCCGTCGCTTTGCTGTGCGGGTGCGGGCGGACTCGCCTACCGGTCCTGGAGCAGTCCGAGGACGTTGCCGTCGAGGTCGGTGACGGTGGCCACCAGACGGCCGCCGCCGACGTCGTGCGCCGCCTCCCGCACGGTGGCGCCCACGGCGGTCACCTCGGCGAGCTTCGCCTCGATGTCCGGCACGTGCCAGTAGGCCAGCGGCGCGGCGGGGGCCTGCGGCGAACCGGCCGGTACGAGCCCGATCTGCTGGCCCGCGGTCTCGAAACCGACGTAGTAGTCGCTGTCGGTGGTCGGTGCCACGCCGAGCAGGGCGGCGTACACCTCCTTGGCCTTCGCCAGATCGGCGACGGGGTGCAGCACGGTCTTGATTCCCTGGGTGTTTCCCTGACTGGTCATGCCGTTCACGCTAGCCAGGGGCCGCCCGGCGGCACTTCTCGATTCCTGACCGCTTCGGCGCGCGCTTCGGCTACGGCAGGTCCACGACGTCGGCGACCACGCAGCTGACGTTGTCGGGGCCGCCGGAGCGGTTGGCGAGGGCGACGAGTTCGCGGACGGCCCGCTCGGGCCCGGCGGTCCCGGCGAGCACCCGGCGGATCTCGTCGGCCGGTACGACGGTCGGGAGGCCGTCGGAGCAGAGCAGGTAGCGGTCTCCCCGCCGGGCGTCGTGCAGGCGCATGTCGGGCGTGGAATCGGCCCCTCGGGCCAGCGCACGGACCAGCAGGGACCGCTGTGGGTGGGAGGCGGCCTCTTCCGGCGTGAGCCGTCCTTCGTCGACCATCGACTGCACCATGGTGTGGTCGTGGGTGATCTGGAACAGCTCCCCCTCCCTCAGGAGATGGACGCGCGAGTCGCCGATGTGGACGAGGGCCAGCTGCGATCCGGTCCAGTACATCGCGGTGAGCGTGGTCCCGGCGTCGTCGGCACAGGCGCCGGCTCCGGAGGCGTCGTGCACGGCCCGCCTGGCCGCGTCGACCGCGTCTTCGAGGACGTTGAGCAGATCGCCCGCCGGGATGCCGTCCGTCTCGAGGCGCTTGAGCGCGTCGACGGCGGCGGCGCTCGCGGGGGCGCCGGCGCCGCCGTAGCCGTCGGCGACGGCGAGCAGGCGGGACCCGGCGTAGGCGGTGTCCTGGTTGCTCTCGCGGACGAGGCCGGTGTCGGAGAGGGCCGCGTAACGGATGCCCAGGGGAGTGGCGGTCGGAGACATGGCGGGGTCCTTCCAGGAAAGATGGCCGATGAGGAAGGCGGCCAGGTCCCGCCGTGCGGCGGTGTCGGCTTCGACCCGGGCCCAGAACGCGCGGATCTCCTCGGCCGCCGGACCCGCCTCCAGTGCGCAGACCCGCTGGATACGGGCGAGCGGCATCCCGAGCCGCCGGAGCCAGGCGACCAGCCGGGCCCGCTCCAGCTGTTCCGGCGCGTAGCGGCGGTAGCCGGTCACCGGGTCGACGCGGGCGGGAGTCAGCAGGCCGAGCTCGTCGTAGAGCCGCAGCGCCTTCGGCGACAGCCGGGACGCCTTCGCGAACGCCCCGATGGTCAGCAGCTCCATGCCCGTCCCTCCTCGTGCCGGGCCCATCGCCCGGCCTCACCGATGCTGCGGGCTGCCCCTAGGTGAAGGTCAACGGCCCGCTCCGTTCCGACTGGCCGCTCCGGTCCGGCCGACCGCTGCATCCCGGCCGCCCGCTCTGTTCCGCAGTGGCGTGGCGCACTTTTGCAAGCAGCCGCTTGCAAAAGTTAGCGAGTCTGCGGCATGGTGAAGGCATGGCATCGCTCAACGTCGGCAATCTCGGTGAGTACCTGCGCGAGCAGCGGCGCAGCGCGCAGCTCTCGCTCAGGCAGCTCGCTGATGCCGCCGGGGTGTCCAATCCGTATCTGAGCCAGATCGAGCGCGGGCTGCGCAAGCCGAGCGCGGAGGTGTTGCAGCAGGTCGCCAAGGCCCTGCGCATCTCCGCCGAGACGCTGTACGTGCGAGCGGGGATCCTCGACGCCGAGCGGGACCGGGACGAGGTGGAGACGCGCGCCGTCATCCTCGCCGACCCGACGCTCAACGAGCGGCAGAAGCAGGTGCTGCTCCAGATCTACGAGTCCTTCCGCAAGGAGAACGGGTTCGAGATCGTGACGGCCGCCGAGGACGTCCGGAAGGACGCCCGGGAGACCGGCGTGCGGCCGGCCCCGGGCGCCGGGCCCGTCCCGGACCTGCCCGACGCACCCGGCTCGCAGGACATACCGGACCCGCAGGACGCCGTCCGCCGTGGCCCCCGTACGGCCGAAGGCGACGGCGGCAGCGACGCCGGCCCGCAGGAGTCGGCCAGTTAGCACGGCAGGCCGGCCCGCTCGCAGCGGACCGCCCAAACCCTCAGTCGAAAGCCAATCCGGGAGGACCATCCTCATGGCCATCACCGACGACATCCGCAAGGCTGCTACCGACCCGACCCCGCTGTACTTCCTGGCCGGCACCGCCGACCTGGCCGTCCAGCAGGCCAGGAAGGTCCCCGGTCTCGTGGAGCAGATCCGCACCGAGGCGCCCGCGCGCATCGATTCCGTGCGGCACATCGACCCGAACGCCGTCCAGGAGAAGGCCACCGCCCGCGCCAAGGAGGCGCAGGAGAACCTTCAGGCCAGGATGAACGAATTCCTCGGCAGCCTGGACACCGACCTCAAGAAGATCGGCGAGTCCGCCCAGGACCTCGCCCTGCGCGGTGTCGGCGTCGCCGCCGAGTACGCCGTGAAGGCCCGCGAGACCTACGAGAAGGTCGCCGAGCACGGCGAGCAGGCCGTGAGGACCTGGCGCGGCGAGGCGGCCGAGGAGATCGAGGAACTGGCCGTGGCCGTCGAGCCGAAGGCCGGGCCGGGCGAGGGCGAGGTCACGGTGGCGGAGAAGCCCGCTACGGCCACCGCCGCCACCGCGGCCGCCAAGAAGCCCGCGGCGAAGAAGGCCCCGGCCAAGAAGCCCGCCGCGAAGAAGACCGCGCCGTCCGCGAAGTGAGACGGTACCGCCGGGCCGAGGTACGGCGGATTCCGCCGGGCCGACGTGAGGCGGATCTCGCCGGGCTGACGTCCGGGGCGCGTCCGGGCCGGGCACCCTTGGGGTGTCCGGCCCGATTCACGGGTACGGTTGCCGCACAGATATCGGAAGGGAACGGGCGGTGGGCTCCATGCTGATGTTGGGCTTCGCAGGGTTCTTGGGACTGCTGAAGATCGTCCTGATGGCCCTCGCCGCCTTCGGGCTGTTCGACGCGGCCTTCCGCCGGGAGGACGCCTTCCGCGCGGCGGACAAGCAGACCAAGCCCTTCTGGCTGATCATCCTGGGCCTCGCCCTGGTGGTGAGCTACTTCTTCTCGATCCTGTCGTTCCTGCCGATCATCGGCGTCATCGCAAGCATCGTCTACATCGTGGACGTCAGGCCCGCGGTGCGGCAGGTCTCCGGAGGCGGTGGCGGCCGTGGTCGCCGCGGCTCCAGCAGCGACGGCCCGTACGGCCCCTACAACGGCGGCCGCTGACCGACCGGGACCGGCTTCGACCGAGGCCGTGCGCCGGTTCCTGGCCGGCCGGGATCGTCCGGCCGGGACGTCGGCTCAGGCGTTCAGACGCTCAAGCGCTCAAACGTGAAAACGCTCAAACGTGAAAACGCTCAAGCGCTCAAGCGCTCGGGCGCTCGGGCGTTCAGGAATCGCGGTCCAGCAGCAGTACCGCCACGTCGTCCGTCAGCTCACCGCCGTTGAGGTTCCTGACCTCGCGCACGGTCGCGCCGATCAGCTCCTCGCCCCGCAGCCCCTCGCCGAGGTGGCGGCGTACGAGGTCGACCATGCCCTCCTGGCCGAGCCGCTCCCCGGTGTCGCCGACCCGGCCCTCGATCAGGCCGTCGGTGTAGAGCATCAGGCTCCAGGCGGGGCCCAGCTCCACCTGCGTCCGCGGCCAGCGGGCCTGAGGCAGCAGACCGAGCGCCGGACCGCCGTTCTCGTACGGCAGCAGCTCCGCCGGATGGCCGGGTCGGGCGATCAGCGGGGACGGGTGGCCCGCCAGACACAGTCCGGCCCGGCGGCCGTCCGGGGCGATGTCCACCGTGCAGAGCGTCGCGAAGATCTCGTCGTTGTCGCGTTCGTGCTCCAGGACCTGCTGGAGGGTCGAGAGCAGTTCGTCGCCGCACAGGCCCGCGAGCGTCAGCGCCCGCCAGGCGATGCGCAGTTCCACGCCGAGCGCCGCCTCGTCCGGGCCGTGCCCGCAGACGTCGCCGATCATGGCGTGCACGGTGCCGTCGGGCGTGCGCACGGTGTCGTAGAAGTCGCCGCCGAGCAGGGCGCGGGAGCGGCCCGGACGGTAGCGGGCGGCGAAGCGCAGCGAGGAACCCTCCAGGAGCGGCGTGGGCAGCAGCCCGCGCTCCAGACGGGCGTTCTCCTGGGCGCGCAGCCGGGACTCGGTCAGCCGGCGCTCGGCCGTCTCGGAGCGCTTGCGCTCCACGGCGTACCGGATCGCCCGGCTCAGCAGCCGGCTGTCCAGCTCCTCGCGGAGCAGATAGTCCTGGGCGCCCACGCGCACCGCCTCGGCGCCGCCCTCGGTGTCGTCGGAACCGGTGAGCGCGAGCACGGCGTGCCGGGGCGCGAGCCGCAGCACGTGCTTGAGCGTGGCCAGCTCGTCGCTGGAGTCGTCGGACCGGCCCGGGGCCGGCAGCGTCAGGTCGAGCAGGATGCAGTGCACGTCGTCGGTGAGCAGCCGCTCGGCCTCGGTGAGGTTGCGCGCGGTGCGGATGCGGATCGGCTTGCCCGTCGAGTCCAGCATCTCGGGCACGCTGAGCGCGGACGCCGGGTCGTCCTCGATCACCAGCAGGGTGAGGCTGGTGGCGGCCTCGGCGGGCGCCGTGGTGCCGCGCACCGGTCCGCCGGGTCCGGTCGGTCCAGCAGCCGTCCTGCCGGGTCCGGTCGGTCCAGCAACCGTCGTGCTCGGCCTGCTCGGTGCGTTCGACCTGCTCGGTCCGCTCGGTCCGCTCGGTTCGTTCGCGACGCTCGCGGACGGGGTGCCGGACGGGAGGTCGGACCTGCTGCCGGACGGTGCGCCGGATCGGCTGCCGGACGGTGTGTCGGACAGCGGGCCGGGCTGGGGACCGGACAGACTGCCGTCCGGTGCGGACATGGCTCGACCCTGATCGTTTTCCACGGCCGGGACCGGTCTCTGCCGCGGTACGGGTACGGGCATCGTTGTAGGTTTCCTTCCCTCCCCCCGAGGGCTCTGCCGGGGCGTGGGTCCTCGACCCGGGGACCATAGCGGTAGCCGGCGCCGCAACGGAATGGCCCGCGGTAAACGGCCACCGTCATATGCCGCGTCACCCACCGCATTTGGACACCGTAGAACCTGGCCGGATGACGAAGGTCACGTCCGCGCGGCCGGCGGACCCGGGCGGACGTGATGCGCCCCACGTGCGGCAGATCACGCCACGCACGCTGCCACCCGTACCGGAACAAGCTCCCGTGTTCCGGGAGGCCCCGTACGTCACTTGTCGGGCCGTACGACCCCCAGGATCGGCATCGAGCCCGCGCCCGCGATCGTCACCGTGCGTCCCGGGCGCGGGGCGTGCACGATCGCGCCGTTTCCTATGTACATCCCGACGTGGGTGGCGTCGTCGAAGTAGATGATGAGGTCGCCGGGGCGCATGTCCTCGACGGCGACGTGCGGGAGCTGCTTCCACTGCTCCTGCGAGGTGCGCGGGATGGTCCGCCCGGCGGACGCCCACGCCTGCGACGTCAGCCCCGAGCAGTCGTACGTCTTCGGGCCCTCGGCGCCCCACTCGTACGGCTTGCCGATCTGCGCCGTCGCGTACTCCACGGCCTTCCTGCCCTGCGCGGAGGCCCTGCCGTTGATCTCCTTGAGGATGCCGGAACTCAGCCACGCCGTCTGCGCCTTGTAGGCCGCGTCCTCCTCCAGCTTGGCCAGCCGCTTCTTCTCGTCCTTCTCGAGCTGCGACTCCAGCTTCTCGGCGGCGGCGATCCGCTCCTTGATCTTCTTCTTGGCGGCGGCCTTCTTCTTGCGGTTGTCCTCCAGGTGCTGCCACTGCGCAGAGGCGTCCTTGGTGTACTGCGCCAAGTCCTTCTGGGTGCGCGCCATCTCGGCGAGCAGACCGCTGGCCGCGTGCTCGCCCTGGCGCACCCGTCCCGCGCCCTCCAGGTACTCCTGCGGGTTGTCGCTCAGCCAGAGGCGCGCCTCCGGGGGCAGACCGCCGCCGCGGTACTGGGCGCGGGCCGCCGCGCCCGCGCGGTCCTCCAGCGCCTCCAGCCTGGCCTGGCCCTTGACGATCTCCCGGGCCAGCTCGACGACCTGGGCGGACTGCTTCTCGGTCTTCTCCTCGGCCGCGTTGTACGCCTCTGTGGCGGTGGCGGCCTCGCGGTAGAGCTTGTCCAGTTTCAGGCGCACGGCCTCGAGGTCCGTACCGTCACCGGACGCGGCGCCGGACGACCCGGCGGACGCCGAGGGGGTGGGTGTGGGGGTCGGCGTCGGGGACGGTGCCGGCTTCGCCGGACTCGCGTACGCCATGCCCGGTGCGCTCAACACGGTGACCGCGCAGACCAGGGCCACGGCCGCCGTGGTCAGGCTCCGCTTGCCGGATCCCATCATTCGCCCCCAAACCCGATGCACAGAACCAGATGCACAGACCAGATGCACAGACCAGATGCACAGACCAGATGCACAGACCAGATGCACAGACCAGATGATCAGAGCCGGATGAACAGACCGGCTCAGACCTGACTTACCGTCAGTAACTTACGGACGTCTGGGGGATCGTGCCATGTCGACGCGCAATGCGACAGAGGCGGTCAACGACTCCCTTCCCCCTTCCCCGCTCCCAGGTCCGCCAAGGCGAGCCGCCCGCCTGTGTGACGAACGACTCATCGAGAACGTTCCCTGCTGCCCCGTTCGGGCCGACGCGAGGTCCGGCCGGGTGCCAGGTGCCGACCGGTGTCCCGACTGGTGTCCCGACTGGTGTCCCGCCCGGACCGGTGTCAGGTCCCGGGCGCCAACGCCTCCCAGCGCACGGTCACTTCGCCCTGCCGCCAGCGGGCCGGCCCGTCCGTCACCGGCCAGTCGGCGGTCAGCGAGCGGACCGTCCGTATCCAGCGCTGCCGCGCGCCGTACGACGCGTACGGCGCGGCGGCCGCCCAGGCGCGGTCGAAGTCGCGCAGGAACGCGTGCACCGGTTCCCCCGGGACGTTGCGGTGGATGAGCGCCTTCGGGAGCCGCTCGGCGAGGTCCGACGGGCGGTCCAGGGAGCTGAGGCGGGTGGCGAACGTGACCGTGCGCGGACCCTCGGGGCCGAGCGCGACCCACACGTGCCGTCTGCCGATCTCGTCGCAGGTGCCCTCCACCAGCAGGCCGCCCCCGGAACCCGTCGCCGGATCGGCGGGCGCCAGCCGCGCGCGCATCAGCTCCCACGCCGCGGCCACCCGGTCCTCGTCGTACTGGCGCAGCACGTTCGCGGCGCGGATCAGCGACAGCGGCTCCGCGACCGGTATCTCGAAGCCGCCGCGCCGGAAGACCAAGCCGTCCCGCTCGTAGGGCTTCGCCGCCGCCACCCGGCTCTGCTCGATCTCCACGCCCACCACGCGGGTGCGCGGCGCGGCGGCACGCAGCCGGGCCAGCAGCTCGACCGCGGTCCAGGGCGCGGCCCCGTACCCGAGGTCGACCGCCACCGGGTCGGCGGCGCGGCGCAGCTCCCGGCCGTGCACCGCGGCGATCCAGCGGTCCATGCGGCGCAGGCGGTTGGGGTTCGTCGTCCCCCGCGTCACCGTGCCCACGACGGCACTCCCGCCGCCCGGGCGGAGCCGGGCGAGGGGGAGGGACGCGGCGCGACTTGTCATGCGTACGAGGGTATGCGGGCGGAGCCGCCCCCGTCCGGCCTGTGGATACAGCCTGTGGACAACCCGCCGCGCCGCGCGTATCCGGCCTGTGGGCAGCCCCCGCCCCATGCGCATCCGGCTTCTCACGGGGTACCCGGACTGCCGGAGGCGCCGGGCGTACGCACCCAGCCATCGAACGGTTGAGCGATCATCGGCAATGATTCGGCAAAGAGGAAATGGAGCAGGCCACTCCGGCGTTCGTTGTCTTGGAAGGGCCTGTGCGCCCTCCGGACGGCCTGCCCGCAGCAAGGAGGAAACGCCACATGAGCCAGTACGTCAGCAGGCTCGGGCGTCGCTCCCCGGCGGCTCCCTCACGGCTCCGGCTGCACCGCAGGCCCCGCCGCGTCGCGATGCTCTCGGTGCACACCTCGCCGCTGCACCAGCCGGGAACCGGCGACGCCGGCGGCATGAACGTCTACATCGTCGAGCTGGCCCAGCGACTCGCCGCGATCAACATCGAGGTGGAGATCTTCACGCGCGCGACGACCGGCGCCCTCCCGCCCAGCGTGGAACTGGCTCCCGGCGTCCTCGTACGGCACGTCGACGCGGGCCCCTACGAGGGCCTGGCCAAGGAGGAGCTGCCCGCCCAGCTGTGCGCCTTCACGCACGGCGTCATGCAGGCATGGGCAGGACACCGTCCCGGCTACTACGACCTCGTGCACTCGCACTACTGGCTCTCCGGGCACGTCGGCTGGCTCGCCGCCGAACGCTGGGGCGCCCCCCTGGTGCACGCGATGCACACGATGGCCAAGGTCAAGAACGCCGCCCTGGCCGAGGGCGACACCCCGGAACCGGCGGCCCGCGTCATCGGCGAGACGCAGATCGTACGGGCCGCGTCGCGGCTGATCGCCAACACCACCGAAGAGGCCGACGAACTCGCCCGCCACTACGAGGCCGAACGCGGCAAGATCGCCGTCGTCCACCCCGGGGTCAACCTCGACCGCTTCCGCCCGGCCGACGGCCGCGCCGCCGCCCGCGACCGCCTCGGACTCCCGCAGGACGCCCTGGTCCCGCTCTTCGCGGGCCGCATACAGCCCCTCAAGGCACCGGACGTCCTGCTGCGCGCGGTGGCCGTGCTCCTGGACGAACGCCCCGAACTCCGCTCGAACATCGTGGTCCCCGTGGTGGGCGGCCCCAGCGGCAGCGGCCTGGCGAAGCCCGAGGGGTTGCAGAAACTCGCGGCCCGGCTGGGCATCGCCGACGTCGTACGCTTTCGGCCACCCGTCGACCAGGACCAGCTCGCCGACTGGTTCCGGGCCGCGTCCGTGCTGGTCATGCCGTCGTACAGCGAGTCCTTCGGCCTGGTCGCCATCGAGGCGCAGGCGACCGGTACGCCGGTGCTGGCGGCCTCGGTCGGCGGGCTGCCGGTGGCCGTGCGCGACGGGCGGACCGGCTTCCTGGTGGACGGGCACGAACCGGCCGCCTACGCGCGCGTGCTGCGCGATTTCGCGGACGACGCCGGGCTGTCCACCCGGATGGGCGCCGCCGCGGCCCTGCACGCGCGCGACTTCGGCTGGGACACGGCCGCCGCCGCCACCGCGGACGTGTACACGGCGGCGATGCAGGCCCACCGCCGCCGGGTCCGCGCCCACCACGCGTGAGCAGGCACCGTGAGCAGGCACCGGGCAGGAGGGTCGGGCCGGCCCCTTGGCCGCGGCTGCACGGGCGCGCTGACGTACCCTCCCCCCATGGCTGAGACGACGGTGGCAGCGGAGATCATCGAGCGGGTCCTCACCGAGGCCGAACTGGAGTGGGAGGCCCCGCAGGCGGGCTCGTACGTCGTGAAGCTGCCCGGGACGCGCAAGCTGTCGACGACCGTCTCGCTGATCGTCGGCAAGCACTCGCTCTCGCTGAACGCCTTCGTGATCCGCCGCCCCGACGAGAACGCGGACGCTGTCCACCGCTGGCTCCTCGAACGCAATCTGAAGCTGTACGGGGTCGGATACGCGGTCGACCGGCTCGGGGACGTCTATCTCACCGGCAAGCTGCCGCTCGCCGCGGTCACGCCGGAGGAGATCGACCGCCTCCTGGGCTCGGTCCTGGAGGCCGCCGACGGCTCGTTCAACACCCTCCTGGAGCTCGGTTTCGCCTCCGCGATCCGCAAGGAGTACGCGTGGCGGGTGTCCCGGGGGGAGTCGACCCGCAACCTGGACGCGTTCAGCCATCTGACGGGGCGCTCGTCCGACTGACGTCAGCCGCGGCTGCGACCGCCGTCGTGACGGCCACTGCCGCGGAAGCGTCCCGGCGCCACGCCCACCAGCCGCTTGAAGTGCCGGTTCAGATGCGGCTGGTCGTAGAAGCCGGTCGCCGCGGCCACCTCCCCCGGCGGCTGCCCGTCGAGCAGCAGCCGGCGGGCGCGGTCCACCCGGCGGGACATCAGGTACTGGTGCGGCGCGATACCGAAGGCACCGCTGAACGCCCGTACGAGGTGCGAGGGGTGAGCGTGCAGCAGCCGCGCCGCCTCCGCGAGGCCGACGCCTTCGACGAGCCGTGCGTCGAGCAGTTCGCGCAGTTGCTGGGCGACGGTGCGGTCCGCGCGGCGGGCCGTACGCGCGGAACCGGTACCCGCCGTCCCCGTACCCCCCGTCCTTGTACCCGCCGTCCCCGTACCCCCCGTCCTTGTGCCTGCTGTCCCCGTACTCGCGTCCGGTCGGCGTCGCAGGTGGCCGCGGAGCCGCTCGCCGACCAGGGCGAGCCTGCTCTCCGCCTCCAGTTCGTCACCGGGCCGCGCCAGCGCGGTGTGCAGTTGCCCGACCCGCCGCCGCAGCAGCGGATCGACCAGGTCGGGGGAGTCCACTGCGGGACCGATGAGGCTCGCGTCGAGCTGCGTCAGGTCCAGGTACAGCACCCGCTTGCGGAAGCCGTGCGGGGTGACGGGCGAGCCGTTGTGCGGGACGTGCGGCGGGAGCAGCGAGACGGTGTCGTGCGGGGTGCCGTGCTCGTGCCGGTCGAGGTCGTAACGTACGGCGCCGTCGTCGACGATCAGCAGCGTCCAGGCCTCGTGCACGTGCATCGGGTACGCGTAGCCGGTGTAGTGGGCGTGGAAGACCTCCACGACACCCGGGACTCGCGGACGCCATGCGGAGATCTCGCGCTGGGCACGCTGGTCACGCCGGGCCACCATGCAATAAACGTACAAGACGGCGCGCGGCCCGGGTCGGCAGTCTCGAGGCATGAGCAGCGAGACCCCGCAGAGCCCCGAGACCGACCGCGACTCTTCCGACGCCCTGGCCCTGGGGCTGTCCGAACCGATCCGCTTCGACACGAAGATCGCCGTCCTGCTGCGCGACGACCTGGAGACCTGGCAGCGGCTGAACGTGACCGCGTTCCTGGTCAGCGGCCTGGGCACGGCCGTCCCCGAGGTGGTCGGCGAGCCGTACGAGGACGCCGACGGGACGGCGTACCTGGCGATGTTCCGTCAGCCGGTGCTGATCTTCGAGGGCTCGAAGGAGACGCTCACCGCGGCGCACACCCGCGCCCTCGGCCGTTCCCTCCCGCGCTCCGTCTTCACCTCGGACCTCTTCGCCACCGGCAACGACCGGGACAACCGGGCTGCCGTAAGGGCGGTGCACGCGGCCGAGCTGGACCTGGTGGGCCTGGCGGTGTACGGACCGCGGAACGGCGTGGACAAGGTGCTGAAGGGCGCGCGCATGCATCCGTGAGCGGTGCCGGGGGCCGTACGGCCGGGGCGGGGGAGGTCCGACCGCGAGGTCAGACGGCGGTGACCTCGGGCTCTCCGGGATTGGGGACCGCCGGAAGAGCGCCCCCGCCGGTCTCCTCATGGACGTCCGCCGAGGTCCCCTTGATGACCGTGACCGGAGACTTCTCGGTGACCGTCGGCTCCTCGGCCGCCAGCCGCCGCATGAGCACCCCGTAGCCGACCGCCG
This sequence comes from Streptomyces sp. NPDC059785, assembly GCF_042732375.1. Taxonomy (NCBI): domain Bacteria; kingdom Bacillati; phylum Actinomycetota; class Actinomycetes; order Kitasatosporales; family Streptomycetaceae; genus Streptomyces; species Streptomyces sp. NPDC059785. Next base: position 97,512 of record NZ_JBHWHV010000010.1, read on the forward strand.
CGACCGTGCCGACCACCGCGCACAGCCCCCACAGCCACTCCGCGCCGTACCGGTCGATGACGACGCCGGACACCAGCGGCGCGACGAGGGAGGCGACGGCCCAGGAGGTGGCGTACATCCCCTGGTAGCGGCCGCGGCCGTGCACCGGCGACAGCCGGACGACCAGGCTGGTCTGGGTGGGCGCGTTGACGATCTCGGCCAGCGTCCAGACGCACACGGTGAGGGCGAAGACCCCGACCGAGCCGGCGAACGCGGTGAGCCCGAACCCGTAACCGGCCAGGACGGACGAGATCACCAGGAGCCGGCGCGGGTCGCGGTGCTCGATGAAGCGGGTGATGGGGATCTGGAGTACGACGATGAGCGCGCCGTTGACCGCGATCGCCGTGCCGTAGTCGGCCGGGGTGAAACCGGCCTGTCCCATCGCCACCGGCAGCCCCACCATGCCCTGCTGGAAGACGAGGGCGATGAGGAAGGACAGGCCGACGACGCTCATGAAGCGGCCGTCGCGCAGGACGGTGCCGAGCCCGACCGCCGGTTCGGCGGCGGTCTTGGCGGTCAGCTCCGGCCTCGACTCGGGCAGCTTCACGAAGACGACGACCGCGCAGACCAGCGTCATGGCGGCCTCGATGAGGAAACCGGCGACGTAGCTGTACTCGGCGATGAAGCCGGCGGCCACGGAGGAGACGGCGAAGCCGAGGTTGATGGCCCAGTAGTTCAGGGAGAAGGCCCGTACGCGGTCCTCGGGGCGGACGATGTCGGCCATCATCGCCTGCACGGCGGGCCGGGAGGCGTTGCTCGCGACGCCGACGAGGAAGGCGACGGCGGCGATCGCGACCGGGTGGTGCACGAAACCGAGCAGCGCGACGGAGAGGCCGCTGCTCAACTGCGCGATCAGCATGGTGGGCCGCCGCCCGAGCCGGTCGGCGAGCACGCCCCCGCCGACCGACGAGATCACGCCGCCGAGCCCGTGCAGCGAGGCGACGAGACCCGCGTACGAGGCGGAGTAGCCGCGGTCGAGGGTCAGATACAGGGCCATGAACGTGGCGACGAAGGCGCCCAGGCGGTTGACGAGCGTGCTGGTCCACAGCCACCAGAACTCGCGGGGGAGACCCGAGACGGTCTCCCGGGCAGCACGTCTCAACGAGACCGACGGCATGGTTGTCCCCCTGGGTGTAAGTGTCTGTAGCGGTGAGCGCAACTTACGGTTGGACGGTCCCGGAGAGCCACTCAATTAACAGATGCCGTCAACTGGCCGACGCGGGAGGTATGGGCTACCGGCGAGCCGGGAACCGGGCGTCCGACTGCCGACCGGACGCGCGGGCGGGAAGCCGGTTCGATTACGCTCGGCACCATGGCCGACGCACCGTACAAGCTGATCCTCCTCCGCCACGGCGAGAGCGAATGGAACGCGAAGAACCTGTTCACCGGCTGGGTGGACGTCAATCTCAACGAGAAGGGCGAGAAGGAGGCGGTCCGCGGCGGTGAGCTGCTCAAGGACGCCGGCCTGCTGCCCGACGTGGTGCACACGTCGCTCCAGAAGCGCGCGATCCGTACGGCCCAGCTCGCGCTGGAGGCCGCCGACCGCCACTGGGTCCCGGTCCACCGCTCCTGGCGCCTGAACGAGCGCCACTACGGCGCCCTCCAGGGCAAGGACAAGGCGCAGACGCTCGCCGAGTTCGGCGAGGAGCAGTTCATGCTGTGGCGCCGCTCGTACGACACGCCCCCGCCGCCGCTGGACATCGACGACGAGTACTCGCAGTTCCACGACGCGCGCTACGCGACCCTCCCGCCGGAGCTGCGCCCGCGCACGGAGTGCCTGAAGGACGTCGTCCACCGCATGCTGCCGTACTGGTTCGACAGCATCGTCCCGGACCTCCTCACCGGCCGCACGGTCCTCGTCGCCGCCCACGGCAACAGCCTCCGAGCCCTGGTCAAGCACCTCGACGGCATCTCGGACGCCGACATCGCGGGCCTGAACATCCCCACGGGCATCCCGCTCTCCTACGACCTGAACCCCGAGTTCAAGCCCCTGAACCCGGGCGGCACATACCTCGACCCGGACGCTGCCGCGGCCGCGATCGAGGCGGTCAAGAACCAGGGCAAGAAGAAGTAACGCGACACCGTTAAGCCCCCGACCTGCGAGCTTCAAGCGGGTCGGGGGCTTTTTGGTGGGGCTGGGCCGTCCCTGGGCCGTCAGGTGCGACGACGCCAGCGGCGGACGCGGATGTCAAGGCGGCTCGCTCCGCTCCCCGCGTGCGGCACGGCCCCCGGCCGGGCCGGCGCTCCTGTCTCCGCCCCGCTCCAGCCCAGCGAGCGCCCGGACCGCGCTCATGGCAACTGAGGTTTTCGCTTCGGGGTGACGTGGTCGTCGTGGGTAGGTGTATCCCGGTGTCATGCGGTATCCCGATGGGGTGGCCTGACCGGGGTGCAGCGGGCCCAGCGTGAGCGGGTGCGGTTCCAGGCTGCCGAGATGTTCGCGGCGCGGCTCAGGCCGCCGCAGGCCGCGAGGGCGTTACGGGTGTCGCGGAAGTCGGCTTATGCCTGGCATGCCGACTGGCGGGAGGGCGGGATGGAGGCGTTGCGGTCCAAGGGGCCCTCGGGGGTGGCTTCGCGGATGCTGCCGTCGTGGCGGGCCTGGCTGGCGGGGGCGTTGGACGAGGGGCCGGCCGCTCATGGCTGGGTGGAGGATCAGCGGTGGACGCTGGCACGGATCTCTGTCCTGGTCGCGCGGCGGTTCCATGTCCGTTTCAGCCGTCCGCAGCTCAGCAGGATCATGCGGGAGATGGGCTTCTCCGTGCAGGTTCCGGTGCACCGGGCCGCCGAACGGGACGAGAAGCAGGTGGCCCACTGGCGGGAGGAGACCTGGGCGCGCGTGGAAAGACGGTGAGGGAGCAGCGCGCGTGGCTGGTGTTCGAGGACGAGTCGGGGCAGTCGCTGCGTCCGCCCAAGGCACGTACCTGGTCACGTATCGGCTGCTCACCGCAGGTACGGGTGTCCGGCAAGGGCTCGGGGCGGATCTCGCTGGTCGGCATGGTGTGTGCCCGGGTGGGCGAGCGGACCCGGCTGATCTACCGGATGCTGGTGCACCATTCCGGCCGCCGTGGTGAGAAGCCCGGCTTCAGGGAACGCGACTTCGCCCGGCTCCTGGACGCCGCTCACCAGCAGCTCGGCGGGAACATCGTCCTGGTCTGGGACAACTCCAGTCAGCACAAGGATGCGTTGATGCGCGACTTACTGGCCGCCCGCACCAGGTGGTTGATCGTCTTCCGGCTGCCGGCGTATGCCCCGGACCTCAACCCGGCGGAAGGCGTGTGGGCGAACCTCAAGAACGACCTGGGCAACTTGCTGCCTGCACCATCGACGCCCTCGCCGAACTGGCCCGCACCCGGCTGAAGAAGATGCAGTACCGGTCCGCACTCCTCGACGGCTTCATCGCCGAGACCAGCCACACCCTGGCCCCGCCATGACGTCACTCCGAAGCGAAAACCTCAGAAGCAGTGGCCTGATGTCAGAGAAGGGGCACGTCGTGGCTGGGGTCGGTCGGCTCTACGGCTTTAGCCACCTCCCCGCTCCGGGTCCCGCGTCGAGCTACGGCCCCCTGACCATGCTCGACCCCAGACCGGGCAGGCCACCGGCCAAACTCGCTCCGATTCGACCTACCGCACGTTCAGTCGAGAGACGCGGTGCATGTTGCACCCAACTACACAGTACGGCTCCAGCCGAAGCTCTTCCCTGATACAAATATTTCACTAGACTCTTCCTTCCGGTCGTGACCACTGCCCCCGAACACGTAGACACTTTAGGAGTCGGTTTTGAGGTATCTCACAGAGATTCGAGTAAAACGCCTTCTAGGGCGTTTTGATCACAAGATTGCGTTCCCCGGGCAAGACGAGTTCATCATCCTCCACGGTCCGAACGGCGTTGGAAAAACCAAAGTTCTGGAACTGATCCATGCACTTTCAGAACCTTTGCAAGTTCACAAAATCGCGCGAATCCCCTTCGGGTCGGCCGAGCTTGTATATTCTGATGGCTCAATGCTTGAAGTAATTAGGAACTACCAGGAGACCCTACCGCTTGGCGAACAGCTCGAAAAGAAAGTTCGACAGGTACATCTGAGCTTGCGCCTTCCGGGTGTACGGGAGCCGATTCGTTGGTACACCAAATTCGACAGTGACGACATCAATATGGCCCGAGTGCGTGAGTATCTCTCGCGATCCCTTGCTATCGATCAAGTGGGAGTCGACCTCTGGGAGGATTCAAGCGGATCCATCTTGAGCACCAGTGACCTCCTAGAAATTTACGGCGATCGACTGCCAGCAAGCGCCTTCAGGACCTCTCAGGAAAAAAGGATTCCATTGAAGCTGCGAGAATTCCTAACAGACAACGATGTTCACCTCATCGAAACGCAACGCCTTCTGGGACTACAGCCTCCTCGTAGCTCGCATCCACGCACCGGCCGCTTGGCAAGGTCGATAAAGGTAGAAGAGTTCGCTCAAGACCTGAGTCGTCGACTCGGAGAGGCACTAGCCGAGAATTCGCGTGTATCGCAGGAACTCGACCGCACGTACCCTACGCGCCTTCTAGCCGCCCAGTCAGAGTTCCCCGACGAGCAGAAAATCAGGGCTCGATACGCCGAACAGAATGAATTCCGGCGCCGACTGGCCGAGGTGTCCGTGCTGGATGAGAAATCCGGCGGTATCATTATTCCTGACGGCATGGAGCCATGGCAGAAAAACGTGCTTTGGACATATCTGCAGGATAGCGACAAGAAGCTGTCTACGTTCCGATACATCCTGGATCGCGTGAATCTTCTACAGGAGATCGTTAATGGTCGTTTCCTGCACAAACGCCTAGAAGTGGACCGCAAGCGTGGTCTAAAGGTGATCACCGATGAGGGTGCGGAACTCGGCTTGTCAATGCTGTCGTCCGGCGAGCAGCACGAGCTTGTACTCCTCTACGACCTCCTATTCAACGTTAGCCCCGGAGCGTTGGTCCTTATCGACGAACCTGAAATCTCTTTGCATGTTTCGTGGCAAAAAAGGTTCATCGAAGACCTTCGCCGTATTTCTTCCCTAGTTGAGTTCCGTTCTATCGTAGCAACGCACTCCCCGCAAATCGCTGGTAAGTGGATCGATCGAATGATTACGTTGGCTCCAGAATCAGAGTAACTGCCAGCCTAGGGGGGCGCCTTGCTCGACGAACTAACTGGCGACGATTTGTACGCCGAACTTATCATGTTGCGAACTAACGACAGTCGATATTTCATCGTGGTCGAGGGAGTAGCCGACGTAGCCGTATTCGACCGCTTCATGGATCTCGACCACTGCATTCCAATTCCTGCACATGGAAAGGGAAACGCACACATATGCCTTGAGCGGGTTATTAGAGACGACTTTTCCGGAGTGTTTGCCATTCTCGACAAGGACTGGTTCGAACTGCTACCAGGGGATTTGGAAGACAAGCGGATCATTTACACAGATCACTACGATCTAGATGCGTGTATTTTCTTTTCCGATGGCATATATGAAGGGATAGCAGGAAGTTTTTGTGCGGGTAGTGGCTTCCGCCACGGAACACCTGGCTGTACCTCGGATGATCTGCAGCGAGCTTGCATAGAAATAGCCTTTCCTCTCGGTGCCCTGCGTTATCTATCGGAACGTGACGGACTCGGCCTCAACTTGAGTAATTTCCCTCTGGGTGAGGTCATGAATTCAGATCTGTCCGTCAATCTAACTTCGCTAGTCAGCATAGCTCTTGCGCGCACTAAGGGAAATAACATATCTACGCACGGCGTTGAGGATGCCCTCCGTCAGGAGATGAAAACCGTGCGAAGTCGGATCCGGTACTGCTCCGGGCACGACCTCGCCAAAGCGTTCTCAATCCTAGTGAAACAAAGATGGAAGAGAAAAATCGGGGCTGATGTGGTTGAACGCTCCGCACGGGCGGCATTGAGTGCAGTGGAAATTAAAAAATGGATGATGTACCGCCACGCCAAAAAGTGGATTATGGGGACTCCACGGAAAGTCTGGCGAGTCTAGTCTCGAGGGACCGGACAGGGACGTTGTTTATTGCGGACGCACCACAGCCGCACCAGGTCGGGCTGGGTATCGCGGTGAAAGCGTTCCTGCCCGAGGAGACCAACTGAGCGGTTCGCCCAGGTCAGCGTCCGGCTGCCCCAAGTGCTCGCAGCTTTTCAGCTGAGGGCTCAAGAGCCGTCATAACATGCCGGCTGTCGTAGCTTGCTCTGGTCGACGGAACTGGCAGCGTGGCTTGGGCCGGCACGGGTTCAGCGAGGCACACGCGCGCCCGCGCGGTCGGCTGATCCGCCGTCGTGGCTGACTGTCGTTGGCTGAGGTTTGGGCGGGGTGCAGTGAGGGTGCCGACCGTCAGCCAGATGCGGCAGGGCTGGGCCGTCCGAGGCCGCTCGACAGTAGCCAATGACGACCAACGACGACCACCAGGCGCACCGGTCCGCCGCCTCTGACCAGTGAGTACCCAGCGCACCAAGATCCCCGACAAGACCCAGGGCAAGAAGAAGTAACGCGACGCTTTGCCGAGGCCCCTGCCCCGCGAGTTGTTCGCGGGGCAGGGGCCTCTTCGGTCTGCTCCGAGCGGGAGGGCGACGGCCATGGGCACGCCGGGTCTTGTGGTGGTGTGCCGGTCGGCATGTCCGGTGGGTCGGGCCGACCGGGCGGGTGAGCCGTTGATGCCCTGTCCCGTTCCGGAGCTGTTCCGCTGACGTCCGACGTCGGCTTCACCACCGTCCTTTCACGACGGAACGGAGCCAGTCGGCCAGCGTCGAGAAGTCGGCGTCCACAAGGCCTGCGGTCGGGTCGACGTGGTGAAGCAGTGACGGCCTGGGGCGGCCGGCGTCGACCCACAGGCAGTCCACGGCTGGCCCGACCCCGACAAGGGGGAGCGGTGCTCTCGTCAAAACGGGGCGATGGCCGTGCGAGGACGTCGGCCGGCGTAGCCCTTCTCCATGGTGATCAGGCCCGCGTCTCCGGTACCCGCGAACCGGCAGAGTGATCGGCTGTGCCGCCGCACACCGACGTGTGCTGAGCCGACAGGATTCGGTGGTCTGCGTATCTGCGTCTAATCGTGTGCGGCCATCATTTGTCCGTGGACGACGTGGACGACGTGGACGACGAGGGCGAATACGCCTGGCCTTCCGGCCCCGACATGCCGACGCCCGAGGCGATGCGGCGGAGTTGGGCGGCCACCGCCAGGGCTCTGCCCGTCGGAGCCCGGGTCGCCGGAGTGGTCGTCGGCCGCCAGCCCTTCGGGGTGTTCATCCTCATCGAGGACGTCCCGAACGCCGTGGGCCTGGCCGAGATAACAGCGATGCCGCACGGCATGAAGCTGCCCGCACTCGGGACCCGCGTCGAGGGCGAGGTCTTCTGGCACTCCCACCATCTCCAAGTGAGGATTCGGCTCGATGAGTGGAGAAGGTGACAGCTACGGTCTTGGTCAAGTGCCGCCTGATCAATGGCAGCCGTCACACCACAGTCACTGAGCCTGCTGTCGGCGAGCCGCCCGTGGTTCCAATAGCTCCAGCGCCTCTTCCCACTGGAAGAGATGCGCGCCCCCGCCGGCCTTGGGCCGATGAGGCTGGTACGAGCCGATCACGACACCCATCTCCCGTAGCCTCGCCAGGCTGTGCGCATAGGCAGGGTGCGCGGCCTGGGCGGTGTTCAGGTACGGCAGTACGGCAGTCGGGGTGCCCATGCCGTATGCCTCGCAGAGGATGCCGAGGGCGAGGGTGTCGGAGATGCCGGCGGCCCATTTGTTGATCGTGTTGAAGGTGGCCGGGGCTACGGCGATCGCGTCCGCAGGTGGCAGGGGCCGCACCTCGGCGGGCATGCGCCAAGCGGATCGAATCGGGTATCCGGTCTGCTCCTCGATCGCCTCGGCGTCGAGGAACCCCAGACCCTGCGGCGTCGCGATGACGCCCACGTCCCAGTGCCGCTCATGTGCGGCGGTGATCAGCTTGCCGACGTCGGCGGCGATGCCGCAGGCGCAGACGACGACGTAGAGGAACGGCCTGCTCCCACGGACCGCAGGCTCGTCCGGACTCACGCGGGGGCTCCGAGCCGACGGTGGAAGTGGTGCAGTTCCGGCAGCGTACGACCACGGTCGCGAGCGGCCATGTCGGCGACCAGTTCGCGTCCGGCCGGGCCTCGGACGTCTTGGGCGGCGCAGCCGTCGGCGATACGGAGGGCCTTGTAGGCGTCGGCGAGGCGGTTCTGCTGGCTGTAAGCGCGAGCGGCCTCGACCCACAGGGCGGCCCTACGCTCGGGGATCAGAATGGGGCGGCGCATCAGCGGGCGGGCGACTTGGAGGGCGAGGCCCGCGTCGCCGAGGGCCACCAGCGCGCTGACCTCGTGCACGGCGACGTTCACAGGGCAGAAGTTGGCCCAGACGTCCGGCTGGTCGAGGCACACGTATCGGGCCACGTCCTTGGCCTCGGTGAGGAACTCTTCGATGGCGGCACGATCGCCCCGGACACCGGCCGCGGTCACACCCCTCAGCAACAACAGCCCGATACCCGCCAGGTACTTGGGCGAGCGCCGGTCGTAAGACCCCGACAACTGGCCGCTGGTGTGCCGCACGAGAGTGACGGCATGCGCGGTGTGCTCCTCACGTGCCAGGACATGAACCTGTACACGCACGCTGGAGGCCAGTACCGCCGGATCGCCCGAGCGCTCCGCCTCCGACATGGCCCGACCGGCCGCCAGCCAGGCACTGCCCAGGTCGTTCCGCTTGATCAGCAGGCTGGCCGCGGTCTGGTATGCCGTGGCCAGCAGCCGGGAGAGCACGTCCGTGGCCGCGTGTGCGGCGACGGCGGCGGCCTGCCGCAGCTCGGTGATCAGCGCGGGAAGGGTACGTTCCAGCGCCGCGTAGTCACAGGTGTAGAGGAGCCTGCGCGCCGCGCCCACCCGCTCACGAAGTTCAGCCGCTCCCGCCGGCGCGGCATCACCCGTCGCGACGGAGCCGGGCAGAAGGGCCTGTACGAGTTCCTGATGAGGGGCTGGTGAGCCGGCTGAGGGGGTGAGTGCCGTGAGGCTCGCGGCGAGAAGGGTACGGCGGTGTATGTCCGATCCACCGGGACCCCCGACGGAAGCGTCAGCTGCATCCGGACCGGCACCGGTGCCGGTGCCGGAAAGTCCGAGTCTCGTCGGCTGAATGTCGAGTTCCCGGGCTATGGCACGCAGGACCCGGATGTCCTCCGTGCCGCGACCGCTCTCCAGCCGACTTACCTTCGACTGGTGGTATCCGAGGGCGGCGGCCACGTCGTTCTGCGAACGCTGCCGCAACACTCGTGCTTGGCGAATCACTTCGCCGATCCGCCGTGCCTCGCCCTGTCCGTCGGCCATCTGGCACGGCCCCCTTCCGCCGTCGCCGATCATGCCTGTCCAACGAGCGTAGAGCAGCCGTACGGCGGTGAAATGCGGCATCTGCATAAGCGATGCAGCGGCGACACCGAGAACCACCGACCACCGCGCGGCACTGCTTTCGTGGAAGCACCTACTTCGGAAGGCGTTCCATGGCAGCGAACCAGCTCACCTTCTCGGTCCCGGCCACGCCCGACGCGGTGACCACCACGCGGCACCGGGCGGTGGACGGTATACGGCGCTGGGGCAGCCGCCTGGACAACGAAGTGCTGCACACCGCCGAACTGGTCATCAGCGAGCTGGTCACCAACGCGCTCCTGCACACCGGTGCGAAGCAGATCTCCCTACGAGTACGGCTCACGGCGTCCGTCGTGCGTATCGAAGTACACGACTCCAGCCCGCTGCTTCCCCAGCGAAGCGCGGCGGCTTCTGCGTACAAGGACAGCGAAAGCGGGCGTGGCCTGCTCCTGGTCGCAGCTCTGGCTGATCGGCACGGCGTCGAACCGATGAACATCGGTAAGCGCTGCTGGGCAGAGCTCGCCACGGCTTCTGCCCTGTCCACCGGGGACAGCACTGCTGCCCATACCGAGGAGGCCGACAGTCAGCGCTCGACGCTAACCCCCACGCCGGACACGACGTCAAGACGGTCCACCTCTGTCGCGGACAGGTACTGCTCACGCTCGGAGAGGAACGCGCGTACGTAGTCCTTCGACTCGTGCTCGTTGAAGGCGTCCTCGTCCCGGTACAGCTCGTAGAAGACGCGCTCCAGGGGGCGACCGCCAACACGGTGCACCGCGTAGACCACCGTTCTGGGTTCGTGGGCGCGGATCTGCTCGCCAGTGCGCGACACCAGGTCATCGAACGCGGCCGCCGCTGTCTCGTCCTTGCAGGTGAAACGCACCATCAGGCCGAACATGCGAGGTCCTTCCCTCATCGGTATCGGGTCAGCACCAGATCGACATGACGCATGCTGGACCGCGGTTGGTTCCGTGCCGCCGCTCTTTCCAACGCCGAAGCCCCACCCGTGACGGACATGGTGGGGCCCAGCGCGTTGAGGTTGAGGGACTGGAACCGCGTCAGCCGAGGCCCAAGCCGCCGAAGCCCAGGCCGCCCAGGATCGGGCCGAGAAGTGACATGACGGGGCCCAGAAGCATCGAGAGCGCGTCCATATGAAACTTCGTGCAACGTAATGGTGCGCGCGTCCTGAAGACGATCGGGGCATCCCTCGGGCACGGCCGGGCGGGCGGCACCACTCGTACGAGCACACCGCAACTGCGCGTCAGTGTCTTGCAGTCGGCGTCAGCCGATCAGCGCTGCCGAGTCAGGGTTCTTGCCTCTCCAGGACGTACGTGCTGCGCGAGTCCGGGTCGCCGAAGAAGAAGTACAGCCTCAGCGCGTCCTCGTCGTCGCGCTCCAACTCGAAGGTCCACGTGTAGGTCCTGGGCGCCTCGGCGCGGATCGCCGATGGGGCGTCCAGTGACTGGGGCGGCTCGTCCGGCAGTGGCGTACGTGCCGTCACCGCGGTGCGTGAGGTGAGCGTGAGCCGCACGTGCTGGCCCTCGTTCCATCCGGTCCGGCGGTCGGTCAGCTCCCAGGTGCCCGTGCCCGACAGGCGCCAGCCGTCGTCGAAGTCCCACTCCTGCCCGTCCAGGAGGTCGACGTCCGCCTTGCCGTTGGGCTGCAAGACCACGTTCGTCCGGTCGTAGCCGACCCACGTTCCCGGCACCTCCGTCCGCTTCGCGTCATGCAGCGCCGGCACGTCGTCGTACATGTGCGGGTTGCAACCCGTGAGGGCGAGGGCGAGTGAGGCAGTGAGGGCGAGTGTCTGCACATATGCGGATCCCCGCGTCGCTCGGCGTGCGGTGAATACGGCCTGCCCCCTCCGTGGCCGACTTTCAGCAATCAGTGCCACTGGTGATTCCCACACAATCGCTCGGCGATCATGGCTCCCATGCTCTCAGCACTTTTGAACATGTTCAACTCTGCTGAGTGTGCGGCTTCACCCGCCGGACGTCGTCGTCCCCGCCGTGACCGTCCTCAACTCGCCCAGCAACTCCCGTACCAGTTCCGCCATCCCGCGGCCCCCGTCCGACTGCCCGCCGGACTCCTCGTCCGCCCCGTCCGGCCCGTCCGCCCCGTCCGACCCGTCGGAGCCGTCCGGCTCCCCCGCGCCGACCCACCGCACGAACGCCACCTTGAACACGGCGATGCCCGTCTCCGCGGCCAGGCTCGCCGCCGGTTCCGGGACGTCGCGGGCGCGCAGCGCCTCCGCGAGGTCCGCCGACAGCGTGGCCAACTTGATCAGCTCGCGCTCCTGGAGCTCCCGGTTCGCCGTGATGACCGCCTGCCGCTGCCGGGCGAACGCGTGGCGGTCGGCGAACATCCCGGCGGCCGCCTCCAGGCCCGCCGCCACCGCGTCGATCGGCGTCGCGGACTCCGGGGCCCCCGCGACGGCGTTCACGAACAGCTCCCGCAGCGTTCCCGAGCCGTCGAACAGCACCTCGCGCTTGTCGGCGTAGTGCCGGAAGAACGTCCGTTCCGTCAGTCCGGCCCGGCGCGCGATCTCCGCCACGGTCGTCTGCTCGTAACCGCGCTCGCTGTAGAGCTCCAACGCCGCTTTCGCCAGACGTCCGCGCGCGTTCGGCTCCCATCTGCCCATGCCCGGATCCTACGCGACGGCCGAGACGCGACGGCAGTGACTGACATGCGGCTACGACAGTGACTGACATCAGGTGTTACTGTCGATGGCAGCGGCTGACATCACTCACCTCGCGAAGTGGCAGCTTCGTGTGTCCGCCGACATCCACCGCCATCAACCACCCACCACCAACCTCCCGGAGTTCCCATGCGTCTCTTCGTCACCGGTGCGTCCGGCTGGCTCGGTTCCGCGACCGTTTCCGAGCTTCTCGGCGCGGGTCACCACGTCGTCGGGCTCGCCCGTTCCGATGCCTCCGCCGCCGCGCTCACCGCGGCCGGCGCGGAGGCCGTCCGCGGCAGCGTCGACGACCTGGACGTCCTGCGGGACGCCGCCGCCGCGTCCGACGGGGTGATCCACCTGGCCTTCAAGCACGACATCGCCTTCTCCGGCGACTTCCAGGGCGCCGCGGAGGCCGACCGCCGCGCCGTCGACACCTTCGGCGACGCGCTCGCCGGTACCGACCGGCCCCTCGTCATCGCGTCCGGCGTACTCGGTGTCAGGCCCGGACAGGTGGTGACCGAGCGGGACGTGCCCGCGCTCGACGGCTCGGCGACCTCCGTCCGGCAGGCCACGGCGCAGGCGGCGCTCGCCCTCGCCTCGCGCGGCGTGCGCTCCTGCGTCGTACGGCTCTCGCCGACCTGCCATGGCGACGGGGACAACGGGTTCATGGCGGCGCTGGTCGCCACCGCCCGCGCCAAGGGCGTCTCCGGTTACCTCGGTGACGGCGCCACCCGCTGGCCCGCCGTGCACCGTCTCGACGCCGGGCGGTTGTTCCGGCTCGCGGTGGAAAAGGCACCTGCCGGCTCCGTGCTGCACGGCGTCGCGGAGGAGGGCGTCGCGCTCCGCGACGTCGCCGAGGTGATCGGCCGGCAGCTCGACGTGCCGGTGACCTCCGTGGCCCCTGAGGACGCGGCCGGGCACTTCACCTGGCTGACCCCCATGCTCGGCCTGGACAGCCCTGCGTCGAACGCCCTGACCCGCGAACTGCTCGACTGGCAGCCGACCCAGCCCGGCCTCCTCGAGGACCTCGGCAAGGGGCACTACTTCGACGTGCCCGCGACGCCCGCCACCTCCTGACGCCGAGCCCCGGCACCGTCCCGTGCGCATCCCTGTCGTACGCCGGCCGCACACGCGTTCCCTGCGTGTCGCTCCACCATCGAGTGAACGAGCGTGATGAGTCAGCGCCCGCGGGGGACCGTACGGGCGGGCAGTAGTTCACGGGGCGACCGGAGCCGGATCCGCGCGACGGCGGCGACAGGGACGCTGAGGCGTTGCGCTGGATGGTCGTGGGGCGGGTTTGGATGAAGAGCCCGTGGTCGATTGCTGTTGACGACCCTTCAACCCCCGAAAAAGGGAGTCTTCATGCGTATGCGCACCATGGTCGCCGCGGCCGTGCTGTCGGCCGGATTCGTGCTGGGCGGTTCTGCCTCGGCCCTGGCCCACGGAGGCGACGGACCGGGCGACGACGACCGCGGCGCGTGCGGCATCTTCGCAGGCGCGGGCCACGGTCACGCCAACTACGGCGAGGGCTGCATGTGGGCCAAGAGCCACCGCGAGGGCTACGACGACGGCCGCTGGGACGGCGACGACGGCCGGCACAACGGCGACGACGGCCGCTGGGAGGGCAACGACGGCCGGCACGAGGGTGACGACGGCCGGCACGAGGGTGACGACGGCCGCTGGGACGGCAACGACGGCCGGCACGAGGGTGACAACGGCCGCCACGAGGGCGACGGCCACGACGACGAGGGCGGGCCGGGCTTCGACGGCCGCCACTGAGCGTTCCGCCGTCCGGGACGGATGAAGGGGCCTCGCTGGAAAGCGAGGCCCCTTCATCACTACTACGTGCTGTGTGTGCTGTATGTGCTCAGCCGCACTGGCAAGGGCTGCCCGACTGGCAGCCGCAGCCGCAGCCGGCGCCGCAGCCGCACGCGCCGACGAGCGGGAGACTCTTGATCTCGGCGGGCTGCTGGGTGTCGCGGTCCTGCGTGGGGTCGGGCGTGCTGGGGGATTCGGCCATGGTTCCCTCCTTCAGGCACCGAGGTGTGCGAGGCCCACTGCACCGCACAGCTCCTGTGGCCATTGCATGCCCGTTCCGGCGGGCGCATCAACGGCGCACAGAGGCTTTCCGGCCCGCCGCGGAGCCGTAGGGGCCCGGCGCGGGAGCCACGCCAGGCTCTGCGGTCCACCCGTGCCACAGCCGTGCGAGCCCGCCCGGCCGTCAGGCCCCCTCCACCTCCGTGACCGGCTGGATGTCCGGCTGGATCTCGTCCGCGTGCTCGCCGGTCACCAGGTACACCACCCGCTTGGCGACCGAGACCGCGTGGTCGGCGAAGCGCTCGTAGTAGCGGCCGAGCAGGGTGACGTCCACCGCCGTCTCGATGCCGTGCTTCCACTTGTCGTCCAGCAGGTGCTGGAACAGGGTGCGGTGCAACAGGTCCATCTCGTCGTCGTCCTGCTCCAGCTGGAGGGCGAGGTCGACGTCCTTGGTGATGATGACCTCGGCGGCCTTGGCCATCAGGCGCTGGGCGAGCTGGCCCATCTCCAGGATGGTGGCGTGCAGGTCGTGCGGGATGGCCCGCTCGGGGAAGCGCAGCCGGGCCAGCTTGGCGACGTGCTGCGCCAGGTCGCCGGAGCGCTCCAGGTCGGCGGACATGCGCAGCGACGTCACCACGATCCGCAGATCGGTGGCCACCGGCTGCTGGCGGGCCAGCAGGGTTATCGCCCGCGCCTCCAGCTCGTGCTGAAGGTCGTCGACCTTCTCGTCCGCCGCGATCACGGACTCGGCCAGCTTCAGGTCGGAGTCGAGGATGGCCGTCGTGGCGCGTCCGATCGCCGACCCGACGAGCCGCGCCATGTCGACGAGGCTGTCGCCGATCGAGTCAAGTTCCTCGTGGTACGCGTCCCGCATCAGGGTGTCCCTCTCTTACGTACGTCTGGTCGGGGGTCCGGGGGCCGGGTCCTGGCTGCCGGACAGGCAGGTTCTGAGACAGGTCCTGGAACCCCACGCTCCCACGTTCTGGCCTGTACGCGTCCGTTTCCGCCCGCTCAAATGAACCATTACTGGCTCCCAGGTGAACTCTGGGCGACGAGTGACGGTGCTCTCCCCGCGATGGCTGTGGCCAGGCGTTACGACGTGCCTAACCTTGACGCATGGACGTGAACGCGGCGGTCGCCGCAGCGGCAGCGATCGCCGGAGTACTCACCGGCGTCATCGCCATGCTGGCGTTCCGCTGGAGCGAGCGCGACCAGAAACGGCCGACCAGGACTTCCCTGCACACGGACCCGGTGCTTCCGCCGGGCGTCGACACGGTGCTCTCCGTGCTCCGGTCCTCCGCCGTCGTGCTCGACGAGGCGGACGCCGTCGTCAAGGCCAGCTCCGCGGCGTACGCGCTCGGCCTGGTCAGGGGCGGGAAGCTGGCCGTGGAGCCGATGCTCCAGATGGCCCGGGACACCCGCCGCGACGGCGAGATACGCCAGGTCGAGCTGGACCTGCCGCGCCGCGGCACGGGCCGCGGGGAGGGTCTCGCCGTATCGGCGCGGGTCGCGCCCCTGGGCTCGCGCCTGGTGCTGCTCCTGGTCGAGGACCTCACGGAGGCCCGCCGGATCGAAGCCGTACGGCGCGACTTCGTGGCGAATGTCAGCCACGAGCTCAAGACGCCCGTCGGCGCCCTGTCCCTGCTCTCCGAGGCGGTCATGGACGCCTCGGACGACCCGGAGGCCGTGGAGCGCTTCGCCGGGCGGATGCAGATAGAGGCCACCCGCCTGACCAACCTGGTGCAGGAGCTCATCGACCTCTCCCGGGTGCAGAACGACGACCCGCTGGAGGACGCCGAGCCGGTGCGCGTCGACGAACTCGTCGCCGAGGCGATCGACCGCTGCCGCCACCAGGCCGGCACCAAGCAGATCACCATGGCGGCGGGCGGCACCGCCGAACTGCACCTGTGGGGCAACCGCGGCCAGCTCGCCGCCGCCCTGGGCAACCTGGTGGAGAACGCCGTCAACTACTCGCCCGCCCGCACCCGGGTCGGCATAGCCGCGCGCCGGGTCGCCGCGCCCGGCGGAGACCTCATCGAGATCGCCGTGACCGACCAGGGCATCGGCATCTCGGACAAGGACAAGGAGCGCGTCTTCGAGCGCTTCTACCGCGTGGACCCGGCCCGTTCCCGTGCCACCGGAGGCACTGGCCTTGGCCTCGCGATCGTCAAGCACGTGGCCGCCTCGCACGGCGGGGAGGTCACGGTGTGGAGCTCGGAGGGACAGGGCTCCACCTTCACCCTGCGGCTGCCGGAGGCGGGTGCGGCCCGCGACCGCGTGAGCCATCACATGCCTGGACTCGACGAAGAAGACGAGGCCGCGCAGCCCGACGGGACGACCACCGTCACATCCCCGTACGAACCGCTTCCTGCCCCGGAGGTCCTTCCGTGACCCGAGTGCTCGTCGTCGAGGACGAGGAGTCCTTCTCCGACGCCCTGTCGTACATGCTCCGCAAGGAGGGCTTCGAGGTCGCCATCGCGACCACAGGGCCCGACGGTCTCGACGAGTTCGAGCGCAACGGAGCCGACCTCGTCCTTCTCGACCTGATGCTGCCCGGCCTGCCGGGCACCGAGGTCTGCCGCCAGCTCCGCGGCCGGTCCAACGTCCCGGTGATCATGGTCACCGCCAAGGACAGCGAGATCGACAAGGTCGTCGGCCTGGAGATAGGGGCCGACGACTACGTGACCAAGCCCTTCTCCTCGCGCGAGCTGGTCGCCCGGATCCGGGCCGTCCTGCGCCGCCGCGGGGAGCCCGAGGAGGTCACCCCGGCCGCCCTGGAGGCGGGTCCGGTCCGCATGGACGTGGACCGGCACGTCGTGACCGTCTCCGGCTCCAAGGTCGACCTCCCGCTCAAGGAGTTCGACCTGCTGGAGATGCTGCTGCGCAACGCCGGCCGGGTGCTGACCCGGATGCAGCTCATCGACCGGGTCTGGGGCGCCGACTACGTCGGTGACACAAAGACCCTCGACGTCCACGTCAAGCGCCTGCGCGCCAAGATCGAGCCCGACCCGGGCGCGCCGCGCTACCTGGTGACGGTCCGCGGCCTCGGCTACAAGTTCGAGCCGTAGACCGGCCGCGGCCTCCGTCGGCCGCTCCGGGCCGCTCTGGTACGACGAAGGGCGGGACCCCGTGCGGGGTCCCGCCCTTCAGCCGTGTTCAGGCCTTGAGCGACCGCGTGTTCAGGCCCTCAGCGACCGCGTGTTCAGGCCCTCAGTGCCCGGAAGCGTTGTCCGAGGCCGAGGCCGAGCCCGCGGTGTCCGACGGCGTGTCCGAAGACTCGTCGGCGTCTTCGCCGGACGCCTCGCCCGACGCCTCGCCCGACGGCGAGGAACCGGCCGACGGCTTGCCGCTCGCGGATCCGGTGCCCTCCGACTCGGAGGGCGAGGCGGAGGCGCCCGGGGCCTCGGGGATGTCGCTCGGACCCCAGTCGGTGAACTGGTGCTCGGCCGGCACCACGAACGCCCGCAGGGACACGGCGCCGGTCTTGCTGAAGTCGAAGGTGACCTTCTGCGCGTTGCCGTCCTTGACGACGTCGCCGCTGGACAGGACCGCGGAGGCGTTGTCCTTGCCGCCGACGGTGACGTAGCCGCCGGCCGGGATGCTCACCTTGCCGGAGCCCTTGGCGGGCTTGATCTCGGCGGTCTGGCCCTCGACGGTGATCGAGTCCAGGGTCTGCGCCTTGGTCCCGTTGTTGAAGAGCGTCGCGGCGACGGCGGCCGGACCGCCCGTCTCGGCGTTGGGCTGGGTGATGACCAGGGCGTTCTGCACCTTGATGTCGCCGACCGTGGTAGCCGCGTTGTCCGGCTTGATCTCCAGGGTCTGGGCGTTGCTTCCGGCGCCGCACGCGGCGAGCGAGGCGATCGAGAACGCGATGGCGGCGGCGGCGAGAGCGCCGCGTCGAAGGCTGCTGCTCACGGCGGCGGCAACTCCTTGAACGTGGGCGATACGGGGGGCGAGCGGCCGTACGGCTGTAAAGCCGCCCTAAGTGTCTGTCAGCGGGCTTAGGTTACCGAGCCGTTCCCGCGACGCCGCACCCGACCCTCCCGAGCCCGCGACTTCGCTCCACCGGCGGCACGCACGACGGCCCGCGACGCACGGCCGACGGCACTCGCGACGGCCCGTACGAGGCACGGAGGCATCCACCACGGGTCCGTACGATGCACGGAGGCGTCCCACCACGGGTCCGTACGACGCACGGCGGCGTCCGCCCCCAGCCCGCGCGGCATCCACCCCGGGCCCGCACGACGCACCGGCAGGGCTCCCGTGCGCCGCCCGCGCGCCCTGTTCCGGCGTCGCTTCCCGCAGCAGACTCCGAGGTACTCCGACGCGGCACCGGTCCGGCATTCGGATAAGAACGGCGGCCGTCCGCCCGGAGGATTTTCCGGTAAGGATCAGTAAGGGTCCGGAGGGAATGCGGAGCCGTCCGGGGAATTGATCACCGGCCGCCGTGATCAATTCCGGATTCGTCTCGTACCCGACTCCGGCCTCCGAACGGAGTAGCGGAAGTCGCTCTCTTGGACCCGGACAAAATAGGACGTTCGGATGCTGCTCGGAGGGTTCCGGCGGGTGTAGCGTGCGCGTTTCACTTGCCCTGAACAGCCGCTCCCACCTGCGAATACCGTCTTCCGCTCGGCGGCCGAAGCACGTTCCTGTTGTTGTTGTCAAGCCCCGAGATATGCCCTGACCTGCGAAAACGCCATTCAGAAGACGCCGTATCCGTGTTACCCTGGATAGCCACGGAAGGGGTACCTGTCACATGACGTTCAAGGTTGGCGACACCGTGGTCTATCCCCATCACGGGGCCGCGCTGATCGAGGCCATCGAAACTCGCCAGATCAAAGGCGTGGACAAGACCTACTTGGTGCTGAAGGTCGCTCAGGGCGACCTGACGGTGCGTGTGCCAGCGGACAATGCGGAGTTCGTCGGCGTGCGTGATGTGGTCGGTCAGGACGGGCTGGACCGGGTCTTCGAGGTGCTGCGCGCGCCGTACGCCGAGGAGCCCACGAACTGGTCGCGTCGCTACAAGGCAAACCTGGAGAAGCTCGCCTCCGGCGACGTCATCAAGGTCGCGGAAGTCGTGCGCGACCTGTGGCGCCGGGAGCGCGAGCGTGGACTCTCCGCAGGTGAGAAGCGAATGCTCGCCAAGGCCCGGCAGATCCTGGTGAGCGAGCTGGCCCTCGCGGAGAACACGAACGAGGACAAGGCCGAGGCCCTGCTCGACGAGGTCCTCGCGTCCTGACGCGGGAAGCTCAGGCAGCCCGCCGGCGCTAGGCGCAACGAAATGCCGCGGTGCCCGATGACGCAATTGCTGTCGCCGGGCGCTGCGGCATGTCCGTGTCCGGAAAGCCGGACCGGGTGCCTCGCATGTTCCGCATGTTGTGCCGTACGTCACGCGAGTCCTGCATGTCCTGCCAGTACTGCGATGAGTGCCGGGCCCGGGCAGCAGACTCGACCGGATGTCACGGAAGGGTCCGGTCAAGGCGTCGCGCCCGGCACTTCCCCCCGAACGCCAGGAGCGAGGGGCACCCCCAGGCCATACCCACCTCGCCCCCGACGCCAAACCGGCGCCTCCCGGTCGGCTCCGCGGGCCCGCCCGCCGGGCCGGACGGCCGCCCCGGTGTGGTGACATGGCCTCCGCCGTCCCACCTGACCCTGACAGGAACCGATGACTGACGAATCGCGCCCCTCGCCCGCGGAGCCGCGTACCGCCGCCGTGATTCCGGCCGCCGGACGCGGTGTGCGCCTCGGCCCGGGCGCCCCGAAGGCGCTCCGCACGCTCAACGGCACGCCGATGCTGATCCACGCCGTGCGCGCGATGGCCGCGTCCCGCGCCGTCTCCCTCGTGGTCGTCGTGGCGCCGCCCGACGGCGCGCCCGAGGTCAAGACGCTGCTCGACGCGCACGCGCTGCCCGACCGGACGGACTTCCTGGTCGTTCCCGGCGGCGAGAGCCGCCAGGAGTCGGTCAGGTACGGACTCGACGCGCTGCCGCCCGGCATCGACACCGTGCTGGTGCACGACGCCGCCCGGCCGCTGGTGCCGGTCGACACCGTCGACGCGGTCATCGAGGCGGTACGGGACGGCGCGCCCGCCGTGGTGCCTGCGCTCCCCCTCTCCGACACCGTCAAGCAGGTCGACCCGCGCACCGACGGGACGCCCGAGCCGGTCGTCGCCACCCCCGAGCGGGCCCGGCTGCGCGCCGTCCAGACCCCGCAGGGCTTCGACCGCGCGACCCTGGTGCGCGCCCACGAGACGGTCACCGGCGACGTCACCGACGACGCCGGCCTGGTCGAGCAGCTCGGGCTCCAGGTCGTGGTGGTGCCGGGCCACGAGGAGGCGTTCAAGGTGACGCGCCCGCTGGACCTCGTGCTCGCCGAGGCGGTTCTCGCGCGCAGGAGGCTGAACGATGGCTTCTGAGCAGCCCGCGGTGACGGCTTCCGGGCAGCCGGCCGTGATGCCGGTGCTGCCGCTGGTCGGCATCGGGACCGACATCCACGCCTTCGAGGAGGGCCGCGAGCTGTGGTGCGCGGGGCTGCTCTGGGAGGGCGAGGGGCCCGGTCTCGCCGGGCACTCCGACGCGGACGTCGTGGCGCACGCCGCGTGCAACGCGCTGTTCTCCGCGGCGGGCCTCGGCGATCTCGGCGCGCACTTCGGCACCGGGCGCCCCGAGTGGTCGGGCGCCCCGGGCGCCGTCCTGCTGACGGAGGCCGCCCGGATCGTCCGCGAGGCCGGTTTCACCATCGGCAACGTGGCGGTCCAGGTGATCGGTCCCCGGCCGAAGATCGGCAAGCGCCGGGACGAGGCGCAGAAGATCCTCTCCGAGGCGGCCGGGGCGCCCGTCTCGGTCTCCGGGGCCACCACCGACGGACTGGGTTTCCCCGGCCGCGACGAGGGCCTGATGGCGGTCGCGACGGCGCTGGTGGCCAGGACCGGCTGAGAGGTCCGGGCCCGCGGCGGGCGTTCTGTCCGGATCCGGCCGGTCCGCCCGCCGCCGGACGTCCGCCGGGACCGTCCGCGGGCGCCGTATGTCACGAATACGCGCTCCTTGCGGGAGAAGGGGCGCGGGGCACTGGCCAGGGCCCACTACCCTGGAGTGGTGACTATTCGCCTGTACGACACCAGCGCCCGGCAGATCCGTGACTTCACCCCGCTCGTGCCGGGTTGCGTCTCGATCTACCTGTGTGGCGCCACCGTGCAGGCCGCACCCCACATCGGGCACATCAGGTCGGGCCTGAACTTCGACATCATGCGCCGGTGGTTCGCCTACCGCGGCTACGACGTGACGTTCGTCCGGAACGTGACGGACATCGACGACAAGATCATCGCCAAGTCGGCCGAGCAGGGCCGCCCTTGGTGGGCGATCGGGTACGCGAACGAGCGCGCCTTCAACGACGGCTACGACGTGCTCGGCTGCCTGCCGCCCACGTACGAGCCGCGGGCCACCGGGCACATCACCGAGATGGTCGAGATGATGCGCGGGCTCATCGAGCGCGGCCACGCCTACGAGGCCGAGGGCAACGTCTACTTCGACGTGCGCTCCTTCCCGGGCTATCTGGAGCTGTCCAACCAGGAGCTGGACAACCTGCTCCAGCCGTCCGGCGAGGGCGAGACGGGCAAGCGGGACCCGCGCGACTTCGCGATGTGGAAGGCCGCCAAGCCCGGCGAGCCGAGCTGGGAGACGCCGTGGGGCCGGGGGCGTCCGGGCTGGCACCTGGAGTGCTCGGCGATGGCGCACAAATACCTGGGGACCGCCTTCGACATCCACGGCGGCGGCATCGACCTGATCTTCCCGCACCACGACAACGAGATCGCCCAGGCCAAGGCCTTCGGCGACGACTTCGCCCGGTACTGGGTGCACAACGCCTGGGTCACCATGAAGGGCGAGAAGATGTCGAAGTCGCTGAAGAACTCGGTGCTCGTCAGCGAGATGGTCAAGCACTGGCGCCCGATCGTGCTCCGGTACTACCTCGGCAGCCCGCACTACCGCTCGATGATCGAGTACAGCGTGGAGGCCCTGCGCGACGCCGAGTCGGCGTTCGCGCGCATCGAGGGGTTCGTGCAGCGGGTGGTGGAGAAGGCGGGGGGCGCTGTCGAGCCCGCCGCCGAGGTGCCGCCCGCGTTCGCCGAGGCGATGGACGACGACATGGGCGTGCCGCAGGCGCTCGCCGTCGTGCACACCACCGTCCGGCAGGGCAACTCCGCGCTCGCCGCCGACGACAAGGAGGCGGCCGTCGCCCGGCTCGCCGAGGTACGCGCCATGCTCGGCGTCCTCGGCCTCGACCCGCTCGACGCGCACTGGGCGGGCGAGGAGAGCCGCGGCGAGGACCTGCACGGTGTCGTCGACACCCTCGTCAGCCTGGTGCTCCAGCAGCGCGAGGCCGCCCGTTCCCGCAAGGACTGGGCGACCGCCGACGCCATCCGCGACCAGCTCAACCAGTCGGGCCTCGTCATCGAGGACAGCCCGCAGGGACCGCGCTGGACGCTCGGACCGCGCTAGCGATCCATCCGGTCCATCCGCGGATGTGCCGCCCGGGCCTCCGGGCGGCACACTCGTAAACACGCACTCGTGAACACAGACGTACGCTTGGGGCTCTTCCTTGAGCCTTTCGACGAGCAGAGACAGGTAGGTCATGGCCGCTAACAACCGCCGCATGTCCGGCAAGAAGGGCGCGCAGGTCGGCAGTGGCGGCCAGCGACGCCGGGGCCTGGAGGGCAAGGGCCCCACCCCGCCCGCCGAGATGCGCAAGGGCCACAAGAAGAACCGCATCGCCACCGCCAAGGCCAAGCAGACGGCCACGCGCAGGCCCGCGCCCCGCGGACGCGGCGGCAAGGGCACGTCCGAGATGGTCGTCGGGCGCAACCCCGTGGTCGAGGCGCTGCGCGAGGGCGTGCCCGCGACGACGCTGTACGTGCAGCAGTTCATCGACAACGACGAGCGGGTGCGCGAGGCGCTTCAGCTCGCTGGGGAGCGCGGCGGCATCCACCTCATGGAGGCCCCCCGCCCCGAGCTCGACCGGATGACCAACGGGCTCAACCACCAGGGCCTGGTCCTCCAGGTCCCGCCGTACGAGTACGCGCACCCCGAGGACCTCGCCGCCGCCGCGTACGACGAGGGCCAGGACCCGCTGATCGTCGCCCTCGACGGGGTGACCGACCCGCGCAACCTTGGTGCCGTCGTCCGGTCCGTCTCCGCCTTCGGCGGCCACGGCGTCGTCGTGCCCGAGCGGCGCGCGGCCGGGATGACCGCCGGTGCCTGGAAGACCTCGGCCGGCACCGCGGCGCGTACGCCCGTCGCGCGCGCCACGAATCTGACGCGCGCCCTGGAGGCGTACAAGAAGGCCGGGATCGCCGTGGTCGGGCTCGCCGCGGACGGCGAGCACGAGATCGGCGAGCTGGAGGCCCTGGAGGGCCCGGTCGTCATCGTCGTCGGCAGCGAGGGCAAGGGCCTGTCCCGGCTCGTCGGCGAGACCTGCGACTTCCGGGTGCGCATCCCGATGCCCGGCGGCGCGGAGTCGCTGAACGCCGGTGTCGCGGCGGGCGTCGTCCTCTACGAGGCGGCCCGCAGGCGCGCCTGAGAATTCGCAGTTTTGGGGGCGGCGAAAGCCGTCCCGACGGGACGAGCCGGATGATCGGGTTGATGTTGACGCGGTCCGGACAGATCGGCGCGGTCAAAGCAGTGTCCTAAACACACGTCACTCGGTTAGATGAGTGTGGACACCAGAACACCCCGCACACCCACGGGGGACCGCTCGTCGGGCTTCGACGACGCTCCCGCGCTGAGCATGGTGAAGGTGCCGAGCGATCCGGCGCAGATCATCGTCAATCACGCGAGCTTCCGCGTGCAGCTCGGAGCCTCGCCCCGGGCCCAGTCGCCGCGCGTCGCCCCGTACTTGAGCCCTGCGGACGGCACCGCGCGCAGGCCCGTCGTCGGCACGGCGGGCCGGGCGGACACCGGCGCGGCGCCCGCGGGCGGGCGCCGCCGGGCACCCGTCGTCTGGAGCGGGCGGTCCGCGCCCGACGACACGGGCGCCAGCCGGCTGCTCCAGGCCGTGCGGAACACGAGCGTGGGCCACGGCGACGCCGGCTCCACCCAGGTCATCCCGCGCGTCGAGAGCGGCGAACCGGGTGGCTACGCGGCCGACTTGACCGCCGAGACCATCGAGCAGCCGGTCGTCGGCAGCCAGCGCACCGCCGGCTCGGGCGAGACCCGACTGCTGCCGCACATGCGCACGGTGGGCTCCGCGTACGAGGAACCGGGCTACGCCGGCACGCACTTCACGGACGGCGGCCTCGGCGACGGCACGTTCGACGGCACCGGCTACGGCGGCACCGGGTACGACGAGCCGGGTTACGACGAGCCGGGCTACGACGAGCCGGGCTACGACGAGGCCGGGTACGACGACATCGGTCACGACCGGACCGGTTACGACGGCGACGAGGGCGCGGCGCCCGCCAAGCGGCACGGCGCCGACCCGGTCCGGCACGCGTACTATCCGGGCCGCCGGATGAACCTCGGGGTGGTCCTCCTCCCCATGCGCGTCTTCCTCGGCTTCATCTCCGTCTACGCCGGCATGGGCAAGCTCTGCGACCCCGTCTACTTCGACGGCGGCGAGCGCGGCTCCATGGTCAAGTGGCTCAACACCCTGCACCCCTGGGAAGTCGCCGAGCCGCTGCGGCAGTTCGCGCTCCAGCACCCCGTCGGCGCCGGGCTCGTCATCGCCTTCCTCCAGGTCATCGTGGGCGTGCTCACGGTGCTCGGGCTCTGGCAGCGGGTCGCGGCGGTCGTCGGTGCCGGTCTGTCGGCCGCGCTCCTGGTCACCGTGAGCTGGAAGTCGGTGCCGGTGTACGACGCGCCCGACATCATCTACCTGGCCGCCTGGTCCCCGCTGATCATCGCGGGCGCCCCCGTCTACTCCGTCGACGGACGCCTCGCGGGCGAGGCCTGGCGCAGGCTCGGACCGCGCGCCGACATCTGGCGGCTGCGCCGCCGGGTGCTGCGCCGGGGCGCGCTCGTCACGACCGTCGCCGTCGGGCTCACCCTGCTGATCGGCTCCGTCCTGGGCGGCGCCGTCCGCGACGCGGACCGGGTCGTCGTACCGGGCCCGGGTGAGGCGCCGCGCAACGAGCTGCCGGGTTCGCCGCTGCCCGAGGAGCCCGGCAAGGGCGAGCACCGCGCCGACCCGTCCGAGTCCCAGGCGCCCACCCGGGGCAGCTCCTCGTCCCCGTCGGACGCGGCCACGACACCGGGCGCGGCCCGCGAGTCGGGCAGTACGCAGGGCAGCGCGCCCAGCCAGACGCAGGGCACGGGCCAGGTGCCGCCCCAGCAGTCGGCACCGGTCGAGCAGCAGGCGCCGAGCACCAGCTCGGGCCCGTCCTCGGGCGGCACCGCCTCCGGCGGCAGCGGCTCGGACGGTTCGTCCGGCGGCAGCGGTTCCGGCGGCTCGGGCGGCTCAGGCGGCTCCGACCGGTTGGTGGGCGGCCTGCTGGGCTGACAACTCCCGGCGCCCGTACGGGAGGACCGTACGGGCGAGACGGCGAAGGACCGTACGGCACAGGACCGTACGGGCGGGACGGCTGAGGGCCTCACGCACCGGATCAGGTGTGCGGGGCCCTCAGCGGCGTGCTCAGTGGCGTGCTCAGCCGTCCGGCGGTCGGTCAGCGGCCCAGTGCGGCGAGTTCCTTGGCCGCTTCCGTCAGGTCCTTCGCGGTGTCGATGGCGCGCCAGTACGCGCCCTGCGGGATCGGGAAGCCGAACAGCCGGCGCTCGCGGGCCAGCCGCGGGAACGTGGTGCGCTCGTGGTCGCCGCGCTCGGGCAGCAGCCCGGTGAACTCGGCGGAGAAGACGTAGACGCCCGCGTTGACCTCGGTGGTGGTCGGCGGGGCCTCGATGAAGTCCGTGATGTGGCCGAAGCCGTCCGTCTCGACGGCGCCCCAGGGGATACGGGGCCGGGCCAGCGCCAGGGTCGCCGCGGCGTCGCGCTCGGTGTGGAAGTCCGCCATGTCGCGCAGCGAGAAACGGGTCCAGATGTCGCCGTTCGTCGCGTACCAGGGCCTGTCCGGGTGGGGGAGGTGGGCGGCGGCGTACTTGAGACCGCCGCCGCGGCCGAGGGGCTCGGGCTCGACGACCGTCTTCACGCTGACCGGCAGGTCCGCGCTGTCCAGCCAGTCCTGGAGGACCTCGGCGAGATGGCCGCAGCTCACGACGACGTCGGTGACGCCCTCCTCGGCGAGCCAGCCGAGCTGATGCCCGATGATCGGCGTCCCGGTCCCCGGGATCTCCACCATCGGCTTGGGCCGGTCGTCGGTGTACGGCCGCAGTCGGGAGCCCTGACCTCCGGCCAGGACAACGGCTTGAACGGGGCGCGACGCGGCGTTCGGATCGGTCATGCCCGAACTGTACGTGGCGCCCCGTCCGGGGTCGGTGGCCGGCAACCGTTCCGTGACCGGCGGCTCGGAGACGGCGGTCGGGGGACGGTGCCGGCGGGCTCAGCCGTGCTGGGCCGCGAGGCCGGCGGAGACCCCCGAGGCGAAAGAGGTGTCGCAGACCGGCCGGGCGAAGGACTGGGCGCGCGTCGGGCCGTAGACACGGACGGCCGCGCGGCCGAGCGCGCGGGCGATGGAGACGCAGTGCCGGGCCAGCGAGGGACGGCCGTTCACCGCCTGCTGGAGGTGGGTGAGCGCGACGCCAGGATCCTTCTCCTGGAGTTCCATGAGGAGTCTGTCGCGCAGGACGTCCTGCGCGGTGCGGACGGAGCGACGCTTGGAGACGTCGGTCGAGGATGCGGTGAGCACCGAGTCCGAGGAATTCCCCGACCAGTTGACTCGGGTGACCGCGAGGGTCCCGGAGAGCACCAGGACGACAGGCAGAACGAGGGCGAGGGTGCGGCCGATCCGGCGAGCGGGGCCACGGCCACGCCGGGTCCGTTGGTTAGTGGTGGAGTGCTTCACGCGAGTGAGAGTAGCGCGGGGTGATGATTTGGCGACATTTAGTCACCGGTTCGAGGGACGGGAAAGCGGCGGATACGCGGCGCCGGGTTGACGTACATCGCTCGAAATGACCGGTGTGCCGGGGTATTTGTCGACAACGAAAGAGGCCCCGCAGCAGGCTGCGGGGCCTCTTTCGTCAACTTGGGTGAAATCACCCGCGTGCGGGTGAGGAGGGGCTTTCCCGGGGGTTCTCCGGGGTTTTACGGGGTTTTCCCGGCCCCTCCCTCAGGGCCTCCCGGCAGCCTCAGTCGGTGAGGCGCTCGCCCGTGGAGGTGGAGAACACGTGGGTCTCGCCCGGACGCGGGACGACGTGCAGCGTGGCGCCCTTCTCCGGGACCGCGCGGCCGTTGACCCGGACGACGAGGTCCTTGTGCTCGTCGCCGACCTTGGCGGAGCCGTAGACGTAGCCGTCGGCGCCGAGCTCCTCGACGACGTTCACCGAGACGGCGAGACCGGCCGGGGCGTCCTCGCTCTCCTTGGAGAGGGTCTTGGCGGCGGCGCCGCCCTGCTCGACGATGTCGAAGTGCTCGGGCCGGACGCCGACCGTGACGGTGCGGTCGCCCTTGTCGGCGGCGGCCTTGAGGGCCTCGCGGTTGACCGGCACGACGGAGTTGCCGAACTTCACGCCGCCGTCGGTGATCGGGACCTCGACCAGGTTCATCGCCGGGGAGCCGATGAAGCCGGCGACGAAGAGGTTGGCCGGGCGGTCGTACATGTTGCGCGGCGAGTCGACCTGCTGGAGCAGACCGTCCTTGAGCACGGCGACCCGGTCGCCCATCGTCATGGCCTCGACCTGGTCGTGGGTGACGTAGACGGTGGTGATGCCCAGGCGGCGCTGGAGCGAGGCGATCTGCGTACGGGTGGAGACGCGGAGCTTGGCGTCGAGGTTCGACAGCGGCTCGTCCATGAGGAAGACCTGCGGCTCGCGCACGATGGCGCGGCCCATGGCGACACGCTGGCGCTGACCGCCGGAGAGCGCCTTCGGCTTGCGGCCGAGGTACTCGGTGAGGTCCAGGATCTTCGCCGCGTCCTCGACCTTCTGGCGGATCTCGGCCTTGTTGACGCCGGCGATCTTCAGGGCGAAGCCCATGTTGTCGGCGACGGTCATGTGCGGGTAGAGCGCGTAGTTCTGGAACACCATGGCGATGTCCCGGTCCTTGGGCGGCAGGTGCGTGACGTCGCGGTCGCCGATGCGGATGGCGCCGCCGTTGACGTCCTCGAGCCCCGCGAGCATGCGGAGCGAGGTGGACTTGCCGCAGCCGGACGGACCGACGAGGACGAGGAACTCGCCGTCCTCGATCTCGATGTCCAGGCCGTCGACGGCGGGCTTCTCGGAACCCGGGTAGATCCGGGTCGCCTTGTCGAACGAGACAGTGGCCATGGTGATGGGCCCCCTTCACCGGCAGGAACGTGCCGGACGATCCGTTGTAAAGGTGGTGTTCCACCGGGGAGAGATCCCTGGTGGCGCTAGTGGTGTAGTCCACACGGGTGAACTGGGTCAGGACGCTACCTGGCGTTCACCGGATCTGTCAGTACTCCGGCGCCGATGAAGTTCGAGATAATTTTCGACAGGCACCCCATGTGACGTGGGTACACTGCACGGGCGCGTACCCGCGCACCGGGGCCCGTCCACTGGTGCACGCACGCGCAGGCCTCCTTAGCTCAGCTGGTCAGAGCGCCGCTCTTGTAAAGCGAAGGTCGTCGGTTCGAATCCGACAGGGGGCTCCGGCAAGCCCAGGTCGTGCGCCGCATGGCCTGGGCTTCTTCATGGGCGCGGCTCAGTGGCGGCCCGCCACCCGGTCCGCCAGGCGGGCCAGGCGGGAGGACGTCGCGGTGGGGGCGGTCAGTTCGCGGCGGTCGGCGGCTCGGTAGGTGGCGTACATGCCGTGGACGCCCAGCCAGCGGAGGGGTTCCGGTTCCCACTTGCGGACGCGGTGGCCGGTCCAGGGCAGGGCGGTCAGCTCGGTGGGGCCCGACTGGCCCGAGTCCTGCTGGACCAGGTCGCGCAGGGTGCGGGCGGCGAGGTTGGCCGTGGCGACGCCCGAGCCGACGTAGCCGCCCGCCCAGCCGAGGCCCGTGGAGCGGTCCAGGGTGACCGTGGCGCACCAGTCGCGCGGCACGCCGAGCACGCCCGACCAGGCGTGGTCCACGCGCACGCCGGTGAGGGACGGGAAGAAGCGGATCAGGATCTCGTACAGCGCCTCGACGGTGGCGGGTCCGGTACGGCCGTCGTTGTCGGTGCGCGAGCCGAAGCGATACGGGACGCCCCGGCCGCCGAGCGCGATGCGGTCGTCGGCGGTGCGCTGGGCGTACATGTACGCGTGCGCCATGTCGCCGAGCGTCTCGCGGCCCTCCCAGCCGATGGACTCCCATTGCGAGGCGGTCAGCGGAGCCGTCGCGATCATCGAGGAGTTCATCGGGAGCCACGTGCGCTTCTGGCCCTTCAGGGAGGCGGTGAAGCCCTCCGTGCAGCGCAGCACGTACGGGGCGCGGACCGTGCCGTACGGGGTGACCGCGTGCTTGGGGCGGATCTCGGTGACGGGCGTCCCCTCGTGGATCGTGACGCCCAGCGCCTCGACGGCGGCGGCGAGGCCCTTGACCAGCTTGACGGGGTGCAGGCGCGCGCCGTGCGGGGTCCAGGTGGAGCCGACGGCGTCCGCGACCCGGATCCGCTCGGCGGTCTCCCGGGCGCCGTACAGCTCGCGGTCCTTCTCCCCGTACGACAGTTCCGTCTCGTGGAAGGACTTCAGGCGGGTCAACTGGGCCGGGGTGTACGCCACTTCGAGGACGCCGCCCCGGTGGATGTCCGCCTCGACGCCCTCCTCGGCGGCCACCCTGACGACCTCGCCGACCGTGTCGTTCATCGCCCGCTGGAGCCGTACGGCCGCGTCGTGGCCGTGCAGCCGCGCGTACCGGTCGCGGCCCGCGACCCCGTTGTAGAGCCAGCCGCCGTTGCGCCCCGAGGCGCCGTAGCCGCAGAACTTCTGCTCCAGGACGGTGATGCGCAGGAAGGGGGCGGCCTTCTTGAGGTAGTACGCGGTCCACAGGCCCGTGTAACCGCCGCCGACGATGACGACGTCGGCCGCCGCGTCACCGGCCAGCGGCTCGCGCGGGGCGGGCCGGCCGTCCTGCGCGTACCAGAAGGAGATCCCGCCGTTGACCGTGCCACCCGCGTGCGGGACGCCGCCCGCACCCCTGTCCTCGCTGCTCATGCGCGGGACGTTAGCCCCTGGGGGACGACGGTGTCTCCTTCGGAATCCGTCGTTCTGAGGGATCTGTTCTGCTGACGGGCTCCGTTGTTCCGGGTTCCGGGGAAACGGCCAGGGCCAGGGGCAGGGCTACGGCTCCAGGACGACCTTGCCCACGGTGCGGCGGGTTTCCAGGGCGCGGTGCGCGGCGGCCGCCTCGGCGAGCGGGAAGAGCTGCACGGCCGGGGTGAGGCGGCCGGCGGCGGCCTCGGCGAGGGCGCGCGTCTCCAGGGTGCGCAGGGGGTCGGGGCCGCCCGCCCGGCCCAGCATCACCGGACCGAGGACCCGCTCCGAGACCCCCTCGACCAGGTACGGTCCGCCGTCGCGGATCCCCTCGGCGGACCAGCCGAAGACGATGTGCCGGCCGCCGGGCGCCAGCAGCGCGACGGTCTCGCGCGCGACCGCGCCGCCCACGCCGTCGTAGACGACCGTGGCGCCCCGGCCGCCGAGGTGGTCGCGGGTCCGCTCCGGCCAGTCCTCCCGCGTGTAGTCCAGGGTCAGGTCGGCGCCGTTCGCACGGACCCGGGCCGTCTTCTCGGGGCCGCCCGCGAGGCCGATCACGGTGGCGCCCGCGTGCTTCGCGTACTGCACGAGGAGCGTGCCGATACCACCCGCGGCTGCGGGTATCACGGCCACGGAGCCGGGTCCCAGCTCGCCGAACTGGACGATCCCCATCGCCGTACGGCCCGTGCCGATCATGGCGACCGCCGCCGCGAAGCCGAGGCCGTCGGGGATCTCGTGGAGGCGGGCGGCGTCGGCGACGGCCAGTTCGGCGTAGCCGCCGGGGGCGAAGCCGAGGTGGACGACGACGCGCCGGCCGAGCAGCCCGGGGTCGACGCCCTCGCCGGCCGAGTCGACGGTGCCGGCGACCTCGCGGCCGGGGATCGTGGGCAGTCGCGTGGGCTCGGGAGCCGGGCCCTGCGCGCCCTCGCGCAGGGCGGTGTCCAGCAGGTGGACGCCCGCCGCGGCGACGGCGATACGGACCTGGCCGGGCCCCGGTTCGGGGTCGGCGGTCTTCTCGAGGACGAGGTTTTCGGCGGGTCCGAAGGCGTGCAGGCGGACGGCGTGCATGACGGGCTCCTCAGGGCGCGTGCGGGGCGGTGGCGCGACCGCGAGACGGTTGCGGTGTGGCCGGGACACGGTTGCGGCGCGGCCGGGACACGGTTGCGGCGCGGCCCGGCTGTCCCCAAGCCTTCAACCTCGAGCTTGCTTGAGGTCAAGACGGTCGCGGACCTTGGAGGCCAGGGTGACGGCCTCCAGCGCGCTGTTGAAGGACACCTCCGACAGCACACCGGGGGCGGCGACCTGGTCCCCGGCGAGATAGACGTCGCCGCCGCGGTCGACGGCGGGCCGGTCGCGCCAGCTCGTGCCGGGCAGGTCGACCGCGCCCGTACGCCCGAGGGCCACCGACTCCCGCCGCCAGGTGAGGCGTTCGCGCCAGCCGGGCAGGCCGAGGTCGAGCAGTTGCTCGGCGCGGGCGACGCCGTCGGCCCGCGACTGCCCCGGCCCGATCGGGAACTGGCCCTGGAGCAGCTGCTCCCCGGCCGGCGCGAGCGTACGGTCCTGCGCGGTGAAGCGCTCGATCCAGCCGGGCGCGTCCAGGTCGGACACGGCGAACGCGTCGCCGCGGCGGGTCCGCACGGCCAGGTCGACCAGGACCGTACGGCCGCTCGGCCACACCAGGGAGTCGTCCTTGAGCAGGCGGCGGGCGGCGTCCAGCGAGGTGGCGACGATGACGGGACCCCGGCCCTCGGGGAGGGTGTCGACGCGGGACAGGGTCTCCATCCGGACCCCGAGGTTCCACGCGCGGGCCGCCATCCGGTCCACCACGCCCGCCCAGCCGCCGCGCGGGTAGTGCGCCTCCGGCGGCAGCTTGGCGGCCCGCCGCAGCCGCTCCTGCACGAACGCCGCGGAGAGAGCGCCGGGGTCGTGGTGGAAGAGCGCGACGGCGGAGTAGTTCGCGGCGGCCCGGGCGCCCTCTTCGCCCGCGAGCCCGGTCGCCCAGGTCATGAAGTCGGCGTCCACGGGGGCGGGGCGGACGCCGCGGCGCAGCAGCTTGAGCATCGCGAACGGCGGGGTGCGGCGCAGGGTGCCGTGGTGGCGCAGCCGCAGCCGGGTTGCCTCCAGGGGCGGCAGGGGTGCCAGCGGGCCGATGAGGTCGCGCTGCCGGAGCCAGGTCCAGTGGGGGCCGCCGTTGTAGAGGGCGTGCGGACCGTCGTTCGTGCGGTACGGGCCCTCGGCGGTGCGCGCCCGCCCGCCGAGGGTGTGGTGGGCCTCGTACACGGTGACGCGGGCGCCTGTCTCGGCGGCGGTGATGGCGGCGGTGAGTCCGGCGAGGCCGCCGCCGATGACGGTGATGCGGTGCATGAAGGGGTCCCCCTCTGTTGCCGATGCTGTTGTCGTTGTCGTTGTCGTTGTCGTTGTCGTTGTCGATGCCGATGCCGATGCCGATGCCGATGGTGCTGGTGCTGGTCCTGTCCTGTGGTCCCTAGGACTGATCGACGGCGCCTGGATGTGACATGGGTGGCGAACCGGCAGGTCACGGGCTGTTGTCAGTGGCGGGGTGCAGCATGGGGACATGGCACGGGCGACAGCGGGAGCGGGCGGTACGGGCGGTACGGGCAGGAAGGGCGGTACGGGGAGCAGGGCCGGCGCGGGGAGCAGGGGGGCCGGCGGTGGGGCGGTGAAGGGGGCGCGGCGGCCCGAGCTGCGGCTGCCTCCGCTCGTTCCGCACGGGGGCGGGGAGCTGGAGCCCGACGGGGACTACGACGGGCTCGAGTTCCTGGAGGCCGACTTCGCCGGGCAGGACGGCGGCGGCGCGCGCTTCATGGACTGCGCGCTGACGGGCTGCGCGGTGGACGAGACGCGGCTGCGCCACGCGCGCGTGCTGGACTCCGTCCTGAGAGGCATCAGAGGCGTCGGTACGGACCTCGCCGAGGCGACCCTGCGGGACGTCGAGCTGACGGACGCCCGGCTGGGCGGGACGCAGTTGCACGGTGCCGTGCTGGAGCGCGTGATGATCCGCGGCGGCAAGATCGATTACTTGAACCTGCGCACGGCCAGACTCAAGGACGTCGTCTTCGAGGGCTGCGTCCTGGTGGAGCCGGACTTCGGGGGCGCCCGGCTCGAGCGCGTCGAGTTCGTGGACTGCGTACTGAGACAGGCGGACCTCACCGCGGCGACCCTGGTCGACGTGGACCTGCGCGCGGCGGCGGAGCTGGACATCGCCCGCGGTACGGACCGGCTGTCCGGCGCGGTGATCAGCCCGGGTCAGCTCCTGGACCTGGCACCGCTGTTCGCGGCGGAGTTGGGGGTGCGGGTGGTCGGATAAGGGCGCGGCAGGTCCCTCAGGGGTCGGTGGGTCAGACGCCCAGGTGGGTGCCGAAGGCTTCGATCGTGCGGCGGCGGGCGGTCAGGAAGGCGAGCCAGGAGCCGTCGGCGTAGTGGACCCGGAAGCGGGCCATGGCCTGGAGGCGCGGGCGGCGTTCGACGCGGGCGACCCAGTCGCGCGGGACCTCCCAGACGGGGGTGCCGTCGAGATGGCGGACCAGGCCGACACGCTGGTCCGTGACGCGCATCAGCAGCGCGCCCGAGGTGGCGGGCAGCCCGGCCGCGATGCTGCCCGCGCCGCCCGACGCGGCACCGACGCTCTGCACGAGGCGGTCCCCGAGCGCTCCGCCGAGCCGCCCGTGCCCGTGGTAGCTCGCCTTGACGCCCTTGGCGCTCTTCGCCGGCACGACGATGCCGTAGTGCAGGAGCCGTTCCCCGGGCGCCAACT
The DNA here is from genome assembly GCF_042732375.1 of Streptomyces sp. NPDC059785. Lineage (NCBI taxonomy): Bacteria > Bacillati > Actinomycetota > Actinomycetes > Kitasatosporales > Streptomycetaceae > Streptomyces > Streptomyces sp. NPDC059785. The sequence continues at coordinate 131,653 of NZ_JBHWHV010000010.1, forward strand.
GGCTGAGGGCGGAGCGCTCCTTGAGGGACATGGCCTCGGACATGTGACGGGTTCCCCTAAAGCAGCGGGCGGCGGGCTACGGACGACCGCGGGCCGTGGGTGACCCGCGGATCGCGGGTGATCGTACGTCGTGCTACGAGACGCGTGGGAAGCGGGCCTGGAGTGTCCAGATCGCCGGGTTGTCGGCCAGGTCCTCGTGCAGGTCGGTGAGGTCGGCGAGCAGATCGTGCAGGAAGTCGCGGGCCTCGCGGCGCAGTTCGGTGTGCGAGAAGGTCAGCGGCTCCTCGTCGCCCGGCATCCAGTCGGCCTCGATGTCCACCCAGCCGAAGCGGCGCTCGAAGAGCATGCGGTCGGTCGACTCGGTGAAGTCCAGCTCGGCCTGCTGGGGGCGGGCGGCACGGCTGCCGAGCGGGTCCCGGTCCAGCTGCTCGACGATGTCGCACAGCGCCCACGCGAAGTCGAGCACCGGCACCCATCCCCAGGCTGTGGACAGTTCCCGGTCCGCCTTGGTGTCGGCGAGATAGACGTCCCCGCAGAACAGGTCGTGCCGCAGCGCACGGACGTCCGCGCGGCGGTAGTCGGTCTGCGGGGGGTCGGGGAAGCGGTTGGAGAGGGCGTAGCCGATGTCGAGCACGTAGGTGATGGTGTCACGCCCTCGTAGGATCACGGGCGTGCCAAGATCTTCCGCCTCCGTACCTTTTGCCCTGGCCATGGCCCTGCTGCTCACCGCCTGCACCAGCGGGGCACACGGCAGACCCGGCGCGTCGGGCGTGGGCGACCCGTACTTCCCGAAGGCGGGCAACGGCGGCTACGACGCCCGGCACTACGCGCTGACCCTGTCCTACGAGCCGAAGACCCGGCACCTCACCGGCGAGGCGGTGATCTCGGCGCGCGCGACGCAGGACCTCGGCGCCTTCGACCTCGACCTGAAGGGCCTGCGGGTCGAGAGCGTCACCGTCGACGGGCACACCGCCGACCACCACCGCACCGGCCAGGAGCTCACCGTCCGCCCGCACGACGACCTCCCCGAGGGCAGCGACTTCCGCGTGGTGGTCCGGTACGCGGGCACCCCGGAGACGATCACCGACGAGGACGACGCGAAGGAGGGCTGGCTGCCGACCGCCGACGGCGCCCTGGCGCTCGGCGAACCCGTCGGCTCCATGGCCTGGTTCCCCGGCAGCCACCACCCCTCCGACAAGGCCACTTACGACATTGCCGTCACCGTCCCCAAGGGCCTGCGGGCCGTCTCCAACGGAGAACTGCGCGGCACTACGACGGACGGGAACGGGAAGCGGACCACCTACCGCTGGCACACGGCGGAGCCGATGGCGAGCTATCTGGCGACGGTGGCGATCGGCGACTTCGACATCGGCCGGTCGAGGACGAAGTCGGGCCTGCCGGTGTACACAGCCGTCGACCCGGGCCAGGCCGGGGCGAGCGCGGAGGTGCTGTCCCGGCTGCCGGACATCGTCGAGTGGGAGACGCGCCGCTTCGGCCCGTACCCCTTCTCCTCCACCGGCGCGATCGTGGCCGAGGCGGAGAACGTGGGCTACGCCCTGGAGACCCAGAACCGCCCTGTCTTCCCCGGCGCCCCCGACACCGGCACGCTCGTCCACGAACTGGCCCACCAGTGGTACGGCGACTCCGTCACCCCGGAGTCCTGGCGCGACATGTGGCTCAACGAGGGCTTCGCCACGTACGCCGAGTGGCTGTGGGAGGAGGACCACGGCGGCGACACGGCCGACGCCGTCTTCGACGCCCTCTACGCCGCCGACCCGGCCGCCGACCCGGAGGCCAAGGCCCGGTGGGCGTTCCCGCCCGCGAAGCCGTCCGGCGCCGCGCACATCTCCGACAGTCCCGTGTACGAGCGCGGCGCCATGGTCCTGCACAAGGTCCGCGAAACCGTGGGCGACGACACCTTCTTCGCCCTCCTGAAGGGCTGGGCCGCCGCCCACCGCCACGGCAACGCCGACACCGCCGACTTCACGGCCTACGTCGAGCGGCAGGCCCCGGACAAGGACCTGGCCCCGGTCTGGCGGGACTGGCTGTACGGGGAGGGCAAGCCGGCCGAGCGGTGACGGGCCCCTGTGCAGGTGGCTTGCGCAGGGTCCTTCACGAAGGGCTCGCGCAGGGTCCTTCACGAAGGCTCGCGCAGGATCCTTCACGAAGGGCTCGCGCAGGGTCCTTCACGAAGGGCTCGCGCAGGGTCCTTCACGAAGGGCTCGCGCAGGACCGTTCACAGCGGCTTGCGCAGGACCGTGCACGGGCGGTCGAGCCGGAGGTCCTTCCGGTGGTCGATCACCTCGTAGCCGAGGGCGGTCCAGAAGGCCAGTCCCCGGAGGTTGTTGTCGAGGACGGCGAGGCGTACGGCGGTGCGGCCCGCCGAACGGAAGCGGTCCTCCACGAGGGTCGCCAACTGCTTCCCGTACCCCTTGCGCTGCTCGCCCGCGTCGATCAGGAGCAGGCCGATCCACGGATCGGGGTCGGCCGGGTCGGGGTGGCGGGCGAGGGTGATGACCACGCCGACGAGCCGCCCGCCGCCGCGTGCCGTCAGCACCTCCACGTGCGGGGTGGACAACTCCTCGGCGAGCGCCGCCGCGACCTGTTCCGGACGGATGTCGTCGGGGTCGGGGAAGTCACCGCTCAGTGCGTAGAAGTCGCGGTTGGAGACGTAGAGAGCGGTGAGTTCGGTGAGCAGGGGGGCCGGGATGTCGTGGTCGGGGCTGAGGGGAAGGCGTTCGAGGATCACGGGGGCAAACTACCGGCGCGGGTGCGCCGGGGCCCGGCCACGGACGTGTGACGGGACATGCGACGGGACGTGCGACGGGACATGCGACGGGACATGCGACGGGACATGCGACGGGACATGCGAGGAGCCCCCGGCCCATCGGCCGGGGGCTCCTCGCAGCAACCCCGCGTGCGGGGCCGGTCGATCCCGTGGATCCGGTCGATCCCGTGGATCCGGCCGATCGCGTCGACCCGGTGGATCAGACGTTCACGCCGAAGTCCTGGGCGATGCCCGACAGGCCGGAGGCGTAACCCTGGCCGACCGCGCGGAACTTCCACTCCGCGCCGTTGCGGTACAGCTCGCCGAAGACCATGGCGGTCTCGGTCGCCGCGTCCTCGGACAGGTCGTAGCGGGCGATCTCCGAGCCGCCCGCCTGGTTGACGATGCGGATGTAGGCGTTGCGGACCTGGCCGAAGTTCTGCGAGCGGGTCTCGGCGTCGTAGATCGAGACCGGGAAGACGATCTTGTCGACGTCGGCCGGGAGGCCCGCCAGGTTGACGTTGATCGCCTCGTCGTCGCCCGCGCCCTCGCCCGTCCGGTTGTCACCGGTGTGGACGATGGTCTGGTCCGGGGTCTGCTTGTTGTTGAAGAAGACGAAGTGGGCGTCCGAGTAGACCTTGCCCTGGGTGTTGACCGCGATGGCCGAGGCGTCCAGGTCGAAGTCGGTGCCCGTGGTCGAGCGGACGTCCCAGCCGAGGCCCACGGTGACGGCGGTCAGGCCCGGAGCCTCCTTGGTGAGCGAGACGTTGCCACCCTTGGACAGGCTTACAGCCATTGTTGGGAGTCCCTTCCCTCGTTGCGTACGCGCTGGGCTCGTACGTATGAGCTTCGTACGGCACGAAGCTACAACCACCCCTAAGAACGCCGAGAGGGGTCCCGGAGGTTCCGGCCCTCTTTACTTTCTTTACCGAGCGGCTTTCCGCACCGGGCGTGCCTGATCGGATTTTCCTGGCCGGGAGGAAAACGGGGTGACTGGACGGGGCGCGGGGGCGACCATGGACTCATGTCCGGTCCCTATGTCGTCCGCGGCTCCGTCTCCCTGCCCGAGGCCGAGCTCATGTGGCGTTTCTCGCGCTCGGGCGGGCCCGGCGGGCAGCACGTCAACACCAGTGACTCGCAGGTGGAGCTGCGCTTCGACCTCGCCGCCACCGACGCGCTGCCCCCGGTGTGGAAGGAGCGCGCCCTCGCCCGGCTCGCCGGCCGGCTCGTGGACGGCGTGGTGAGCGTACGAGCCTCCGAGCACCGTTCGCAGTGGCGCAACCGCGAAGCCGCGGCCGTACGGCTGGCCGCGCTGCTCGCCGAGGCGACCGCGCCGCCGCCCAAGCCGCGCCGGCCGACCCGAATACCGCGCGGGATCAACGAACGCAGGCTGCGCGAGAAGAAGCAGCGCTCCGACACCAAGCGGGGCCGCTCCGGCCGCGACTGGGGATAACCCCGCCGATCCCGACCTCGGCACGCCCGCTCTCCCCTCCGCCGGCACGCCCGCTCTCCCCTCCGTTGTCACGTCCGCTGTCGCATCCGCTGTCACATCCACGGCCGCCGGTCCGTCAGGTCGATGACGGACCGCGACGAGGAGACGTGACCGATGACCGAGAGCGGCAGGGCCGAGAGCGGCAGGTTTGAGGACGACCGGCCCGAGGGTCACCGGCCCGAGGACGGCGGCCGGGCGTACGCAGGCGCACACGTGGACGGGGCGGCGGAGCCGAGCCGGGGACAGGCGCAGACCGGTGACCCGGCCTCCCTCGCCGCCCGCTTCGAGGCGCACCGCCCCCACCTGCGGGCCGTCGCGTACCGCATGCTCGGTTCGCTCGCCGAGGCCGACGACGCCGTCCAGGAAGCCTGGTTCAAGGCCAGCCGCTCCGACACCGCCCGGGTCGGCAACCTCGGCGGCTGGCTGACCACGGTGGTCGGCCGGGTCTGCCTCGACATGCTGCGCTCCCGCAAGAGCCGCCGCGAGGAACCGCTGGAGGAGTCCGGGCTGCGGATGCCGCAGCCGGTGGTCGGCCCGGTGACCGGCGCCGACCCCGAACAGGCGGCGCTGCTCGCCGACTCGGTGGGCCTCGCCCTGCTCGTCGTACTGGAGAACCTGGCCCCCGCCGAGCGGCTGGCGTTCGTGCTGCACGACCTGTTCGGGGTGCCGTTCGACGAGATCGCGCCCCTCGTGGGCCGTACGCCGGCGGCGGCACGGCAGCTCGCCAGCCGGGCCCGGCGCCGGGTCCAGGGCGGGGCGCCGGCCCCGGACGCGGACCTGGCGCGACAGCGGGCGGTCGTCGACGCCTTCCTCTCGGCCGCGCGCGAGGGCGACTTCGCCGCGCTGGTCGACGTACTCGACCCGGACGTGGTGGCCAGGAGCGAGGCCGGTGTCACGGCCGGCGCGGCGTCCGTCGCGGCGGGCGCGAGTTCGTTCGCCCGCCTCGCCAGGCTGAGCCGGCCGGTGCTGGTCAACGGGACCGTGGGCATGGCGGCGGTGGACGGGGACCGCTTCGTCAGCGTGATCGCCTTCACCATCGTGAACGGGCGCATCGCCGTCATGGACATCGTCGCCAACCCGGACCTGCTGGCGGACCTCGACGTGAGGGTCCTGGACCGGTAGCCGAACGGGAACCATCAAGCCAGTCCGGTGACGGGCGGGCCCTACCCCAGCTGTCGGTACCGCCCCTTGAAGTACACCAGCGGCCCCCCGTCCGCGCTGGGGACCTCCGCGGTCAGCACGCGGCCGATCACGAGGGTGTGGTCGCCCGCGGGCACCAACTGCTCGGTGCGGCACTCCAGGGTCGCCAGGGCGCCGCCGACCAGGGGCGCCCCGGACTCGGTGCCGCGGACGTACGGGATGTCCTCGAAGAGCAGGCGGTCGCTGATCCGGCCCTTCATGGCGAAGCGGCCGGCGATGTGGCGCTGGCTGCCGGCGAGCACGGAGACCGCCCAGTGCGGCTGCTCGGCCAGCAGGTCGTCCATCCTGGAGCCCTCGCGCAGGCTCACCATGACCAGCGGCGGGTCCAGCGAGACGGACAGGAACGCCGTCGCCGTCATGCCGATGTCCTCGCCGCCGGGCCCGTCCGGGTCCAGCGGCGGCTCGTGCGCGGTCACCAGGACCACGCCGGCGGCCAGCCGGGACATGGCGGCGCGAAACTCTTCATTGCTCACCCCATCAGCATGCCCGCCGACGGGAGAGGTGGTGGGCGTGGGGGCGGCGGTGGCGGCGGGACGGGCGGCGGGGGAGTTCTTGAACACGCCAGAACGCTAGTGCCCCTCCCCGGGCCTCGCATCGGCTCACGGCCCGAGCCGGGACCTAGGACCACCGACCGAACCGCACTGCCGAGCCGACCGAACCGCACCGACCGAACCGCACCGACCGAGCCGACCGAACCGCTCAGCTTCCCGGTTTCCCGGGCTTCTCGGGCGGCGTCCCGCCGACACCGGCCCGCTGCCCGTCACACGGAGTCACCATCCCGCCGGAGCGCCCATTGGATCTCCGTTCACAGGCTCTTGAAGCGATCACAACTGCTCACAGGCGTCGCACAGTCCCCAAATGCGCGTGCGGTAAACGCACACGGAAAATGCAGAAACCCGCTCCAATTGCTCATCCATAGCTGTGACTTGAGTCACAGGAGCCATATTTTGTTGACCCTGTGTACCGAGTGGGGAGCGCGCTGTGATTCAGTGGCGGGGACGTTACGAGAGGCTACGCGCGAAGCTACCAATCAGTACGCCATGAGGTACGCCTAAGGGAACCCTGGTGCTGCGAGGTCGCGGGGGGAGGGCGAGTGGAGACCGAGTCGGAGCCGTACGTCCGTCTGACGACACTGAAGCGGCTGCATCAGGTGATGGCGGACATGAACACCGCCCGGAGCCTGGCGGACACGCTCCAGACCGTCGCCGACGGCGTGGTCAACGGCCTCGGCTACGAGCTGGCCTGCGTCAACCTCGTACGCCCCGACGGCGACCTGGTGGTCGCCGCCCTCGCGGGCAACTCCGCCGCCGAGGCGCTGATCACCGGCCGGGTCGGCTCCCGGGGCTCCTGGGAGCGCCGCCTGACCATGGGCGAGGCCTGGGGCGACCTGCGGTTCATACCCCACACCGAGGGCTGGGTCCTCGACGAGGACGACGTGCCGCAGTGGTACACCGACGGCCCGGCGCCCCGCTTCGAGGACGAGTGGCATCCCTCGGACCGGCTGTTCGCGCCGATGTACACCCCGGGCGTGCAGGGCGGCGGCTCCGGCGAGCTGATAGGCGTGCTCTCGGTGGACCGCCCGCGCAACGGCCGCCGCCCGGGCGCCTGGGGCCGCGAAGCGCTCCAGATGTACGCCTTCCAGGCCGCCATCGCGATCAGCAACGCCCGGCTGCGCGCCAACATGCAGCGCGCGCTCGTCCGCCTGGAGCGCGAGCAGCAGGCCCTGCGCGCCAGCGAGGAAAGCTTCCGCCAGGCCTTCGAGTACGCGCCCTCCGGCATGGCCATCGCCGAGATGGGCGGCGACCAGCACGGCCGGATCCTGCGCACGAACGACGCCCTGTGCCGGCTGCTCGGCCGCCCCGCTTCCGCGATGCGCCGGTACTCGTTCTCCGACCTCGTCCACCCCGAGGACATCGGCACCCTGCTGCGCACCTCCGCCGAGGGCGGCCGGGCCGAACTGCGCCTCGGCCGCCGCGACGGCACGTACGTCTGGGTCAGCCTGCGCAACTCGGTGGTCGCGGACGCCACCGACGGGCCCCGCTTCCTGCTCACCCACGTCGAGGACATCGAGGACCGCAAGCGCCGCGAGCTCCAGCTCGCCCACCGGGCCTCGCACGACTCGCTCACCGGCCTGCCGAACTCGGCGGAGCTGCGCTCCAGGCTCGGCGCCCGCCTCTGCCAGCGTCCGCAGTCCCTGCCGCCCGGCGCGGTCGCCTCGCTGGACGCGGCGTACGGGGAGTACCCGCAGGACCACCCGGTCGCCTTCGACCAGGAGGGCCCCGGCGCCTCCGGCATTCACGGCACCCCCGGCCACGGCTTTGACTTCCGGCCGGGCGCCGAGGCGTACGACGGCTTCGACCACCATGTGCACACCATCGCCCCCGAGGGCGAGACCGACGACGGCACGAAGGGGCTCGCGGTGCTCTTCTGCGACCTCGACGGCTTCAAGTCGATCAACGACCGGTTCGGGCACAACGCGGGCGACGCGGTTCTCGTCGAGGTGGCCAGGCGGCTGACCAACGGGGTGCGCGACGGCGACACGGTCGCCCGGCTCGGCGGTGACGAGTTCGTGGTCCTCGCCGACGGCCTCGGCCGCGCCGACGCGGCGGACCTCGCCGTACGGCTGCGCAACGCGATCATCCCGCCGATCCGGGTGGACGGCCGGGCGGTCCGGGTGGGCGCCAGCTTCGGCATCGGATGGGCACACTGCGGCATGACGGCGGACGAGGTGTTGAAATCCGCTGACGAACGGATGTACGTAGAGAAACGGTCTCGTCCCAAACAGCATCGGCGTGCGGGATAACACGCAGATCAGCGCCCGAATGAGGTTTGAGTCACCCATTCGGGTCCCTCGAAGCGGGTAGGCTCGCCATTCATCCACCTTCCGTTTCCGACCCGCACCTGTTGAGGAGCACCAAGGGATGACGCCCGGCAACAACGGCGCGAGCACGCCCGAGGACGACGACCCGTTCGGCTATCTGTACGCCGACGGGCAGGCCGCCGGCGCCCAGCCGCCGAGTGGTGGCTACGGCTACCCGAACTCGGTCAACAGGGTGCGCGCGGTCGGCGAGCGTCAGTACGGCCAGCAGCAGTCCGCCTACGGTCAGCAGCAGCCCGGCTACGGCCAGCAGGCCCCCACCGGCCAGTACGGCCAGCCCCAGTCCGGCTACGGCCAGCAGACCACCCAGCAGCACGGCCGGCCGAACGCGCACTACGCGGCGCCCGAGACGATGCCCGGCGGCGCCCAGACCTCCCGGCAGGCCTCCGTGGGCGCGGGCGGCGGCGGGCGCGGCCGCGGCCCCAACACCAAAGGGCTGCTGATCGGCGCGATCGCCGTCGTCGCGGCCGTCGTCATCGGCATCGCCGTCGCCATGTCGGGCGGTGACACCGGCGACGACAAGAACGACGACGCGGCCGGCTCCTCCCCCTCGGCATCCCAGAGCGCCGAGCCGAGCCAGTCCGCCACGAAGGAGGCGGAGAGCGCGGCCGACCTGCCGGAGGTCGAAGCCAAGGCGCTCCGCCTGGAGGGCGGCGCCACCACTGCCTCCGAGGTCGAGGGGGCCGGCTCGGACGGCGGGGTCTACGTCGCGGGCCTGAACCAGACCGGCGCCTCGGTCACCTGGAGCGTGGACGGCATCCCGAAGGACGGCGTCTACACCCTCTTCGCCGGGTACAGCGTCGCCGGTGACGACGGCGAGATGACCCTCACCGTCAACGGCAAGACCTTCGGCAGCAAGCTCAATCTGGGCAACTTCACCGGCGCCGACGACTTCGCCAAGGGCTGGACGCAGACGTACGCCTACCCCTCGCTCAGCAAGGGCAGCAACACGATCACGATCTCCTGCCAGGACGGCGACAGCTGCGACGTACTGCTCGACCGCCTGTGGCTCAAGGAGGGCCAGGTCAAGAAGTAGCGGCACGGGCGTGGGTACGGGCACGGACACGCTGGGCGGTGCGTGCGGCGCCGGCTGCGGCTGACAGTCGGCCGGGTCGTCCGGGGCCGTCCGTACGGGCTCAGGCCGCGGTCGCCTCGCCGGTGACCGAGACCCGCTCGAGCGTCTCCTCGTACACCGCGCGGTCGTACTCGCCCGCCGCCGTGGCCGCCACCGTCGCCGCCGACAGGGCCACCGCCCGGGCCAGCCGCTCCGGCCACGGCACCTTCTCCACCAGCCCCGACAGCAGGCCCGCGACCGCCGAGTCGCCCGCGCCGGTCGGGTTGCCCCGCACCATTTGCGGCGGCGTCGCCCGCCAGCGGCCCTCCGCGGTCACCGCGAGCAGCCCCTTCGCGCCGAGCGAGGCCACCACCGCGTGCGCGCCGCGCCGCCGGGCGTCCCGGGTGGCCTGCGCCGGATCGTGCGAACCGGTGAGTTCGGCCAGTTCGTCCGCGTTCGGCTTGACGAGGTCGGGCCGGGCCGCGACGCCCCGCCGCAGCGGTTCCCCGCTGGTGTCGAGCAGGACCGGGACGGCCGCCGCGCGGGCCGCCCGCACCAGCCCCGCGTACGCGCCCACCGGCACTCCCGGCGGCAGGCTGCCGCACAGGGCCACCGCGGACGCGGAGCGCAGCAGGTCCTCGTAGACCTCCTGGAAGGCGGACCACTCGGCGGGTGTGATGACCGGACCCGGCTCGTTGAGCTGCGTCGTGTCGCCCGTCGTGGAGTCCGCCACGGCTATCGTGCGCCGGGTCGCGCCGGTCACCGGGAGCAGCGCGTCCACCACCCCGGGGGTGTGCGTGAGCCCGCGGCGCACCGCTTCCCCTGTGGCGCCGCCCGCGAAGCCGGTGACCGTCGCCTCGTGGCCGAGGGCGGCGAGCACCCTGGCCACGTTCAGCCCCTTGCCGCCGGGGCGTTCGGTCACCTCGCTCACCCGGTGCGAGGCGTGCGGGGTCAGGGCCCTGACGCGGTAGGTGATGTCGAGTGCGGTGTTCAGCGTGACCGTGAGGATCACCTGATCCCACCTCCCCCGAGATCGGCGCGAGACGCGCTCACCGGCTTTTCCGGTGGTTCGATCATGCCAAAGACGGCGCGGTCGGCCCAGACCCTGTGGACAGTCCGACCGGACCCGGGGACCGGGCCGGGGGACGGATCACCCCAGGTGGGGATCGACCACCCATTCCCCGTGGCGCATCACGCCCTTGAGCTCGAACTCCTCGTCCAGCAGCACCAGATCGGCGTCCTTGCCCGCCTCCAGCGAACCCACCCGGTCGTACGCGCCGAGCAGCCGGGCCGGGTTGGCGGACACCGCGGCGACCACGTCACCGACCGGCAGCCGGTCGACGGTCACCGCCCGCTTGAAGGCCCGGTCCAGCGTCAGCGTCGAACCGGCGATCGAGTCGCCCTCCACCAGGCGCGCGACCCCGTCGACCACGTCGACCTCCAGCGGGCCGAGCAGATAGCGGCCGTCGCCGAAGCCCGCCGCGTCCATCGCGTCGGTGATGAACGCGACCCGCCCCGCGCCCGCGTGATGGAACGCCAGTTGCAGCGCGGCCGGGTGCAGATGCGTACCGTCGTTGATCAGCTCGACGGTGACCCGATCGTCCTCCAGGAGGGCGGTGATCGGCCCCGGCGCGCGGTGGCCGATCGCGGGCATCGCGTTGAACAGGTGGGTCGCCACCGTCGCGCCCGCGTCGATCGCCTCGACCGTCTGCTCGTACGTGGCGTCGGTGTGCCCGATCGCGGCGATCACGCCGTGCTCGGCCAGCAGCCGTACGGAGTCGGTGCCGCCCGGGAGTTCGGTGGCCAGGGTGACCATGCGGGCCCGGCCGCGGGCCGCGTCGAGCAGCTTGCGGACCTCCGCGGGGTCGGGGTCGCGCAGCAGCTCCGCGGAGTGCGCGCCCTTGCGGCACGGGGAGATGAACGGGCCCTCGAAGTGGATGCCCGCGATGTCGCCCTGCTCGGCGAGTTCGGAGAGCAGCCCCGCGCGCGTGGCGAGGCCGTCCATGTCGCCGGTCACGGTCGAGGCGACGACCGTGGTGGTTCCGTGCAGGCGGTGGGTGCGGACGCCGGTCAGCACCTCGTCCACCGTCCCGGAGGTGAAGGACGCGCCGCCGCCGCCGTGGTTGTGCAGGTCGACGAAGCCCGGGACCAGCCAGTGGCCGGAGCAGTCGAGGTGTTCGGCGTCTCCCGCGCGCGCGGGGACCGGCGTGTCGGCGGGACCGCTGTCGGTGATCCGCGTGCCGTCGACGACGACGCGGCCGGCGTCCACGGTGCCGGTGGGCAGTACCACCCGGGCGCCGGCGAGAACCTTGCTAGGGGCCATCAGGTGGTTACCTCCGAGGAGTTCCGAGGAGCGGGGGGTGCGCCGGTGGGCCGCCCGGCGGCCGGGCGACGGCCGTCGGTGCCGAGCAGGTCCCAGGCCAGCAGCCCGGCGCCGAGACAGCCGGCCGTGTCCCCGAGGGCGGCGGGGACGATGGACGGCAGCTTCTGGAAGGTGACCCGCCGCTCGACCGCGGTCCTGAGCGGTGAGAACAAGGTTTCCCCGGCTTCGGCGAGACCGCCACCGACGATGAGCGTGCGGGGGTCCAGCAGGGTGAGCGCGGTGACCAGACCGTCGGCGAGCGCGTCGACGGCGTCCTGCCACACGCGTACGGCCCGTGCGTCGCCGGACTCCACGGCCTTCGCGCAGTCCGCCGCGTCGGCCTCCGGATCGCCGCACGCCGCCGCCCACGCCTCGCTGACGGCCGACGCGGACGCGTACCGCTCCAGACAGCCGTGCTGGCCGCACGGGCACGGGACGCCACCGGGGCGTACGACGATGTGGCCGATCTCGCCGGCGAAACCGTGCGCGCCCGCCTCGACGCTGCCGCCGATCCCGATCGCGCCCGCGATCCCGGTGCCGAGCGGCACGAACAGGAAGCGGTCGGCGCCCTGTCCCGCGCCGATCCGGCCCTCCGCGAGGCCGCCGGTGCGCACGTCGTGGCCGAGCGCCACGGGGACGCCGTGCAGCCGCTCGCCGAGCAGTTCGCGCAGGGGTACGTCCCGCCATCCGAGGTTGGCCGCGTACACCGCGACGCCGCGCTCGTCGTCGACGATGCCGGGGACGGCGACACCGGCCGCCGCCGCGGGCTCGCCGAAGTGCTGTTCGCCGTGGGCGCGCAGGTCGGCCGCGAAGCCGAGGATCGACCCGACGACCGCTTCGGGGCCGCGGTCCCGGCCGGTCGCCCGGCGGGCCTGGTGGAGCAGCGTGCCGTCGGCCCCCACGAGGGCGGCCTTCATCCCGGTGCCGCCCACGTCGAGGGCGATGACATGTCTCACGGGTGACAGTCTCGCCCCTGACCCCGAAAAAGGTCTAGTCCACTTACGTGGTGTAGACCTTGTTATCCATACTTCGAGACAAGTGGTACGGCCAATGAAGTGTGGGCGGCAAGTGAACAGCACGACAGGGTTTGGGGAACGAGCGGTGCAGCGGCGTAGGACTGGACTGATCGCGGTGTTGTCCGCGCTGGGCATGACGGCCACCCTCGCGGGCTGCGGCGGCTCGGGCGACGGCGGGGACGTCACGCTGCGGCTGGTGGCCGCGGACTACGGCGACTCCTCGGCCAACAGCTCCCAGAAGTACTGGGACAAGCTGGTCGAGAAGTTCGAGGCCGACAACCCCGGGATCCATGTCGAGGTCAGCGTCTACTCCTGGAACGACGTCGACAGCAAGGTCCGGGCGATGGTCGACGCGGGCAAGGCCCCCGACATGGCGCAGATCGGCGCGTACGCCGACTACGCCGCGAAGAACGAGCTCTACGCGGCCGGAGACCTGCTCTCCATCCCCGTACAGGCCGATTTCGTCTCCCAGCTCAGCGACGCGGGGGAGGTGAACCGGGTGCAGTACGGCATGCCGTTCGCGGCGTCGACGCGGCTGCTCTTCTACAACAAGAAGCTCTTCTCCGAGGCCGGTCTGACCCCGCCGCAGACCTGGGACGAGCTGGCCGAGGACGCCGAGGCGCTCAAGGCGAAGGGCGTGAAGATCCCGTACGCGCTGCCGCTGGGGTCCGAGGAGGCGCAGGCGGAGACGTTCCAGTGGCTGCTGAGCGGGGGCGGCGGCTACACCGAGGACGTCGGGTCGTACTCGCTGGACTCCAGTGACAACGTCAGCACTTTCAACTTCCTCAAGAACGACCTGGTCGGCGAGGGGCTCACCGGGCCGACCGCGCCCGGCGACCTCGACCGGGCCGATGCCTTCGCCGCGTTCGCGCGCGGCGAGGTCGGCATGCTCAACGGGCACCCCTCGCTCATGAGCATCGCCGCCAAGAAGGGCGTCAAGTTCGGCATGGTGCCGGTGCCCGGCAAGGACGGCGAGACGAAGTCCACGATGGGTGTCGCCGACTGGATGATGGCCTTCAAGCAGAACGGCCACCGCGAGCAGATCGGGAAGTTCCTCGACTTCGTCTACAGCGAGAAGAACGTGCTCGCCTTCTCCCACGAGTACAACCTGCTGCCGGTGACCAGCTCCGCGTCCGAGGCCATGGAGGCCGACCCGGACGACAACGACCTCGCGCCGTTCATCGAGCAGATGCCCACCTCGCAGCTCTACCCCGTGGACAAGACCACCTGGGCCGACGTCAGCGCCGCCGTCAAGAAGGAGATCGGCGACGCCGTCTCCCCGGGCGGCAGCCCCGCGTCCGTCCTGGGCGGCCTCCAGGACAAGGCGACGCTCGCGGAGAACGCGGAGTAGCGCGGGAGCGGGTGTCTCGGGGCGCGGTGTCCCGGGGCGCTGTGACGCCGGGCGGGGCTTGTCAGTGCTGGGCGTTACGGTGTCGGGCATGGAGTCGTCCAACGCGCTGCCCGCGCGCGAGCGGGCCCTGCTTGCCCTGGAGCGGCGGAACTGGCCGGGGCCCGGTGCCAAGGAGCGTGCGATACGCGAGGAGCTGGGGCTCGCTCCCGTTCGGTACTACCAGCTCCTCAATGCCCTGCTGGACGACACCCGGGCGCTCGCCCACGATCCCGTCACGGTGAACCGGCTGCGCCGCGTTCGCGAAGACCGTCGTGCGGAGCGCTGACGGTCGCGCGCGGGTCCGTCGGGGGTCCGCCTGACCCCGGTGGTGGGTCGGGGCCGCGCCGGTACATCCGCCCGTCGCTCACGCGGTCGGTCACGGGGTTGTTCCGGTGCCCTCGGGTACGACCGCGCGATCGACGGGCATCTGATGTACCGGCACGGCCCCTTCCGCGCGCGGGCGGCCGCGGCGCTTTCGGGGCGCGGGCGGTGGTCGTCATGCGTGCGTGCGGGGTCGCGTGGATAGGGTCGTTGTATGGGCAGCCATGCGGATTCCAGGGACTCCTTGCCGACGCCGGTGACCTCGGCGGGGCGTGACGGGCTCGACGCCGTCGTCGAGCGGCACCGGCGGGCCGTGATCGCGCTCGACTTCGACGGGACGCTCGCGCCGATCGTCGCCGATCCCGAACAGGCCCGCGCCCATCCGGACGCGGTTCCCGCGCTCGCCGCCCTCGCCCCGAAGGTCGCGTCGGTCGCGGTGATCACCGGCCGGCCGGCCGGTGTCGCGGTGCGCAACGGCGGCTTCGCGGGTGTGGCGGGGCTTGAGCACCTGGTCGTTCTCGGGCACTACGGCGTCGAGCGGTGGGACGCCGTCACCGGCACCGTCAGCGCGCCCGCCCCGCACCCCGGGGTGGCCGCCGTACGGGCCGAGCTGCCCGGCTTCCTCGACCGGATCGGCGCCTGGCGGGGCACCTGGATCGAGGAGAAGGGCCGCGCGGTGGCCGTCCACACCCGGCGCGCCGAGGATCCGCAGGCCGCCTTCGAGGCGCTGCGGGGACCTCTCGGGGAGCTGGCCGCCCGGCACGGGCTGATCGTCGAACCGGGGCGCATGGTCCTGGAGCTGCGGCCCCCGGGTGTGGACAAGGGCGTGGCCCTGACGGAGTACGTACGGGAGACCGGCGCGGAGGCCGTCCTGTACGCCGGGGACGATCTCGGTGATCTGCCCGCCTTCGCCGCCGTCGACAAACTGCGTCTGGACGGTGTCCCGGGGGTGCTGGTGTGCAGCGGCAGCTCGGAGGTGGCTGAGCTGGCCGGCCGTGCCGACCTGGTGGTGGACGGTGCGGAGGGTGTCGTCCGGCTTCTCGCCGCATTGGCCGCCCGGATCGGCTGACCCGGGCGGCGATATGGCACAGGCTCTTACGCCTCCAGTGCGTGCAGCTGGTCCAGGAACCACTGGGCGGGGGGCAGGGCCGTCGCCGCCGCAGTCAGGCGCTTGGTGCGTTCGGCCCGGTCGTCCGCCGGGAGGGTCAGGGCCTCGTGCAGGGCGCGGGCCGTGCCGGTCACGTCGTACGGGTTGACGGTGAGCGCGTCGTCGCCCAGCTCCTCGTACGCCCCCGCCTCCCGGGACAGCACCAGGGCGCAGCCGTCGTCGGAGACGACCGGGACCTCCTTGGCGACCAGGTTCATGCCGTCCCTGATCGGGTTGACGAGGGCCACGTCGGCGAGCCGGTACGCGGCCAGGGAGCGGGCGAAGTCGTCCTTGACGTGCAGCACGACCGGGGTCCAGCCGTCCGTCCCGTACTGCTCGTTGATCTCCTCGGCCAGGCGCTGCACCTCCGCCGTGTACTCCCGGTAGACCGCCAGGTCCTGGCGGGAGGGGTAGGCGAAGGCGACGTGCACCACGCGTTCGCGCCAGGACGGCTCGTCGTCGAGGAGCTGCCGGTACGCCAGCAGGCCGCGCACGATGTTCTTCGACAGCTCGGTGCGGTCGACCCGGACGATCGTGCGGCGCGGGGCGCCGTCGGGGTCCGTGCCGATCTCCTCGCGCAGGGCGGTGATCCGCTCCTCGACGTCCGCCTCGTGCGAACGCGCGCGCAGGAAGTCCGCGTCGGCGCCCAGGCCGTGCACCCCGATGCGGGTGTCGCCGGCCCCGCCGACGAGGGCGTCGCAGCAGGCCGTGAAGGCGCCCGCCCAGCGGTGGGTGAGGAAGCCGAGGCGGTCGGCGCCGAGCATGCCGCGCAGGACCTGCTCGGCGATGTCGTCGGGCAGCATCCGGAAGTACTCCACGGGCGCCCACGGGGTGTGCGAGAAGTGGCCGATGCGCAGGTCGGGGCGGAGTTCGCGGAGCATTCCGGGGACCAGGGTCAGGTGGTAGTCCTGGACCAGGACCGAGGCGCCGGGGGCCGCGCCCTCGGCGAGCGCCTCGGCGAAGGCTCTGTTGTACGCCTCGTAGGCGGCCCACTGACGGCGGAACTCCGCGTCGAAGACCGGCTCCACCGGCGTCTGGTACAGCATGTGGTGGACGAACCACAGCACCGAGTTCGCGATGCCGTTGTACGCGTCCGCGTGGACCGCGGCGTCGATGTCCAGCATCCGCACGCCGTCCTCGCCGACCCCGCGCCGCACCGCCTCGCGGTCCCCGTCGCCGAGCGCCGCGCAGACCCACAGCGCGCCCGCGTCGGGCCCGATCGCCGACAGCCCGGACACCAGCCCGCCGCCGCCGCGCCTGGCCTGCAACGAGCCGTCCTCGCGCAGCGAGTAGGAGACCGGGCCGCGGTTGGACGCGACGAGAATCTGGTGGGAGTCCCGCGTGGATGCCATACGCCTGAACCTAGCCCGGCTCGGAAACGCATAAACGTACGGGCGGCGTACGGACGGTGCGTATACAACGGCCGGATTTTGTTACGGACCGTTTACCGCTACGCGACTCTGCGTGAGCGGTACTCGGCGATCTCCGCCATCGGCGGGCGCTCCTCCGTATCCACCGAATGGGTGAACGGGGTGAAGCCGTGCTCACCTCTTTCGAACTGTGTCAGGGCCGGCCTGATCAGGTGTCCGCGGGCCAGCCGGAGCTGCGCCGTGCGGTAGATCGCGGCGGCCATCCGGCCCAGTGCCTGCCCGTCCTGGTGCCGGTGCCTGCGCACTCCGACGTCGACCTGGGCCAGCGCGTCCAGGCCCACCAGGTGCAGCGCGTCGACGAGCATGCCCAGCTCCACGCCGTAGCCGACGGGGAACGGGAGCTGTTCGAGGAGGGAGCGGCGGGCCGCGTACTCGCCGCCGAGCGGCTGCACGAAGCCCGCGAGCTGCGGCCAGTGCATGTTCAGCAGCGGGCGCGCCATCAGCTCGGTGACCCGCCCGCCCTGGCCCGGCGCGGAGCCGAGCGGCCGGTCGTACATCGCCTTGACGAGGTCCACGCCCGGGTCGGTGAGCAGCGGGCCGACGATCCCGGAGACGAAGTCCGAGGAGAACTCCCTGAGGTCGGCGTCGACGAAGCAGACGATGTCACCGCTGGTCACCAGCAGGGACCGCCACAGCACCTCGCCCTTGCCGGGCACGGCCGGGATGCGGGGCAGGATCTCGTCGCGGTGCACCACCCGGGCGCCCGCCGCGGCGGCCACCTCGGAGGTGCGGTCCGTCGAGCCCGAGTCGATCACCACGATCTCGTCGACGAGCGGCGTCCGGCGCATCAGGTCCCGGCGGACGGCGGCGACGATGTCGCCGACGGTCTCCTCCTCGTTGAGCGCGGGCAGGACGACGCTGACCGTCGACCCGGTGGTGCGTTTGGCGGCGACGAGCTTGTGGAGCGGTCGGTCGGTCACGTTCCAGGAGCGGGTGCTCAGCCAGCGCTCGACTTCTTCCAGCACAGTCTGCGGCTCCTCACTGTCTGATCGCACGGCCTGCGGGCCATGTGATCCATCTCGCGGTTCGGACGACTATCTCAACTGTCCTGGCCTTCGGTTACAGTCTTGAACAACGCGGATGACCATCGCATGTCCTGGTCGTCGGCCGTTTCGAGATCAACAACTGCGACTCACAATCGAACACCGCTCATCCAGAGGGGCAGAGGGATACGGCCCGATGAAGCCCCGGCAACCCTCCAGCCGTCTCTTGTCACATCGATGTGGCGAGGCTCACGGCTAGGGAAGGTGCCAAATCCGTCTCACGGCGAGATGCGTCGTGAGGAAGATGAGGAGAAAGGGCCTCGCCTCCATGGCTGCGCAGACAGATGCAAGCACCACGAACTCCGTGACCACCCCGGAGTCGCCCGCCGCGAACACCGTCGACCTCGGTCCCGCCACCGCCCTCTCCTGCCGCGAGTGCGGACACCGCGTGCCGCTCGGCCCGGTCTTCGCCTGCGAGGAGTGTTTCGGCCCGCTGGAGATCGCCTACGACTTCTCGGGCTACGACGCCGAGGAGCTGCGCAAGCGCATCGAAGCGGGCCCCGCCAACATCTGGCGCTACGCGCCCCTGCTGCCCGTCCCGGCCGACGTCGCCGAGAAGCCGAACATCAACCCGGGCTGGACCAAGCTCGTCAAGGCCGACAACCTCGCCCGCGAGCTGGGCGTGACCGGCGGGCTGTACGTGAAGGACGACTCCGGCAACCCGACGCACTCCTTCAAGGACCGGGTCGTCGCCCAGGCTCTGGAGGCGGCGCGCGCCTTCGGCTTCACCACCCTGTCGTGCTCCTCCACCGGCAACCTGGCCGGCGCCGTCGGCGCCGCCGCCGCCCGCGCCGGCTTCCGCTCCTGCGTGTTCATCCCGCACGACCTGGAGCAGGGCAAGGTCGTCATGGCCGCGATCTACGGCGGCGAGCTCGTCGGCATCGAGGGCAACTACGACGACGTGAACCGCTTCTGTTCCGAGCTGATCGGCGACTCGGCCGGCGAGGGCTGGGGCTTCGTCAACGTCAACCTGCGGCCGTACTACGCGGAGGGCTCGAAGACCCTCGCGTACGAGATCTGCGAGCAGCTCGGCTGGCGGCTGCCGGACCAGCTCGTCGTCCCGATCGCCTCCGGCTCGCAGCTCACGAAGATCGACAAGGGGCTCAAGGAGCTCATCGCGCTCGGCCTCGTCGAGGACAAGCCCTACAAAATCTTCGGTGCGCAGGCCGAGGGCTGCTCGCCGGTGTCCGTCGCCTACAAGGCGGGCCACGACGTCGTACGGCCGCAGAAGCCGGACACCATCGCCAAGTCCCTCGCCATCGGCAACCCGGCCGACGGGCCGTACGTGCTCGACATCGCGCGCCGCACGGGCGGCGCCGTGGAGGATGTGAACGACGGGCAGATCGTCGACGCGATCAAGCTGCTCGCCCGGACCGAGGGCATCTTCGCCGAGACGGCGGGCGGAGTGACCGTGGGTGTGACGCGGAAGCTGATCGAGAACGGTCTCCTCGACCCGGCCCTGACGACCGTCGTCCTCAACACCGGTGACGGCCTCAAGACCCTGGACGCGGTGGCGGGCACCGGCCTCACCGCGACCATCCGCCCGACCCTGGACTCCTTCCGAGAGGCTGGCCTCGCATCATGAGCGTCAACGTCCGCATCCCGACCATCCTGCGCACCTACACCGGCGGCAAGGCCGAGGTCCCGGCCGAGGGCGCGACCCTCGCCGAGGTCATCGCCGACCTGGAGAAGAACCACACGGGCATCGCCGCCCGGGTCCTGGACGACCAGGGCAAGCTGCGCCGCTTCGTCAACGTGTACGTCAACGACGACGACGTCCGCTTCGAGCAGGGCCTCGAGACGGCCACGCCGGACGGCGCGGGCGTCTCGATCATCCCGGCCGTCGCCGGCGGCTGACCGCCGAAAATCGGCTCGAACCGGCTGAGCGCCCGGTTCGATCAGTCGAATCACCGTGAGTTCATCGAATCGCCCTCTCCGTGAGAGAAACGGAGGGGGCGATTCTGCATGGTTGAGCGCGGTACAGTTGGGGAAGCTGCTTCGATTTCCATGCCGGGCGCATATGAAAACCGATCCTTCGCCCGACAAGAAGCAGCCAAAGTGCCTGACGCTTTTGAGCCCTATATGGCTTTTATGAGGCCCGACTTGCCCAGAATATGTGTGAATTCTCCACATATTCCCGATCGGGCATGCCCAGAATTCTCGTCCGATTGACCTGTTGCAGACGGCAGTTGGACAGATACATTCAGCCGCGGTCGACGCGTTCCGGCGCACACCCCCAACCGTTGGGGGGTGAGGTCTGACCCGGGTCCGCGAAGTGCGGTCCTGTGCAAGGGCCAGTAATAGGGGAGTTAGGCATGGCTCAGGGCACCGTCAAGTGGTTCAACGCGGAGAAGGGGTACGGCTTCATCGCGGTCGACGGTGGTGCGGATGTATTCGTCCACTACAGCGCGATTCAGATGGACGGCTACCGCACCCTGGAAGAAGGTCAGCGAGTCGAGTTCGAGATCTCGCAGGGCCAGAAGGGTCCGCAGGCGGACATGGTCAAGCTCGCCGTCTGATCTCGGCGCGATCGGCCACCGACGCACGCACTCACGGCGAGGGGCCCGCATCCCATTTCGGGATGCGGGCCCCTCGGTCGTTTCCGGTGATCTTTTCCGTGCTTTCGCGGTGATCTTTTCCGTGATCTTCAGGGGCGCGCGGAGGGGTGCGCGGGCGGGCGCGCGCGGGTCCTGCGCGCCTCCGGCCAGATGGGCTCAGGGTGCGGAAGCGTCTTGCACTCTCGGGGGTCGAGTGCTAATCATTGGCGTTAGCACTCTGAAGGTGAGAGTGACAACGAGGACCGGGTCGGTGAGGCCCGCAGGCCGGGTGGGGCAAGGAACCACGAGGCACGCAGGCCGTCCGTCGCGGGCGCGGGCGCGGTCCGAGAAGAATCACCCCCAGTCCTGGAGGGACCACTTCACATGGCCAAGATCATCGCGTTCGACGAGGAGGCACGGCGCGGTCTCGAGCGCGGGATGAACCAGCTCGCCGACGCCGTCAAGGTCACCCTTGGCCCCAAGGGTCGTAACGTCGTCCTCGAGAAGAAGTGGGGCGCCCCCACGATCACCAACGATGGTGTGTCCATCGCCAAGGAGATCGAGCTCGAGGACCCGTACGAGAAGATCGGCGCCGAGCTGGTCAAGGAAGTCGCCAAGAAGACGGACGACGTCGCCGGTGACGGTACGACCACCGCGACCGTCCTCGCCCAGGCCCTCGTCAAGGAAGGCCTGCGCAACGTCGCGGCCGGCGCCAACCCGATGGCCCTCAAGCGCGGCATCGAGCGTGCCGTCGAGGCCGTCTCGGGCGCGCTCCTCGAGCAGGCGAAGGATGTCGAGACCAAGGAGCAGATCGCTTCCACGGCCTCCATCTCCGCCGCCGACACCCAGATCGGCGAGCTCATCGCCGAGGCCATGGACAAGGTCGGCAAGGAAGGCGTCATCACCGTCGAGGAGTCCCAGACCTTCGGTCTGGAGCTGGAGCTCACCGAGGGTATGCGCTTCGACAAGGGCTACATCTCGGCGTACTTCGCCACCGACATGGAGCGTATGGAGGCCGTCCTCGACGACCCGTACATCCTGATCGCCAACCAGAAGATCTCCAACGTCAAGGACCTGCTGCCGCTCCTGGAGAAGGTCATGCAGTCCGGCAAGGCGCTGCTGATCATCGCCGAGGACGTCGAGGGCGAGGCCCTGTCGACCCTGGTCGTCAACAAGATCCGTGGCACCTTCAAGTCCGTCGCCGTCAAGGCCCCGGGCTTCGGCGACCGCCGCAAGGCCATGCTCGGCGACATCGCCATCCTCACGGGTGGCGAGGTCATCTCCGAGGAGGTCGGCCTCAAGCTGGAGAACGCGGGCCTCGACCTGCTCGGCCGCGCCCGCAAGGTCGTCATCACCAAGGACGAGACCACGATCGTGGACGGCGCCGGCTCCGCCGACCAGGTCCAGGGCCGGGTCAACCAGATCCGCGCCGAGATCGAGAACTCGGACAGCGACTACGACCGCGAGAAGCTTCAGGAGCGCCTGGCGAAGCTCGCCGGCGGTGTCGCGGTCATCAAGGCCGGTGCCGCCACCGAGGTCGAGCTCAAGGAGCGCAAGCACCGCATCGAGGACGCCGTCCGCAACGCGAAGGCGGCCGTCGAAGAGGGCATCGTCGCCGGTGGTGGCGTGGCCCTGCTCCAGGCCTCCCAGGTCTTCGAGAAGCTGGAGCTCGACGGTGACGAGGCGACCGGCGCCAACGCCGTGAAGCTCGCCCTTGAGGCCCCGCTCAAGCAGATCGCCGTCAACGGTGGTCTCGAGGGTGGCGTCGTCGTGGAGAAGGTCCGCAACCTCCAGGTCGGCCACGGCCTGAACGCCGCGACCGGTGAATACGTCGACATGATCGCCGAGGGCATCATCGACCCGGCGAAGGTGACCCGCTCTGCCCTGCAGAACGCCGCCTCCATCGCCGCGCTGTTCCTCACCACCGAGGCCGTCATCGCCGACAAGCCGGAGAAGGCCGCCGCGGCCGCTCCGGGCGGCATGCCGGGCGGTGACATGGACTTCTGATCCCCTCCGGGACCGGGGCTCGTCCCCCGGCCCCGTACGGATCAGGCTCGTCCTTGCCGAGGGCGGCACCCCTTCCGGGGGTGCCGCCCTCGGGCGTGTTCGGGGAGTGCGTGCCGGAGGTACGGGGAGAGCCGGGTCACACGGTGAAGTGGCGCGGGGCGGAATGCCCCGGCGCATGGGGTGGTTGGCACGGGCGGGACCTATGCATGTGCATATACCGACCGCCATTCTCATCCTGTGAAGGAGCCCCCGCATGAGCCTGAGCGTCGCCGCCGACCGCGCGGCCCAGCTGCTGTCCCGGCCCGTCTCGCTGAACGGCCTGACCGTGCCGAACCGCATCGCCATGGCCCCGATGACCCGGATGTTCTCGCCGGGCGGCATCCCCGGTGACGACGTCGTCTCGTACTACGCGCGCCGGGCCGCGGCCGGTGTCGGTCTGATCGTCACCGAGGGCACCTACGTGGGCCACGAGTCGGCCGGACAGAGCGACCGCGTACCGCGCTTCCACGGTACGGATCAGCTCGCGGGCTGGACCAGGGTGGCCGACGCCGTGCACGCCGCGGGCGGCACGATCATTCCCCAGCTCTGGCACATCGGCATGGTCCGCAAGGCGGGCGAGCCCCCGTTCACGGACGCCCCGCCGGTCGGCCCCTCCGGCCTGCGGCTCGACGGCACCGACGGCACCGAGGACGGCGGCAGGGCGATGACCCGGGCCGACCTCGACGCCGTCATCGAGGCGTTCGCCGACGCCGCGGCCGCCGCCGAGCGCATCGGCTTCGACGGCGTCGAACTGCACGGCGCCCACGGCTACCTTCTCGACCAGTTCCTGTGGGAGCGCACCAACCGCCGCACGGACGGGTACGGCGGCGACGCGGTGACCCGTACCAAGTTCGCGGCCGAGCTCGTCGCCGCGGTCCGCGCCGCGGTGTCGCCGGAGTTCCCCGTCGTCTTCCGCTACTCGCAGTGGAAGTCGGACGCGTACGACGCGCGGCTCGCCGGGACGCCGGAGGAGCTGGAGGCCGTGCTCGCCCCGCTCGCGGCGGCCGGTGTCGACGCCTTCCACGCCTCCACGCGCCGTTACTGGGTCCCCGAGTTCGACGGCTCCGACCTGAACCTGGCCGGCTGGACCAAGAAGCTCACCGGCAGGCCCGCCATCACCGTCGGCTCGGTCGGCCTGGACGGCGAGTTCACTCGCGCCTTCCAGGGCGAGGGCGCCTCGCTCAAGGGCATCGACGATCTGCTGGACCGGCTGGAGCGCGAGGAGTTCGACCTCGTCGCGGTCGGGCGTGCGCTGCTCCAGGACCCCGAATGGGCGGCCAAGGTGCTCGACGGGCGGTTCGCGGAGCTGGCGCCTTACGACGCGGGGGCGCTGCGGACGCTCAGCTGAGCCGGGCGGGCTTCGGGGGCGGGGCGCGGGGGGCGTGGGGCTCCGCGGGGTGCGGTCGCCGGGCCGGTGCGGGCGGGTGGGGGTGCGTTCGCTTCGGCGTGGTGGGGCGGGTGGGCCGCGTTCAGCCCATCGGTTCGATGTCCGTGCGGACCGGCGTGCCCCAGATGCGCAGGACCTCGTAGTCCGTGAACTCGTGCACCAGGCGGTACGCCATGCCCGGCCGGGGCGAGCGGCGCTCCGCGGCCAGGTACCGCTCCGCCTCCAGGCGGTCGCGGCGCGGGGTGCCGCAGAGCTGCCACGCCTGGCCGTTCCACACCTCCGGCAGCCAGCGCTGCTGGGGCTGCGGGCGGTCGCCGCGGACGCCGTAACGGGACGCCGAGCGCTCCGGGGCGCCGTCCGGTCCCGCCGGGCGGCCGGACGGGAAGGAGTCGTTGACCTCGGAGCGGCGGGCGGCGCGGCGGCGGGTCTCGCAGAGCAGGCACAGGTCCGGGGCGTCCATGTCGACGGGGCCCGTCGGGTGCTCGGCACAGCGGGTGCTCGGCGCCGCCGTGGTGACCGTCTCGTCCAGCAGGTCGAGGGCCCGCTTCAGGTCCGCCTTGACCTCGTGCAGCTTCGCGTCGGGGGTGTCGGCGGCGAGGGCGTCACCGTGCTCGCCGAGCAGCCGCAGGGCGCGGCCGAGGGCGGTGAGCTGGGCGTGGTTCATGGGCGGGTCTCGTCCCTCCGCGGTGACGGGGTCGTGCCGACCGCGTCCGACGTGGCCGACGTGGCTGACGTGGCTGACGTGGTCGACGTGGCCGACGTGGCCGACGTGGTCGTGCCGGTCGTGTTCTCAATTCTCGTCCACCGCAGAATCGCACACCGGAACGCCGAAGAAGTACGTCGCCGTGAAGCCGACCACGTAGCCGGTGAGCAGGCCGCCCCCGTACACCGCGGCCGTCAGGGCCGGTCCGTGGTTGCCCTGGAGCAGCGGGAACAGCGCCCAGCCCGAGGGGCCGATCGCCGTTGAACCGACCTTGTCCCCGAGCATCGAGAAGAACCCGACGAACGCGCCGCCCGCCGCGCCGCCCGCGCACGCCGTGACGAACGGGCGGCCCAGCGGCAGCGAGACGCCGTAGATGAGCGGTTCGCCCACGCCCAGCAGCCCGGCCGGGAGCGCCGACCGGATCGTCGTACGCAGCGAACGGTCGTGGCGCAGGCGTACGTACACCGCGAGCGCCGCGCCGACCTGGCCCGCGCCCGCCATCGCCAGCAGGGGGAGCAGGACGGTGTAGCCCTGCTGCTCGATCAGGGTGGTGTGGATCGGGATCAGCGCCTGGTGCAGGCCCAGCATCACCAGCGGCAGGAACAGGCCGCCGAGCAGCAGGCCCGCGAAGGCGCCGGTGTGGACCAGGAGCCAGTCCGCCGCCGTGCCGATCGCCGCCGAGACCTCGCCGGCCGCGTACATCAGGCCGTAGACCGTCACCAGCCCCGCGACCAGCACCGTCACGGTCGGGGTCAGCAGGACGTCCAGCGCGTCCGGGACCCTGCCCCGGACGCGCTTCTCGACGTACGTCGCCAGGAGCGCCGCCGCGAGTGCGCCCAGTACGCCGCCCTGTCCCGGCGAGAGGGTCACGCCGAACGCCGTCACCTCGGCGATCCCCGCGTACACGACGATCGCCGCGACCGCGCCGCCGAGGATCGGGGTGCCGCCGAACTCCTTCGCCGTGTTGTGGCCCACGAAGACGGCGATCAGCGCCATGAATCCGGACGCGATCGCCGTCAGGGCGGGGGTGATGGCGGGGAGCCAGGCCAGGTTGACCAGCAGGCCGTTGAGGCCCGCGATGATGCCGCAGCCGATCAGGGCGGGGATCAGCGGGACGAAGATGTTCGCTACGCGGCGCAGGGCGAGTTTCACGGGGGTCGCGTTGCGGCGGCGCCGGGCGGTCTTCAGCTCCTCGCCCTTGGCGCGTAGGTCGTCCGCGGTGGTGGGGGTGGCGGGGGTGGCGGGGGCGGTGACGAGTCGTTCGAGTTCCGGGGCCACTCGGGCAACCGTGCCGGGGCCCAGGACGATCTGGTACGTGTCGTCCTCCACCACGCCCAGTACGGCGGGCAGCGCCCTCAGCGCGTCCTCCCGCACCAGGGAACGGTCCCGCAGGCCCAGCCTGAGGCGGGTCATGCAGTGGGCGACCGAGGTGACGTTGCCGGGGCCGCCGACCAGGGGGAGCAGCGCGGCGGCCGTGGTTCGGGGGGTGGTCTCTGTGCTCATGGTGCGGCCTTGCTGTGCGGGGGCGCGGTACGGCGGGTGCGGGTGCGGGTGCGGATGCTGAGCGGGTGCGGGTGCGGTGGTGATGGGCCTGTTGTCAGTCGGTCCGGGGGGACAGGGCCGCTCGTAGGTGGCCGCCGCTCTGTTCCAGGAGACGTACCGCCGTCGGGCCGTCGACGCCGCCCAGGATGGTCAGGATCGCCGGTTTCACCTCGCCGTCCGTGGCCGCCAGCGCCGTCTCGATCTCCTCGTCCGAGGCGCCGGTCGCCAGCGCGACGATCCGGCGGGAGCGGGCCCGCAGCTTCTCGTTCGACGCCCGCACGTCGACCATCAGGTTCCCGAACGTCTTGCCCAGCCGGATCATCGTGATCGTCGACAGCATGTTGAGGACGAGCTTCTGCGCCGTGCCCGCCTTCAGCCGGGTGGAGCCGGTCAGCAGCTCCGGGCCCACCACGATCTCGATGCCGTGGTCCGCCGCCGCGGCCAGCGCGCTGTCCGCGTTGCAGGACAGGCCGACGGTCAGCGCCCCCAGCGCGCGGGCGTGCTCGACCGCGCCGATCGCGTACGGCGTACGGCCCGACGCCGATACGCCCACCACCGTGTCCTCCGCCGTCAGCCCCAGCGCCTCCAGGTCCGCCGCCGCCAGCTCCCTGGAGTCCTCCGCGCCCTCGACCGAGGTGACCATCGCGCTGGGGCCGCCCGCGATCAGGCCCACGACCTGCGACGGAGCCGTGTTGAACGTGGGCGGGCACTCGGACGCGTCCAGGACGCCCAGCCGGCCGGCGGTGCCCGCGCCCGCGTACACGAGCCGGCCGCCGCGCGACATCCGGGCCGCGATGTCGTCGATCGCGGCGGCGATGAGCGGCAGCCGCTCGGCGACCGCGGCCGGCACGGTGGTGTCCTCGCCGTTCATCAGCCGGGCGATCTCGACCGTGGGCAGCCGGTCGATCTCGGACAGCTCCGGCCGGAACGCCTCCGTCGTCAGGGCGTCCAGCTCGGCTCGCAGATCCCGGTAGCCGGACGAGGCGTCGTCGGCGGAGGCGTCGGCGGAAGAAGCGTCGGCAGAGGAGGCATCGGCGGTGGAAGTCATGTGGTGCGGCTCTTTCCGGTGCGAAGCGGTGCCGTGTGGTGGGGGGTGGCGAGGGGGAGGGGTGGGGTGAAGGGCGTGCGGTGGGGTGGGGGCTTTCAGCGGTGCGTGCCGCGTGGGCTGTGGCGGTGCGCCAGTGCCTCGTACGAGGCGGAGAGCGCCGGGGCCGCCGTCTCGTACGTCCGCTGGGCCACCCCCACGAACAGGCAGTCCACCACCAGCAGTTGGCTCGTGCGCGACGACATCGCCGCCGGGCGCAGCTCGCTCTCCCGCGCCGTCGACGTGGTGAGGATGTGGTCCGCGTACTGGGTGACGGGGCCGTCCGGGCGGCCGGTGATCGCGATCGTCGTCGCGCCGCGCTCGAAGGCGACCCGCAGCGGTTCGATGACGTCCCCCGTCGAGCCCGAGTGCGTGATCGCTATCGCCACGTCCTTGGCCCGGAGCTGGACCGCGTTGGTCACCGCCAGGTGCGGGTCGCTGTGCGGGTGGGCTATCAGGCCGATGCGCAGCAGCTTCTGGGCCAGGTCCTGGGCGACCAGGCCGGACGCGCCGACGCCGTAGATGTCGGCTCTGCGGGCCGTGGCGAGCGCGGTGACGGCCGCGCCGAGCTGCACCGTGTCCAGACCGGCCGCCGTGTCGGCGAGCGTCTGCTGCTCGTCGTAGGCCAGCTTGGCCACCACGTCGGCGATCGGGTCGTCCACCGCGATGTCCGCCGTGACGGCGGGCGCCCGGCCCGACTGCTGCTGCGCGGCCAGGCCCGCCAGCGCGAGCCGCAGGTCGCGGTAGCCGGGGTAGCCGAGCAGGCGGGCGGTCCGTACCACCGTCGCCTCGCTGGTGCCGGTCAGTTCGGCCAGGCCGGTGACCGTCAGCGCCGCGCAGCCCGCCGGGTCGGCGGCCACGGCCTCGGCGACGCGCTGCATGGAGCGGGTCATCGACGGGCCCAGCGTGCGCACCTTGGCCGCCAGGGCGGCGGGGGCGGGCGGTGCCTCCCCGGCGAAAATTTCCTTCACGTCGTGGGTCACGTCCTGAAAGCTATTTTCCTTTGGGTATACGGTCAAGGGTGCGCACAATGGATGCATGGACCCCATCAGCCCCTTGGAGCAGGCGTTGCACGCGGCTCGCGCGCTCGTCCTCGCCGATCTGATCGCGGGCGAGGTCGCCGAGGCGGACGTCGTCTCCCTCGTCGAGGACTCCGTGGTGCAGCGGCGGTGGTGGGTCGAGCAGTGGCCGGAAGGTGTCGACTACGTCGCCGGGCTCGTCGCCCAGGACGTGCAGGACGCGCTGCTGGAGCGGTACGGGCGGTGGCCGCTGTGTCCGGTCTGCGGGTCCGGTGATCCGCACGCCCTCGAGGTCGAGCCGGAGCTCGGGCCCGATCCGCACTGGGTGTGTCACCAGGCCGGGGTGAAGGTCGCGGCCGTGGGGGCGCTGGGAGCGGCCACGCCTGGCGGTTCCGGCGAGGGTGAGGGATTCGGTGAGGCGCCTTGACCGTCTATATAGATCCGCCCACCTGGCCGGGGCACGGGCGGGTCTGGTCCCACCTCGTCAGCGACGTCTCGTACGCCGAGCTGCACGCCTTCGCCGAGGCACTGGGCGTGCCCCGGCGGGCCTTCGAGCGCGACCACTACGACGTGCCCTCGCAGCGGTACGGGGACGCGGTGCGCGCGGGGGCCGTCGAGGTCAGCAGCCGGGACGTGGTGCGGTTGCTGCACGGGGCCGGGCTGCGGCGGCGTAAAAGAGCGGTCAGGGGGTCAGGCAGTGGTTGAGCCGGTTCGGGTGCGCTGAGTTGATTCGGGTGCGGGTGCTGAGCCAGTTCGGGTTCGCTGAGCTGGTTCGGGTGCGGGTGCGGGTGCTGAGCGGGTGCGGGTGCTGAGCTGGTTCGGGTGCGCTGAGTTGATTCGGGTGCGGGTGCTGAGCCAGTTCGGGTGCGCTGAGCTGGTTCGGGTGCGGGTGCGGGTGCGGGTGCTGAGCTGGTTGCGCTGAGTTGATTCGGGGGCGCTGAGCTAGTTCTGCCTCAGTTCGTACACGTACTGCTCCGCGTCCTCGCCCGCCTGCTTGAAGCCCGTCCGTGTCACGACCGCCTGCGACGCCGTGTTGTCCCGGTCCACCGTCGCCAGGAGCACGTCCACCTCGTCGCGGTCCAGCGCCCACGCCGACAGGGCGCGCAGCGCCTCCGTCGCGTAGCCGCGGCCCCGCGCCGCCTCCGCCAGGTCGTAGCCGATCTCCGTGCGGCCCTCCTCGTCCGGGGCGCCGTGGAAGCCCATCGCGCCGACCGCCCGGCCGTCCTCCCGCCGCACCAGGACGTACGTGCCCCACTCCGGGCGCAGCGTCCCGGAGGTGTACGCCTTCAGGACCAGGCCGGCCGCCGCCAGCGTCCCCTCGAAGGGGCCCGTCTCCACCCACTCGAAGCCGCCCGAGCCGCCTGCCGCGAGATCGGCCGCCGTCGCCGGGGTCATCGCCTCCAGGGTGAGCCGCTCGGTGGGGATGACCATGTTGTTGTGCCAGCGCCACTTGGTGAGCGGTGCCCGGCCGGGCAGGTCGCCGCGGCCGGTCGCCCACAGCAGCGTGCGCCAGTGGTCGTCGCCCGGGCGGACGTCCGGGAACAGCCGCGTGAGGACGCCCTCGCAGAGGTCCGCCGGCGGCTCGTACGGCAGGCCCAGGCCCTCGGCGATGTCGTACGTGTGCAGCAGGAGCTCGGTGACGCCCATCGCGGCGAAGCCCTCACGGTTCGCGCTGCGGAACGGGTACGGGTGGTAGGCCCGGACCTCGCGCGGGGTGGTGCGTACCGTGGCTGCCAGCAGGGCGCCGGTCGTTCTGATCACGTCGATCACGTCCGCGTTGTCCGCGCCGTTCTCCATCGTGATCTCGAACGGTACGTAGCCGCTGGTCGCGCGTCCGGCCAGTTGGCCGGCGTAGGACATCAGGGTGTCCGCGATGTGTTCGGCGGTCTCGCGGCAGTCCCACTCCGAGCGGCCCGCCTTCGCGTTGTGCCAGTCCCGCCCGGTCGCCTGCCGCAGCAGCGCCGTTGCGCTCGCTACCGCTTCTTGCACTTGGTCCCCGCCCAATTCACGCATGCGGTGAGAATAGGTGGGTCATACCTGCGTTCGCATGTGGCTTTCGGCGGGCTCGGTACCGGTGGCTGTCGCTCCGGTCGCTGCCGGTTCGGGTTGCCCAGGTTGAAGGCCGCCGTCGTGGTCGCGCCCGCCCACACCGTGGGGACCCAGCCCTCGTCGAGTCCGGCCCCTTCCGTGCGCGGGCGGCCGCGGGCCCGCTCCGGCCGCGGTTCTACGGTTCTACGGTCGGGACAGGCTCGCGAGTTCCCGGTCGAGGTTCGCCCGTGCTGGGGTCTCCCACGTGCGCTGGCCGTGGGGGGTGCGGAACAGGTGCTTCAGGTCCAGTAGTTGGCGCAGTACCGTCGCTCTGCCCTCGCGGAACGCCTCGGGCGGTACGAAGTGGTACTCCTGGCGGATGGCGCTCGCGTAGGTGTCGTACGTGGGTTCCGGTGCCGCCAGGATCGCCAGGTCCGCGTCGCACAGGACGGCGCCGTTCTTGTCGTCGGGGGCCGGGTCGTGGGTGACGGTCAGGCGGACCAGGCGGGCGACCTCGGCGGTGCGGGCCTCGTCGATGCCCAGCTCGGGCAGGGCCCGCTCGGCCAGCCGGGCGGAGCGCTCCTCGTTCTCCGACCGCTCCGGCAGGTACACCGCGTCGTGGAACCACGCCGCCAACCGCACGGTGGCCGGATCGGCCGCGTACTCCTCCAGTACGTCGATCCGCTCCAGGACCGCCAGCAGGTGGTCGGTGGTGTGGTAGCGGCGTTGCGGTTCCGACCAGCGGGCCAGCAGATTCTCGGCGTACGGGAGGGGTGACCTGGCCAACGGGGTGCGGGCCGTTTTGACGGTTTCCGTCCAGCGGGTCGTCAGGTCCTCGTGCGCGGGGTGCCGGGCTGGGCTCATGCCGTCAATTGTGCTTGCCGTCCCTGCGGGCCACCGGCACGTCCTAGCTTGGAATCATGACTTTCGTGGATGGGCGGGACCCCGGGCTTCCCGGGCGGTTGTTGCTTGCCGAGCGGGATCTTTTTATTCCCCTGTTGCGGGAGCGGGGTGATGAGGAGTTCGCCCTGCCTGTCGACGCCTGTCCCAGGTGGACGGTGCGGGACGTGCTCGCGCACTGCGGAGCCGCGCTGACCCGCGTGGTGGAGAGCCGCTTCGAGAACGGCGTGTTCACGCCCGAGGGCAATGACCGGGACATCGCCGAGCGGGCGGACTGGCCGGCCTCCCGGGTCGTCGACGAGCTGGAGCGGGGGATGACCGAGGCGGGGGATGTCATCGCCGGGGCCGGAGGGGCTCTTGACGGGGTTGCCTTCGGTGAGTGGGTGCATGCCGGTGATGTGCGTGCCGCCTTCGGGGCGCCCGGTGCCTATGGCGGTGCCGGGCTGCCTCATGCGCTCGCTCTTCTCGAGTGGATCACCCGCACGCGCGACCACGTGCCGGTCCACGCCGATCTCGACGACTTCGACGAGCCGCTGCGGCTCGGTGCGGTGCCCGGCACCCGGCCGCCCGCCCGGTTCATCGGCGACGCTACTGCTCTCGTACGGCTCTACACCGGGCGTGCGGTGGCGGCGGAGCGGTACGAGCTGGCGGGGGCGGAGGAGAGCGAGCTCAATCTGTACGGGGGCTGAGACCGGCGCGAGTAGAGGCCAGTACCTGTCCGCTACCGGGAGGAAGGTGAGGCGCGTTCGGACCGGGAGGTGGCGGGAGTGGTCATGTTCGTTACGGCGACGGGTGCCGTTCGGTGAGCGTGCTCGGGGCGCGTGCGCTCAATCGCGCCACCCTTGCCCGGCAGTTTCTGCTCGGGCGTTCCGGTGCGTCCGTGCTCGACGCCGTCTCGCATCTGTGCGGGATGCAGGCCCAGGAGCCGCAGGAACCGTTCGTCGGGCTCTGGTCACGGCTCGACGGCTTCGCGCCGGATGAGCTGGACGGGCTGCTCACCGGGCGGGCTGTGGTGCGCACCCATCTGATGCGGCGCACCGTCCATCTCGTCACCGCCGACGACGCCCTCGCCTGGCGCGGGCGGCACGACACCATGCTGCGCCAGCGCGTGCTGGCCACCTACCGGCGCGAGCTGGGTGGAATCGATGTGGAAGCCGTCGCCGCGGCCGGGCGCGCCGTCATGGGCGACGGTGTTCCGCGCACCATGGCCGAGCTCGTCGCCGCCCTCGCCGACCGCTGGCCCACGCCCCCGAGACGGGCGCTCGGCGAACTCCTCGTCGCCGGCCTCGTGCCGATGGCCCAGCTCCCTCCACGGGGGTTGTGGGGGATCAGAGCCGGGGTGCGCAATCTTCCGCTGGTGAACTGGCTCGGGCGGGAGGTCGCGGAACATGGCGGCGGTGAGGATGTGGTGGGGCGGGAGCTCGTACGGCGGTATCTGGCTGCCTTCGGGCCTGCTGCCTCCGCTGATGTGCGGGCCTGGTGCGGGCTCGCCGGGCTGCCCGCTGCCGTGAAGAGCCTGCGGGACGAGCTCGTGTTCTTCCGGGACGAGCGGGGGCGGGAACTGCTCGATCTTCCCGACGCGCCGCGGCCTGATCCGGACACGCCCGCGCCCGTGCGGTTCCTGCCCGCCTTCGACAACGCCGTCCTCGGCTATCACGACCGCAGTCGCATCATCGACGACGCCCACCGCGGGCTCTCCGTCGCCGGCGAGCGGGTCGTGCTCGTCGACGGGCGGGTCTCCGCCACCTGGACGGTGAAGAAGGAGGGGGGTGGGGGGCTCGTTGTCCGGCCCCTGCGGGGGATGGCGCCTGCGGAGCTTGCTGATGTCGTGGCCGAGGGGGAGGCGCTGGCGGCGTTTCTCGGGGGACGGGGTGAGGGACGGGTGCGGGTCTACGGGTGAGCGGTGGGTGCGGGTCTACGGGGGAGGCTCCCTTGTCTTGCGTTCCTTCGCTTCGGGGCGGTCCGGCGTCGTAGTCTTGGATTGGACTAGACCTGTTGTCGGCCCCGAGGGAAGAGGTCCTATGAGCAAGCGAGCGGTCCTGGAGGTGATCGCCCTCGACGTCGAGGACGCCGTCGCCGCCCAGGCGGGAGGCGCCGACCGCCTCGAACTGGTCACCGACATGGCCGCCGACGGGCTCACCCCGGCGGTGGAGACGTTCGCCGGGATCCGCGCCGCCGTCGACATCCCGCTGCGGGTGATGCTGCGGCTGACGGACGGTTTCTCGGCGGGCGGCGCCGACGGGACCGCCGCGCTCGTACGGGCCGCCCGTGACCTGCGGATGGCGGGTGCCGACGAGTTCGTGCTCGGGTTCCTCGACGAGCAGGGCAGTCCGGACGTGGCGGCGGTCGAGCGGCTCGTCGCCGAGCTGGACGGGTGCCGGTGGACCTTCCACCGGGCGATCGACCACGCCGCCGACCGGGCCGCGCTGCGCAAGCAGCTCGCCGAGCTGCCCGGACTCGACGCCTATCTGACGGCCGGCTCCGCCGCCGGGGTGGACGAGGGGCTGCCCACGCTCGTCGCGGAGGCCGGGCGCGGGAGCGATCCCGGGTACGAGCCGCAGCTCCTCGTCGGCGGCGGGCTCCGGCTCGAGCATGTCCCCCGGCTGCTCGCCGCTGGGGTCGATGCCTTTCATATCGGTGGTGCGGCTCGTCCTGGTGGCTGGGCGGGGCCGGTCGCCGCTGAAGCGGTGCGGGAGTGGCGTGGGGTGCTGGACGGCTAGCCGCTGCGGGAGTTCCGTCGCATGCTAGGCGGCCAGCTGCGGCGGCAGTTGCGTCGTGTGCGTCACCGTCAGGCCCGAGACCGCGCGGGTCAGGGCCACGTACAGGCGGCGCAGGCCGGTGCGTTCGTCCGGTTCGCCGTCCACCACCGCCCGGGGATCGTCCAGCACCACGTAGTCGTACTCCAGGCCCTTGGCGAGCGAGGCGGGGACCAGGGTGAGGCGGGTGTCCGGGGTGGTCTCCTCCCCGGGTTGGAGGAAGGCCAGCCCGGCCTCCGTGAGTGCCTCGGTCAGTGCGGGGATCCTGGCGTCCGCGGCGATCAGGCCGATCGAGCCCTCCGCGTGCAGTGCCTCGACGCAGGCCGCGATCACCTCCGCGTCCCCGGTGACCGGGCGCACCTCGAACGTCCCCGGGTTCTCCCGCACCGACGCCACCGGCGTCAGGCCCGGCGCGATGTGCGGCAGCAGCCGGGACGCGTACGTGATGACGTCCGTGGGGACGCGGAAGCCCGCCGTCAGCTCCTCCACCACGGCGTCCGTCTTGCCCAGGTGCGTCAGCGCCTCCCGCCAACTGCGCGTCGCCCACGGGGTGGTGCCCTGCGCCAGGTCGCCGAGGACGGTCACCGAACCGGTGGTGCAGCGCCGGCCCACCGCCCGGTACTGCATCGGCGACAGGTCCTGCGCCTCGTCGAGCACCACGTGGCCGAGCGAGTGCGTGCGCTGGACCAGGTCGGTCGCCTCGTCGATCAGTACGGCGTCCGCGGCCGACCACTTCGCGGACTTCACCGAGCGGGGCGGCTTCGGCCAGAGGATCGCCTTCTGCTCGTTCTCGTCGAGGATTCCGGCCGCGTGGGTGGCGAGGAAGCCGGGGTCCGACAGCAGGCGCAGGACCAGCTTCGCCGGGTCCACCGGCGGCCAGATCGCCTTCACCGCCGCCTTCACCGCGGTGTTGCGGGCCACCGCGTCCTGCACCCGGTCGTCCGGTGCCTCGCCCGCCCGTTCCATCTGGACCAGCACGGCGTGCGCGATCCGCTGCGGCAGCGCCTCGCGGGCCGCGCCGTAGCGGATGTCCCGGTCCAGCAGCTCCCGCACGATCGGCTCCAGCTCGTACGCCGGTACGCGCCAGCGGCGGGAGCCGCGCACCACGACGACCGGCTCGGTGGGCGGGGTGACGTGGGAGCGGACCGCCCTGCGGAGGACCTCCGCCAGCCGCGCGTCGCCCTTGATCACGGCGGCCGTGGCGTCGTCCGCGCCGCGCACCTCCACCCGCGCGACCAGGTCGTCCACCGTCGCCTGCCGCACCTCCAGCTCGCCCAGCGCCGGCAGCACCTGCTCGATGTAGTGCAGGAAGGACCGGTTCGGGCCGATGACCAGGGTGCCGGTGCGGGCCAGCCGCTCCCGGTGCGCGTAGAGGAGGTAGGCGACGCGGTGCAGGCCGACCGCGGTCTTTCCGGTGCCGGGGCCGCCCTGGACGCAGACGCTGCCGGACAGCCCGGCCCGGACGATCTCGTCCTGTTCCGGCTGGATCGTCGCCACGATGTCGCGCATCGGGCCGACGCGCGGGCGCTCGATCTCCTGCTGGAGCAGCTTGCTGGCCGTCGCCGCCTCGGCCGGGTCCGACAGGTGCTCGTCCTCGTACGCCGTCAGGTCGCCGCCCGTGTAACCGAACCGGCGGCGCAGCGCGACGTCCAACGGGTCCTTCTTGGACGCCCGGTAGAACGGCTGGGACACCGGGGCGCGCCAGTCGATCACCATCGGGTCGCCGTTGGCGTCGTGCACGTGCCGGCGCCCGATGTAGAACCGCTCGCCCTCCGCGCCCTCGGCCCGCTCGGCGCCGGGAGCGTGCAGATAGTCGAGGCGGCCGAAGAAGAGCGGGGTGTGCGAGAGGTCGGCCAGGGCCTTGACGCGCTCCTCGATCTGCCGGGTGAGGACCTCCGCGTTCACCCAGTTCGCGGTGACGTCGCGGATGTCCAGGGCCTCCACGTCCTCCCGCATGGCGCGCAGGGCGGCGCGGGAGTCGGCGAGGTGGGTCCGCTCACGGACCAGGGGGTCAGCCGGGTTTTCGGGCAGGGGGGACACGGGGGTTGCCTCCGGGAGCTGCTGCGTTCATGAGGGCGGTCTGCCGTCCGGTTTCCGGCCGGGCGGCGGCACTCCGTGAAAGGGAGGCGGGAGAAGCGGAGATCTTAGAGGCCGGAAGGCTGCCGGGGCCAATTGTTTTCGTGCGCCGGACCCTCACCGCTTCACGGGTCCGGGTCTCGGGGGTGTCCCTAGGGGGTGCCTGGGGCCGGGTCCCTCTCGGGTCGGAGGTGAGGGCGGCCGAAAGTCGCAGGGGGCGGAGTTGAGTTACCCCGCGAGGCCGATGTGCCCGCGCGCCGTGTTTTCCATAGTGGAGTACATGAGCGCAGCGACCTTCTTCCCCCACTCCGCCCCGGCGAACGGTACGGCCGCACTCGACGACAGCCGTCACCACCGCCCCCGTCTCTCCGGTGCCCTGCGCGCCGTCAAGGTCTTCGCCGGCGCCGCGATCGGCGTCGTCCTGCTCGGCGAGTACGGCGAGGAGGCGGGCGTCGTCCGGCGGTAGGAGCCCGTGCTCTCAGCCGCCGGTCGCCCGCCCCGCCCGTTGCACGGGCTCTCAGCTCTCCGCGAGGAGTTCGTCCGCGTCCACGATCCGGTAGGCGTAGCCCTGTTCCGCCAGGAAGCGCTGGCGGTGCGCCGCGAAGTCCTGGTCGATGGTGTCGCGGGCGACGACCGAGTAGAAGTGCGCCTGGTGGCCGTCCGCCTTCGGGCGCAGCACCCGGCCGAGCCGCTGGGCCTCCTCCTGGCGTGAGCCGAAGGTGCCCGAGACCTGGATCGCGACCGTCGCCTCCGGCAGGTCGATCGAGAAGTTCGCGACCTTCGACACCACAAGGACGCTGATCTCGCCCTGCCGGAAGGCGTCGAAGAGCTTCTCCCGCTGGGCGTTGGACGTCTCGCCCTTGATGACGGGCGCGTCCAGGTGCTCGCCCAGTTCGTCGAGCTGGTCGATGTACTGGCCGATGACCAGGATCTGCTGCCCCGCGAAGCGCTTGACGATCGCCTCGGTGACCTTCCGCTTGGTCGCGGTGGTCGCGCAGAACCGGTACTTCTCCTCGGTCTCCGCGGTGGCGTACGCCAGCCGCTCGGAGTCGGTGAGGTTGACCCGGACCTCGACGCAGTCGGCGGGCGCGATGTAGCCCTGTGCCTCGATCTCCTTCCACGGCGCGTCGAACCGCTTCGGGCCGATGAGCGAGAACACGTCCGACTCGCGGCCGTCCTCGCGGACGAGGGTGGCGGTGAGCCCGAGCCGGCGGCGGGCCTGGAGGTCGGCGGTGAACTTGAAGACCGGTGCGGGCAGCAGGTGCACCTCGTCGTAGACGATCAGACCCCAGTCGCGGGAGTCGAACAGCTCCAGGTGCGGGTAGACGCCCTTCCGCCGGGTCGTCAGCACCTGGTACGTGGCGATGGTGACCGGCCGGATCTCCTTCTTCGTACCGCTGTACTCGCCGATCTCGTCCTCGGTCAGCGACGTCCGCTTCACCAGCTCGTGCTTCCACTGCCGGGCGGAGACGGTGTTCGTGACCAGGATCAGGGTCGTCGCCTTGGCCTGTGCCATCGCGCCCGCACCGACCAGCGTCTTGCCCGCGCCGCAGGGCAGCACGACGACGCCGCTGCCGCCGTGCCAGAAGTTCTCCACCGCCTGCTTCTGGTACGGGCGCAGCGCCCAGCCGTCCTCGGCCAGCTCGATCGGGTGCGCCTCGCCGTCGACGTAACCGGCGAGGTCCTCCGCGGGCCAGCCCAGCTTCAGCAGCGTCTGCTTGATCTGGCCGCGCTCGGAGGGGTGCACGGCGACCGTGTCCGGGTCGATCCGGGTGCCGACGAGCGGCGCGATCCGCTTGGACCGCAGCACCTCCTCCAGGACCGGCCGGTCCGTGGTGGTGAGCACCAGCCCGTGGGCGGGGTGCTTGCTCAGGGTCAGCCGGCCGTAGCGGTCCATCGTCTCGGCGATGTCGACGAGCAGCGCGTGCGGCACCGGATACCGGCTGTACTGCACCAGCGCGTCCACGACCTGCTCCGCGTCGTGCCCCGCGGCCCGCGCGTTCCACAGCCCGAGCGGCGTCACCCGGTAGGTGTGGATGTGCTCGGGCGCCCGCTCCAGCTCCGCGAACGCCGCGATGGAACGGCGGCAGTCGTCCGCCAGCTCGTGATCGACCTCGAGGAGCAGGGTCTTGTCCGACTGGACGATGAGGGGTCCGTTCACACGCGTGCCCTTTCCGTTCCCGGACCGCATCCGTCGCGTGCGGCCAAACGTCCAGTGTGCCGCACGAACGCGCGATCATGCGGGGGCCGGGAGGGGCCGGGCCGGCCGGTTCGGCGGGCCGGGCCGGTGAGCTGTCTCAGGTGGCGCATCCGCACAGGTTCAGCGGATCGTGCTTCCACCAATCCATCAGGACCGCGGCGTCCGAGTCCTCGGCCACGGCCGTGACGAGCTGGTCATCGAAGGACCACGCGATACGGAACAGCCCCCGTTCCCAGTGACAGGCCAGGGTGCCCGTCTCGACGTCGTGGTAGGTCCAGGGGCCCGAGCCGTCCTCCTGGGCCTCGCAGCCGGACCCCGAGCCGGAGGCGGCCGACGTCTCCCCGGCCATCCACAGCTCCATGTCGTCCGCGGTGTCGAAGGACAGGACGAGCGGGAGTTTCTCCAGCCCGTCGGTGGACTCGCACGCGAGCGCCACGGCGGCGTAGCCGCCGGGATCCGCGCTGGAACAGTCGTGCAGGTCCCCCGTCGTGACCTTCTTCGCCAGTGCCTGTTCGGCGCCGGTCAGCCGGGTCCCGGGCTCGTCCCCCGGATCCGTGGCGGCATCGGTCCCGCCGTCGCTCCCGTC
Source organism: Streptomyces sp. NPDC059785 (assembly GCF_042732375.1). NCBI lineage: Bacteria > Bacillati > Actinomycetota > Actinomycetes > Kitasatosporales > Streptomycetaceae > Streptomyces > Streptomyces sp. NPDC059785. Next base: position 170,617 of record NZ_JBHWHV010000010.1, read on the forward strand.
GCTGCCACTGCTCTCATCGCCCCCGTCGCTTCCGCCGTCCCCGGATCCGTCGCCGTCGGTGCCCGAGCCGGGGACCACCACGATCGGATTCGTGCTCGGGCCGTTGTCGTCGGACCGCGAGACGATGAACGGGACGACCCCGGTGATCACCGCACTGATCAGACCGATGATCGAACCCCAGAAGGCCACGCGGTGCCCTCTGCCGCCGCCCCCGCCGGAGCCCGGACCGGGCTCGGGATCGTTCTCCATCGAGGTCCCCCTTCCTCGGTGCCCGCGGAACGGGCCGGAGGAACCGGGATAGCACACGCAGCGTGATCGTTGCAGATCGATATGGGCGGTTGCGCCGGTTGCGCGGCGTGGGGTGACTGAGCTGACAGTAACCGTGACGGTGTGGGCCGATGGTGACGGCGGCCGCGCGGACCGGGCGGGGACGGCGCGGACCGGCGGTGGCGGTCTGGCGGGTCAGGGGCGGTCGTCGGCCAGTTCCGCCACGCCTGTGACGCGGTGCAGGGGGTAGGTGCGGACCTCGTCGGCCGTGTGGTCGTACGCCGTGACGAAACCGCCCTCGACGCGGATCGGGGCGATCACGCGCTGGCTGGCGGCGCCCTCCGCGTTGACGTAGCCGATCCACAGGGCCTCGCCGGTGAGGACGGCGGCCTGCATGGTCGCCAGGGTGTCGGCGGAACTGGTGCGGGGCAGTGCGCCGTTCCCGGCCGGCGCCGCGTCCGCCTCGGGCGCGGGCTTGCGCGCCGCCGTGGACGCCAGGTCACCGGCCCGGACCGCCCGGATCGCGGCGCCGAGGAGTGTGGCGTCCGGCACCGGCGGGCCCTCGGGCACCGGCTCCGGCGCGCTGCGCGGCGGGGTGCGGTGGGCCAGCGCCCGGCTGATCAGTACGTCGCCCTCCGCGGACTCGGCGGCGGGCGCGAAGCCCATCGCGCGCAGCCCTTCGAGCAGCGTCGCCGGGTCCGCCTGGGCGGCCAGCACGGTCGGGGCGAGTCTGCGCAGCCGCAGACCGGCCGAGCGCCGGTCGGCCAGGATCTCGTTGAGCAGCGCGTCGTCGTCGCAGCGCACGTACGCGGAGGCCGCGCCGATCCGCAGGTGCCCGTGGCGCCGCGCCACGTCGTCGATCAGATACGTCAGCGGCTGCGGGACCGGCGTGCGCGAGTGCGCGGCGAGGAAGGCGTGCAGGTCGGCCGCCGCCCGGCCCGCGTCGAGCGCCCGCCGCACCGACCCGGGCGTGAACCGGTACACCGTCGCGCCGCCCTTCGACTCCACGTCCGCGAGCACGCCGAGCATGTCGGCCAGCGGCCGCCGCAGCGGCCCCGGCGCGACCGCCGTCAGGTCGGCCTGGAGCAGGACGTGGTCCAGCGGCTCGGGCAGCAGCGGGGCGAGGAGACCGGCGGCCCGGGCGGCGTTCGCGGCCAGTTCGGCGGGGGTGCCGGGGGCCGGGAAGGCGGGTGCCGCCGCGGGGACCGCTCCGGGTGCCGGCTCCGGGGGGCGGCTGCGGTGGGTGGGCGGCTCGTCGCCGGGGCCACGGCCGGTGGGCAGGCCGTGGCCGGGGGGACGGCCGTCGGGGCGCTCGCCGCCGGTGTGCTCATGGCCGGTGCCGGCGGGCTCGGGCCCCGGTACTGGTGACGGTGGCAGGCCGAGCAGGGCGCGGCCGTGGGTCGACAGTGCTCCGCGGCCGGTCACCCCCAGCAGCTCCGCCTCGGACAGCGTCCACCGGGCGAGCCGGGCGCGCAGGTCCTCCGGCTCGGGCGCGGTGCCCGCGGCGGGGGCGCGCGGCGGCTGGGCGGTGCCGCGCAGCGCCCGCTCCCAGCGCAGCCGGGCCAGTACGGAGTCGGGCCGCGCGGCGGCGCCCTCGGGGAGCGCGCCGAGCAGCGCGAGCACCCGGTGGCGCACCTCGGGCGCGGCCGACCGGTCCAGGCCGGGGCCCAGCGCCGAGAGCGTACGGTCCCGGGCGTCCCGGCCGCCGATCAGGCCCGCCGTGCGCGTCGCGGCCAGCCAGGCGACGGCCAGCCGCGACCAGCGCTCGGCGGCCGGCAGCTCCAGCCACTCGTCGTACGCGGGCGTCGCGGCGTACCGCTCGTCGGCCTCGCCGTCGGACGCCAGCAGGCCCGCCGCGTAGGCGAGTTCGACCCAGAAGGCGGCCACCTGCTCGGTCACGTCCAGGGCGACCGAGGTCCGCTTCAGGTCGCGCACGCTCAGCCCGCCCGCGCGCAGCACCGCGGGGCCGCCCTCGTCCCAGTCCTTGAGCAGTTCCTCCACGGTCGCGAGCGCCGTGTACGCCTGGCCCGCCGCCGTCGCGTCCACCACCGTCGGGCGGTGCGCTGCGGCGGCCTCGACGGCGGGCGGCAGCGGCTCCGTCCCGCGGTGCGCGCGGCCCGCCCGCAGGTGCAGGGCGACCTCCCGGGGCAGTACGACGGTGCCGGGCGCGGTCGGCAGCAGCAGCCCGCGGTCGAGCAGCCAGCGCAGCCGGGGCGCCGGATCGGCGGTCACCTGGCCGTAGGGCGGGCCCCAGACCAGGCGGGACAGGACCTCCACGGAGTCGGCCGGGGCCTCGTCGAGCAGCGCGGACATCCGCTCCCGGTCGGTGAACAGTTCCGTCAGCGCCGCCACCGCCGACACCGCGTCGTGCGTCGACGGCAGCCCGGCCGTCGTCACGATCTCCTGGATCCGGCCGGGCGACATGCCCGGCGTGGCCTCCGCGACCGTCGGGCCGAGGCCGGTCGGGGACGGGTGCTGCGGGGACGGCGTGAGCAGTTCGCGGGCGGTGCGCACCAGCCGGACGCGGTCGTCGGGGCCCCAGACGAGGGCCTGTTCGCGCAGCGTGCCGAGGGCCCGGGGCAGCGCCCGCGCGACCACCTCGCCGCCCTCGTCGCCGTGGTCGTCGCCCGCCATCAGACCGAGGAGCTCGTCGTACGTCGCCGGGTCCCGCGCCACCGCCAGGGCCTCCGCCGTCTGGAGCGCGAAACGGTCGAGGCGTTCCAGGGCGCGCACCACGGAGGCCCGGGTACCGGCCCGGGTGGCGAGCTGCGTCAGATCCGTGGGGACGGGGGTGACGAGATCGGGGCGGGCCCGCAGCAGCGCGGCGAGGGAGGCGTCGTCCCGCGCGCGGAGGCTTTCCGCCAGGGAGCGCGGGGTCGTCCCGGCCCCGGCGTGCTCCTGTTCCGGCTGCGCCGGGTGCTGCTCCTCGGTGCTCATCCGGCCAACGGTAGCGGGTGGGCCTGTCCACCGGGTGTCGCGCGGACCGCTGTGACCTCTGCCGCACTGGCCGCCGTCACAGCGGGCGGCGGGCCCGGCGCTACGTGTGCCGGATGTCCACGTTGTACGGTCGTGCCACGGGGTACACAACGCGCCCGCCCCGGAGGGGACTTCGTGGGGATCGAGAGCGACCAGCTCGTACTGGATTATCTGAGCCGGGTCGGCGACCTGGCCCAGCAGCGGCTGCTGCCGTCGTCGGACCGGATGCGGCTCGTGTCGGAGCTGCGGAGCGAGATCGACCGGCGCCGGGCGAAGGCCCCCGTCGACAGCCCCGCCTCCGTACGCCGCATCCTGTCCCGGCTCGGCACCCCGGAGGAGGTCGTCACGGCGGCGGGGACGGGCGGCGCGGGCGGCAGCGGCGGGGCGAGCGGCGCGAGTGGTACGGGCCCGGCCGGCGACATCGCCGAGCCGCGCACGGCCCTTCCCTCCCAGCGTGACAGTGACCGCGACTTCGACCGGGGACGGTCCGGCGGCCGTACCGGCGAGAACCGCCCCCGGGGTCTGCGCCGGGTGGTGCCGCGCCCGCGCTCCGCGGAGCCGGAACCGGTCCGGCCGCCCTCCGACGCCCCGTCCCCGCCGCACCTGGCCGGCACCCACGAACTGGGCGACAGCGCCACGCAGCCCGACTGGTGGCGGGTGGACCACAGCGTGTTCGGACCGGGGGAGAGCGTGCCGGGGTTCGTCGGCGGCGTGGAGATCCCCGAACTGCTCAAGCCGCCGCCACGGGACCCGGAAGCCAAGGCCCCGGCGAGCGCCCAGGGATCGCAGGACGGGGCGAAGGACGCCAAGGACGAAGGTGGTGCCGGACGGGCGGAGGGCGGCGGCCCGGCCGTGGAGACGGCTCCCGCGCGCGGCGCGCGCCGTCTGCTGCCCCGGCCCGGCCAGTGGAGCAACCCCCTGCTCCTGCTCGCCGCCGCCCTGCTGGTGGCGGGCGCGATCCTGGGGAGCTGGCTCGCGCTGGGCCTCGGCTGGCTCATCGCGTACGGTTCGCGCCGGCTGACGCCCGCCGAGTCGAAGTGGGCGGTGGTGATGCTGCCGAGCCTGGCCGCCACCGCCGGGATCATCTGGCTCTGGGGCCGCAGGGAGGGCCGCTGGGGCGCCCCCCATCGCCGAGGGCCACATGACCGACGCGCTCACGGAGACCTGGCCCTGGGTCGTCCGCGGCGCCGCCACAGCCTCGGCCCTCTACCTGGCCTGGCGCTCCCAGCGCCCCCGCTGACCGCACGAAGGCAACGGCAGGAGCGCCACCGCCTCGCGGCCGGCGCACCGGTATGAGCGCTGCTGCCTGCTGCCTGCTGCCTGCTGCCTGCTGCCCGCTGCCCGCGCCGCGGACCGGCCCAGGCGCGGCCGGCGGGCAGTGGGCGCGCCGACCGGTGACGCCTCCGTCGGCAGAGCGGCACGCAAGCGCTGACCCGCGGCTGCCGGGCCGGCCCGGCAGGGCCGTCGTAGCCGTGGGCAGAATGGTCGTATGACTTCGCGCGCACCGGTCGTCGGGTTCGATCTCGACATGACCCTGATCGACTCCCGGCCCGGCATCCACGCCTGCTACCAGGCACTTGCCGCGCGCACGGGGACGTACATCGACTGCGACCTGGTCGTCACCCGGCTCGGGCCGCCGCTCGAGGAGGAGCTCGCCAACTGGTTCCCGGCGGAGCGGGTGGCCCCGATGGCCGACCTCTACCGCGAGATGTACCCCACGCACGCCATCACGGGCACCCTCGCGATGCCGGGCGCCCGGGAGGCCGTCGCGGCGGTGCGGGAGCTGGGCGGCCGGGCCGTCGTCGTCACCGCCAAGTACGAGCCAAACGCCAAGCTGCACCTGGAGCACCTGCGCATCGACGCCGACGCCGTCGTCGGGAACCTGTGGGCCGAGCAGAAGGCGGAGGCGCTGCGCGAACACGGCGCGAGCGTGTACGTGGGCGACCACGTCGGCGATGTGCGCGGCGCCCGCACCGCGCACGCGTACTCCGTCGCCGTCACCACCGGCCCCTGCTCCGCCGCCGAACTGCGGGACGCGGGCGCGGACGTCGTCCTGTCCGGCCTGACCGAATTCCCGGCCTGGCTGCGGGACCACACGTCGGCCTGAGGAAGGGAACGGCGGGGCGGTCCGCGGAACGAACGGCAGGGCGGCCTGTGGATCCGGGCCGTCCGACCCGCGCATTCCGGCCACTCGGGCACGGCGGCCCGCCGGGCGGCAGACCGGTCGCCCGCCCGGCCGTGCGGTCCGTCCGTACCGTCCGCGCGGCCCGTGCGCCCCGCGGAACTCCCCGCTACGAGCCGGAGGCGCGGGCGCGGCGGCGGCCCGCCGCGAGCGACTGGAACACCCCCGCTCCGGCCATCAGGAACCCGACGCCCATCAGCATGCTCAGACCGAACATGAACGTCGGAAAAGGCTCCGTTCCGAGCAGTAGCGGGGCCACGGTGACCAGAGTGGCCACGGCTCCGACGAAGAACACAATCGCACCGGCACGGATCAGCCAGTCACCGGCTTCGGCGGAATTCGGTTGGGTTTTGTCACGCACCCGACCAGGGTAGTTCCCAGCGCGAAGGAACAGTCCGGGGACGTCTTGTCACCGGCCCCCGGACCATTAGCCTTGGTACCGGCGGGTCCGACGACCCGCTGTAGTGCTATCAAGAGCGGTTTCCCGGCCGTTGCGCTTGCGCCAGCAGTTCTTCCGAGCAGTTTCCGACGAGTACGAGGACGAGGACAGACGTGCCTACCGGCAAGGTCAAGTGGTTCAACAGCGAGAAGGGCTTCGGCTTTCTCTCCCGCGACGACGGCGGCGACGTCTTCGTCCACTCCTCGGTCCTGCCCGCCGGAGTCGATGCTCTCAAGCCCGGCCAGCGCGTGGAGTTCGGCGTCGTCGCCGGCCAGCGCGGCGACCAGGCGCTCTCGGTGACCCTGCTGGATCCCACGCCGTCGGTCGCCGCCGCCCAGCGCCGCAAGCCCGACGAACTGGCCTCCATCGTGCAGGACCTGACGACCCTCCTCGAGAACATCACGCCGATGCTGGAGAAGGGCCGCTACCCCGACAAGGCCTCCGGCAAGAAGATCGCGGGCCTGCTGCGCGCGGTCGCCGACCAGTTGGACGTCTAGCCGAACCAGAACGCGCCGCACCGGTACGCGTACGGCCCTCCCCTCAGGGGAAGTCCAGCGCGTCGGGGCCGAGGGGCGGTACGAGTCCCTCGGCCGCCGCCCGCGTGAGCAGCCCGCGGACGGCGGCGTACCCGTCCTCGCCGAGGTCGGCGGTGAACTCGTTGACGTAAAGGCCGATGTGCTGGTCCGCGACGGACGGGTCCATCTCCTGGGCGTGTTCCAGGACGTAGGGGCGGGAGACCTCGGGGTCGTCCCAGGCGGCGCGGACGGAGGCGCGGGCCGAGTCGGCGAGCAGCCGCAGCCGTTCCTCGCCCAGCGACCGCTTGGCGATGATCGCGCCGAGCGGGATGGGCAGCCCGGTGGTCCGCTCCCAGTGCTCGCCCATGTCGGCGAGGTTGTGCAGCCCGTAGTCCTGGTACGTGAACCGGGCCTCGTGGATGACCAGGCCCGCGTCGACCTTCCCGTCCCGTACGGCGGGCATGATCTCGTGGAACGGCATCACGACGATCTCGCCGACCCCGCCGGGCACCGTGTCCGCCGCCCACAGCCGGAAGAGCAGGTAGGCCGTCGACTTCTCGCTCGGCACGGCGACCGTGCGACCGGTCAAGTCCGCGTCCGGCTCCCGCGTCAGCACCAGCGGGCCGCAGCCCCGCCCCAGCGCACCGCCGCACGGCAGCAGCGCGTACTCGCCGAGCACGTAGGGCAGCACGGCGTACGACACCTTCAGCACGTCGAACTCGCCGCGCTCGGCCATGCCGTTGGTGATGTCGATGTCGGCGAAGGTCACGTCGAGCGCGGGGGCGCCCGGCACCCGGCCGTGCGCCCAGGCGTCGAAGACGAAGGTGTCGTTCGGGCAGGGGGAGTAGGCGATCCGCAGCGGCGCGGAGTCGACGGCCCCGGCGGGCTCGACGCGCTCGGTGACGGGGGCGGTGGGATCGGTGGGCTCGATGGGGTCAGTCGGTGTGGTCATGTGGGTTCCAACTCTCCAGTACGGGCGCGAGCTTCCCGAAGGCGCCGGTCAGGGCCGCGAGGGCGGCACCGATCCGCCAGGCGGCCCGGTCGCGCGGGCCGACGGGATTGGAGACCGCGCGTATCTCCAGTACGGGCACGCCGTGCAGGGCGGCCGCCTCGGCGACGCCGAACCCCTCCATCGCCTCGGCGAGGGCACGGGGGTGGCGTGCGCGCAGTGCGGCGGCGCGGGCGGCGGTCCCGGTCACGGTCGAGACGGTCAGCACGGTCCCGGTACGCGCTCCGGTGACCGCGGCGACGTCTCGTATGAGTGTTTCCGGCGGACGGTGGGTGACGGTGCCGAAGCCGAGGCCGGTGACCGGGACGAAACCGTCGGCGGTCTCGGCGCCCAGGTCCGCCGCGGTGATCTCGTCGGCGACGACGAGCGAGCCGACGGGGGCGCCGGGCGAGGCGGCCGCAGCGGTCGAGGCGCCGGATACGTCGGGCGTGAAGCCGCCGGCGATGCCTGCCGAGAGCACGAGCGCGTACGGCTCACCGGCCAGCGCGGCCGCGGTGAGCGCGGTGGCGGTGGCGGCGCCGGCCGGCGCGGGGCCCACCCCGGCGGCGAGCAGATCGTGGCGTCCGGTCCGGTGGAGCCTCACGCCGGGCAGGCTCACCTCGACGGCCGGGTCCGCGAACGCCTGGGCCACCGCGTCCCGTTCGACGGGTACCGCGGTGGCCACGAGGACACGAGGCGCAGACGTGGTCAGGACTTCTTCTTGAGCTTGAAGGACCACAGGCCGGTCACCGTCTTCTCGCCCGCCTTGACCGAGACGAGCGTGGAGTTCCCGCTGGCGCCGTACTGGGCGTTGAAGAACACGCTGCCCGGGATCGTGCGGTACGTCTTCGTGCTGGAGTCGGTCAGCGCCTGACCGTTCATCAGGATCGTCCAGCCCTCGTCCGCGATGTCGGGGTCCACACCGAAGCGGACGGTTTCGTCGGGGTCGACCTCGATGGACTTGATGTCCTTGGCCTTCAGGCACTTCGCCAGCTCCGCGGTCTTCACCTCCTTGCCGTCCTCGTAGCAGTCGGTCTCGGAGCTCACCGAGTTCTTGCCGACCGTGATGGTGGCAAGCGGCGTCGGCTTGTCACAGGCGGACAGGGCGAGCAGCCCGGCCGATACGGCGCCGACGGCGGCGACGGCGCGACGGCGGCGCGCAACACGGTGTCCATTAGCGGCACTGCCGCGGGGCAGGGTGGTCATGGCGGAAGGCTATCGGGCAGCTACGGCACTGCCCTCACGTGGGGTGCGGCGGCGTGCCGTGCCCGGCGTACGGCTCAGGCCACCCGGGAGCGGGCGCCCGCGCCGTGCCGGGCCGCGCCCAGCAGTCCGCGTGCCGTGGTGAGCCAGCCGGCCGCCACGATCGCGGCCGCGATCGCGAGCCCGAGGGTGCCGTTCAGCGGCAGCGCGATACCGATCGCGCCGCCGAGCACCCAGGCCATCTGGAGCAGCGTCTCGGACCGGGCGAACGCGGATGTGCGGACCAGTTCGGGCACGTCGCGCTGGATGAGCGCGTCCAGGGACAGCTTGGCCAGGGCCTGCGCGAAACCGGCGACCGCGGCGAGACACGCGACGAGGAACGCCCCGAAGAACACCGCTGCGGTGATCGCCGCGCCGAGCACGACGGCGACCACCGTCACGATGATGACCTCGGGGGCGCGGGCCTTCAGCCAGGCCCCCACCGCGGTCCCGAGCGCGTTGCCCGTGCCCGCGGCGACGCCCACGATGCCCAGCGACACCGCGGCGCTCTCCCCGGTGAGCGGGTGCACGCGCAGCAGGAACGCGAGGAAGAAGATCAGGAACCCGGACAGACAGCGCAGCGCGGCGTTGGCGGCGAGGGCGTGGGTCACCGCCGTACCGACCGTGCGCAGCCCCGGGCGCCGGCCCGCCCGCTCGGTGTGCGCGAGCCGCGGGCCGTGCAGATGCTCCTCGCCGGAGGCGAGCAGCGCCTTGTCCTCGCCTCTGGCGGAGTCGACCTTGCGCGGCATCGAGATGGACAGGAACGTCCCCGCGACGAACAGCGCGAAGGCCCCGTAGAGCGGCCAGCGGGCGCCGATCAGCTGGAGCCCGGCGCCGATCGGGGCGGCGATCCCGGTGGCGAGGAGCCCGCCGAGGGTGACCCGCGAGTTCGCCTTCACCAGGGAGAATCCGGGCGGCAGCAGCCGGGGCACGACCGCGCTGCGGACGACGCCGTACGCCTTGGAGGCGACGAGCACGCCGAGGGCGGCCGGATACAGCTCGATGCCGCCCGTCACCACCGCGCCCGACAGCAGCAGCGCGAGCAGCGCGCGGGCCAGCATGGCGCCCGCCATGGCCGCCCGGCGGCCGTGCGGCAGCCGGTCGAGGAGCGGGCCGATCACGGGCGCGAGCAGCGTGAACGGCGCCATCGTGATGGCGAGGTACAGGGCGACGCGGCCGCGCGCCTCGTCCGTGGGCACCGAGAAGAACACGGTGGAGGCGAGCGCGACGGTGATCATGACGTCGCCCGCGCCGTTCACCGCGTGCAGCTCGATCAGCTTGCCGAGGCCCGACTCGCCCGCGCCGTGCGCGTGGGTCGCCTTGCGGATGCCGCGGGCGGTGCCCGTCACGGGGAAGTGCAGGGCACGGCCGACCGCGCGGACGGGGCCGTTCCGCCGGCCCGGCCCGCCACTCCGGTTGTTCCCCCTGGCCCCACCGGTCCCGGTGATCCCCTGGGGCGACCTCGCGGCTGCCACTCCGTCATAGTGCCCCGATAAGGCCGAAGGTAGTGCGGTAACCGCGCGTATGGCGCTGTGGGAGAGAGGCGGGAAAGGGGCGGTGAAGCGGCGGAGAAGGGGTACGGATGGGGCGGCGGGGCGCTTCGGATACGGGTGGGACGGCGCCGCGCCGGGCACGCAGCCGCCGCTCAGCGGCCCTGTGTACATGCCCTGTGTGCCAACCCGGCCGCACGCCGGTGTGGGCCCAGGCGCCGGGAGAAGGTAGCGTGCGTAGCGCGCCTGCGGCGGTTGTTCTCGGCCGCGCGCCTCTCGGTCATCCCGCAGAATGGATGGAGTAGGTGCGCCCGAGCGCGATCGGGCGCGGACGTCGACGCGGTCCCCAGGTCCGCTCCGTCCGCACCCCCTGCCGGTAGTGGCGCACTCGTGAGACGGCGTAGGAGAGAAGCGATACCTGTGAGCGCAGCGACAACGCGAAGCCGCACCCCCGACCGCCTGTGCGCCGAGGCCGTCGACCTCGCCCGCGCCGCGGCGGAGGAGGCGGCCGCACCCGGCGTGGTCGGGGAGCACGTGGGCATGGTCTCCGAGGGTGACCGCGTTGTCACACACTTCTTCGAGTGCAAGGAGCCGGGCTACCGGGGCTGGCGCTGGGCGTCGACCGTGGCCCGGGCCTCCCGCGCGAAGATCGTGACGCTCGACGAGACGGTGCTGCTGCCCGGCTCCGACGCGCTGCTCGCCCCGGAGTGGGTGCCGTGGAGCGAGCGGCTGCGGCCCGGTGACATGGGGCCCGGCGATCTGCTGCCGACCGACGCCGAGGATCTCCGGCTCGAGCCGGGCTTCACCGGCGAGGACGAGCCGGCCCCGAACTCCGTCGTCTCCGGCAGCACCGCTGTCGCCGACAGCACGGCCTCCGACCTCGCGGCCGTCTCCGACGGGGCCGCCGGGCCGGCCGGGACGGAGGACGTGGCGGGGGACGTGACGGCGACGGCCGGGCGGGCCGCTGCGGGCGGGCCCGCGGTCGGGCTGCCGGGCGTCACCAGCCGCGGCGCGATCGCCGCGGTCGCCGACGAGGTCGGCCTCGGGCGCGCCCGCGTCCTGTCCCGCTTCGGGCTGCACACCGCGGCCGACCGCTGGGAAGATGCGTTCGGCCCCAAGACCCCGATGGCCCAGGCGGCGCCCGCGGCCTGCGTGAGCTGCGGCTTCCTGGTCAGGATGGGCGGTTCGCTCGGGCAGGCCTTCGGCGTCTGCGCGAACGAGTTCTCCCCGGCGGACGGCCGGGTCGTCTCCCTCTCGTACGGCTGCGGCGGGCACTCGGAGGCAGCGGTCATGCCGAAGCCGCCCCGCCCCGCGGCCCCCGTCATCGACGAGACCAGGGTCGACGAGTTCCCCCTCCGCCCGTCCCCCGACTCCGGCTCGGTCCCGGCGACGACGGACGAGACCACGGCGGAACTGGGCCACTCGTAGGACACAGCGCGGGCAGGGGCGCCCTTCCCGCCCCGGGCCGGCGGGGCTCGCGACCGGCGAACGGCCGGATCGGCAGGGCCGGGAGCGCGCCGGCCCGCCCGTCGGGCCCAGTCACCGACCGGTGTGCGCGGTGGTGTGCGGCGGGGCGGTACCTTCGGTCTCACGTCGACGTGGGCCGATGAGGAGAGTGAACCGTGAGCAAGTTCGTGCGGTCTGCGGCCGAGGGCGCGGACCCGTTCGGTACGGCGCGTCTGCGGCGCGGAGTGCTGGACGCCTGGGCCACCAGCCCGGCCCGGTTCCGCGAGGACGCCAACGCCGAGGAGGACCTCGTACTCGGCGGGTACCGGGACCGGCTCGTCGTCGAGCTCGCCCAGAACGCGGCCGACGCAGCGGCCCGCGCGGGAGTGCCGGGCCGGCTGCGCCTCACCCTGCGCGAGGGGGTGCTCGTCGCCGCCAACACCGGCGCCCCGCTCGACGCCGCGGGTGTGGAGTCCCTGTCGACCCTGCGGGCCTCCGCCAAGCGGGACGCCGAGACCGGCGGGGGCACGGCCGTCGGCCGGTTCGGCGTCGGCTTCGCCGCCGTGCTCGCCGTGACCGAGGAGCCGGCCGTCGTCGGCCGGCACGGCGGGGTCCGCTGGTCGCTCGGCGAGGCCCGGCTGCTGGCGGCCGACACCGCCCGGCACAGCCCCGGCCTCGGGGACGAGGTCCGCCGCCGCGACGGCCATGTGCCGCTGCTGCGGCTGCCGTTCGCCGCCGAGGGCAGCGCCCCGGGACCGTACGACACGGCGGTCATCCTGCCGTTGCGGGACGTCGCCGCCGGGGAACTGGCGGAAAGGCTTCTGCGCCAGGTGGACGACGCGCTGCTGCTCGCGCTCCCCGGCCTCGAAGAGGTCGTCGTCGAGATCGGCGACGAGGGCGAGGGCGACACCGGAGTACGTACGCTGCGGCGTCGGGCCGATGAGCACGGCGTCGTCATCGAGGACTCCCGCGACGGCGTCACCCGCTGGCGTACCGCCGCCGCGCACGGCTCCCTCGACGCCGGGCTGCTCGCCGACCGTCCGGTCGAGGAACGGCTGCGCCCGCACTGGTCGGTGACCTGGGCCGTGCCCGTCGACGCCGACGGCGCCCCGGCCCGCCCCCGTACCAGCCCCGTCGTGCACGCGCCCACCCCCAGCGACGAGCCCCTCGGTGTGCCCGCGCTGCTCATCGCCTCCTTCCCGCTCGACACCACCCGGCGGCACGCCGCGCCGGGACCGCTGACCGACTTCCTGGTGGAGCGGGCGGCCGACGCGTACGCCGGACTGCTCGCCGGCTGGCGCCCCGTGGGCCCCGGGATCATCGACCTGGTGCCCGGCCCGCTCGGCAAGGGCGCCCTGGACGGCGCCCTGCACGGCGCGATCCTCGCCCGGCTGCCCCGTACCGCCTTCCTGCCGCCCGCCGTACCGCCCGAGGGCCCGGACGCGCCCGCCGACTGGGCGGCCGAGCCCGGTGACACCGCGCCGGTGACCGTGCCCGTCGCGCTGCGGCCCCGGGACGCCGAGGTGGTCGAGGGCGCCGGCGCCGAAACCGTCCGCGTTCTCGCCGAGGTGCTGCCCAGCCTGCTGCCCGCCGGGCTCGAACGCCGGGCGGAGCTGCGCACCCTCGGCGTGGCCCGGGTGCCGCTGACCGAGGCCGTGGACCGCCTGGCCGGTCTGGAGAAGGAGCCCGGCTGGTGGCGGCGGCTCTACGACAGCCTGGCGGGCGTCGACCCCGACCGGCTCTCCGGCCTGCCCGTACCGCTGGCCGGTGACGCCACGGAGGAGGACGGCCCGGGTTCCGGCGCGGTGCGCACCACCATCGGGCCCCGGCAGGTCCTGCTGCCGTTGCCCGACGGCCCCCGGATCGCCTCCGACGTCCTCGCCCGGCTCGGGCTCAAGATCGCCCACCCGGACGCCGCGCACCCGCTCCTCGAGAAGCTGGGCGCCCTGCCCGCCACGCCCCGCGCCGTCCTGACCACCCCGCAGGTCCGGGCCGCCGTGGCCGCCTCGCTGGACGACGACGGCGGCTGGGACAGCGCGGGCCCCGACGCCGAGGAGCTCGCCGAGGCCGTGCTCGCGCTGGTCCGTGACGCCGCCCTGGAGCCGGGCGACGAGCCCTGGCTCGGCGCGCTCGCCCTGACCGACGAGGACGGCGAACTGGCGCCCGCCGGTGAGCTGGTCCTGCCGGGCAGCCCGTTCGCCCAGGTCATGCGTGAGGGGGAACTCGCCGCGGTGGACGCCGAGCTGGCCGGGCGCTGGGGCGAGCAGCCGCTCGCCGCCTGCGGGGTGCTGGCCGGTTTCGCCCTCGTCCGCGCCGCCGACGTCGTCCTCGACCCGGACGAACTGGAGCCCCGCGACACCGACTTCGCCGAACCGGACGACGCCGGGCTGCTCGACGCCGTCGACGTGTGGTGCGAGGACGTCCTCGACCGGCTGCCCGACAGCCCGGTACCGCCCGTCGCCACCGAGATCGTCGCCGTCCGCGACCTGGACCTGGTGGACGACGACCACTGGCCGCGGGCGCTGGCCCTGCTGTCCAAGCCGCCGCTGCGCGACGCGCTGACCCAGCCGGTACGGATCCTGCTGCCGGACGGGACGCACGAGATCGTCCGCCCGTACACCGCCTGGTGGCTGCGCGGGCACCCGGTGCTCGACGGGCGGCGGCCCGCCGGGCTGCGCGCCGCGGGCGGCGACCCGCTGCTGCGCGGCCTGTACGACGAGGCCGACGCCACCGGCTTCGACGACGAACAGGTACTGCGGGCCCTGGGCGTACGCACCTCCGTGGCCGCCCTGCTCGACGAGCCCGGCGGCGCCGCGGAACTCCTCGACCGCCTTGCCGACCCCGGCCGCGAGGTGACCTCCGCCCAACTGCACGCGCTCTACGCGGCGCTGGCCGAGCTGGAGCCCGACAAGGTGACCCTGCCGGACGAGCTGCGGGCCGTGGTCGACGGGCAGGTGCGGGTGGTCGACGCGGCCGACGCCGTGGTGGTCGACTCGCCCGACCTGCTGCCCTTCACGGACGGGGTGCCGCTGCTGCCCGTACCGCCGGCGCGGGCGGCCGATCTCGCCGAGCTGTTCCAGGTGCGGCGGCTGAGCGAGTCGGTGCCCGGCGAGGTGACCTCGCCCGGCACCGAGCACGAGGTCCCCGAGTCCGTACGGACCCTGCTGGGCCCGGCCGCGCCCGCCTCGTACGTCGAGCACGAGGAACTGGTCGTGGACGGCACCGAGCTGGACTGGCGCCGCACCCGGGACGGTGTCCTGCACGCCGCCACCCTGGAAGGCGTGGCCGCGGGTCTCGCCTGGGCGGCCGGGCAGTGGCCGCGCCGCTTCGAGGTGGCCGCGCTCCTGGAGGACCCCTCCCGCACGGCGGAGCTGGCGCGGGACCGCTGGTTCGACTGAGGGCCAGTGGCGGCCAGACTTCGAGCCGGTCACTGTCGGGGGCGTGACCCCGTTCCCGGCAATGACCTTGATCACTTGTTCGTGGACCGTGTGTAGTGTGAACTGGGGAACGGCTGTTCCTGGCGACAGCCGATGCTGTGTGTTCGTACGATCCTCGCATGCAGCTTCGGTATGCCTTCCGGTTGTATCCGGAGCCCGGTCAACGCACGGCGTTGGCCCGGGCGTTCGGGTGTGCGCGGGTGGTGTTCAACGACGCGGTACGAGCCCGTCGGGACGCCCACGCGGCCGGGCTGCCGTTCCCGAGCGCGGCCGAGCTGTCGAAATGGCTGATCACCCAGGCCCGGCACACGCCGGAGCGTTCCTGGCTGGCCGAGGTCTCCGCGGTGGTGCTGCAGCAGTCCCTGCGAGATGCGGAGGTCGCGTACCGAAACTTCTTTGCCTCGCTGAAGGGCGAGCGCAGAGGGCCGAAGGTGAGGGCGCCGCGGTTCAAGTCGCGCAGGGATGCCCGGCAGTCGATCCGGTTCACCGCGAACGCCCGCTGGAAGATCACCGGCAAGGGGCGGCTGGTCCTGCCGAAGATCGGCGCCGTGCGGGTGGCGTGGTCGCGGTCCCTGCCCGCCGTGCCGTCCAGCGTGACGGTGATCCTGGACGCGGCGGGACGGTACTTCGCGTCCTTCGTCATCGACAGCGATCCCGCCACGGACCGGACTCGCTTCGATGCTCCCGACTCCGACCGGGTCGTCGGCATCGACCTGGGCCTCACTCACTTCGCGGTACTTTCCGACGGCACGAAGATCGACAGCCCGCGGTTTCTGCGCCGGGCGGAGAAGAAGCTGAAGAAGACCCAGCGGGAGCTGTCCCGCAAGCGGAAGGGGTCGAAGAATCGGGCCAAGGCCCGGCTGAAGGTCGCCCGCGCCCATGCGGCCGTGGCCGATGCGCGCAAGGAGTTCCACCATCAGTTGTCCACGCAGTTGATCCGCGAGAACCAAGCGGTCGCGGTGGAGGACCTGGCGGTCTCCGTCCTCGCGCGCACCCGGCTGGCCAAGAGTGTCCACGACGCGGGCTGGGCCCAGTTCGTGGCCATGCTCCAGTACAAGGCGCAGCGCTACGGGCGGACCTTCGTCAAGATCGGCCGGTTCGAGCCCACCAGCCAGGTGTGCTCGGCCTGCGGGTACCGGGACGGACCCAAACCCCTGCACGTGCGGCAGTGGACCTGCCCCGCTTGCGGTGCCGTCCACGACCGCGACCACAACGCCGCGATCAACGTCAAACAGGCCGCCGGACTGGCGGCATCGGCCTGCGGAGCGCCGGTAGGGCCAGAACCCGTTCTGGCACAGCGCGAAGAAACAGGAAGTTACGGAATCCCACCCCGACCCGTGCCGCGTAGCGGGACAGGTCGGGGCAGGGATGGCCAGAATCCTCGGATTTCAGTCCAAGGAGCGAGTCAATCCAAGCTCACCGTGAACACAACACACACTTCATCGACGTGAAGTAGTAAGAGGCAGCCTCACGCGGGAAAGCGGCGGTCGACCCACTTCCACAGGAACTCAAGGGCGGCCGCCGCCACCGCCGCGATGCCCACCGCGGTCCACGGCATCACCGAGCCCACCAGGCGCAGCGCGAAGAAGTGCTGGAGCCACGGCACGGCGAGCACCAGCAGGAACGCCACCCCCATCGCCGCGACCAGGCAGACCCGCCACCAGGTGTAGGGCCGGGCGATGATCGCCAGGACCCACATGGAGATCAGGAACAGGGTCAGCGTCGCCGCGCTGGTCTCCGCGCCCAGCGCCCCCGACCCGGTGTAGTAGTGGCGGGCGATCAGGTACGTGACGAAGGTGGCCACCGCGGCCAGTACGCCGCCCGGGATCGCGTACCGCATGACCCGTTTGACGAAGTGCGGCCGGGCCCGTTCCCTGTTCGGGGCGAGGGCCAGGAAGAACGCCGGGACGCCGATCGTCAGCGTCGACAGCAGGGTCAGATGGCGCGGCAGGAACGGGTACTCCACCTGCCAGCACACCACGAACACCGCGAGCAGCACCGAGTAGACCGTCTTCACCAGGAAGAGGGTCGCGACCCGGGTGATGTTGCCGATGACCCGGCGGCCCTCCGCGACCACCGAGGGCAGCGGCGCGAAGCTGTTGTCGAGCAGCACGATCTGCGCGACGGCCCGGGTCGCCTCGGACCCCGAGCCCATGCTGACCCCGATGTCGGCGTCCTTGAGGGCCAGTACGTCGTTGACGCCGTCGCCGGTCATCGCCACCGTGTGGCCGCGGGACTGGAGCGCGCCCACCATGTCGCGCTTCTGCTGCGGGGCGACCCGCCCGAAGACGGTGCCCTCCTCCAGCGCCTTGCCCATCTCCTCGGCCCGCTCGGGCAGTTCGCGGGCGTCGACCGGTGTGGCGGCGCCCGGCAGCCCCAGTTTCCCGGCGACCGCGCCCACCGAGACGGCGTTGTCCCCGGAGATCACCTTGGCCCGGACGTTCTGCTCGTCGAAGTAGCGCAGGGTGTCGGCGGCGTCCGGGCGCAGCCGCTGCTCCAGGACGACCAGGGCGGTGGCCCGCACCCCTTCCTTGACGTCCGGGGCGTCCAGTTCCCTGGCGGCGCGGGCCAGCAGCAGTACCCGCAGCCCCTGCTCGTTGAGCCGCTCGGTCTCGCGCAGCGCCGCGTCCCCGGCGGGCAGCAGTACGTCGGGGGCGCCGAGCAGCCAGGTGCTGGACTCCCCGTCGCCCTCGCTGAAGGTGGCCCCGCTGTACTTGCGCGCGGAGGAAAAGGGCAGCGACTCCGTGCAGCGCCAGTCGTCACTGTCGGGGAAGGCGGCGACGATGGCCTGGAGGGAGGCGTTGGGGCGGGGGTCCGACTCACCGAGCGCGCCGAGGACCTTGCGTATGTAGCCCATCCGCGCGTCGTCACCGTCGCCGTCGTCATGGCCGTCGTCATGGCCGTCGCCGTCGTCATGGCCGTCGCCGTCCTCATGGCCGTCGCCGTCCTCATGGCCGCCGTCGTCGTCATGGCCGCCGTCGTCGCCCAGGGGCCGTACCTCCGTGACGTCCATGCCGCCCTCGGTGAGCGTGCCGGTCTTGTCCAGGCAGACGGTGTCGACGCGGGCCAGTCCCTCTATCGCGGGCAGCTCCTGCACCAGGACGTGCTTGCGGCCGAGCCGGATGACGCCGATCGCGAAGGCGACGGAGGTCAGCAGCACCAGCCCCTCCGGCACCATCGGCACGATGCCGCCGACCGTCCGCGCCACGGACTCCTTGAAGGCGTTGTCCTTGACCACGAGCTGGCTGATGACCAGGCCGATCGCGGTCGGGACCATCATCCACGTCACGTACTTGAGGATCGTGGAGATGCCGCTGCGCAGCTCGGAGTGGACGAGGGTGAAGCGGGAGGCTTCCTCGGCGAGCTGGGCCGCGTACGCCTCGCGGCCCACCTTGGTCGCGGTGAAGGCGCCGCCGCCCGCCACCACGAAGCTGCCCGACATGAGCTGCTCCCCGGGGCGCTTGACGACGGGGTCGGCCTCGCCGGTGAGCAGCGACTCGTCGATCTCCAGGCCGTCGGCCTCGGCGACGGCGCCGTCCACGACGATCTTGTCGCCGGGCCCGATCTCGATCACGTCGCCGAGGACGATCTCGGAGGTGCGGACGCCGACGGCCTTCCCGTCCCGGCGGACGGTCGGCTTCGACTCGCCGATCACGGCCAGCGAGTCCAGGGTCTTCTTGGCCCGCCACTCCTGGATGATCCCGATGCCGGTGTTGGCGATGATCACGTAACCGAAGAGGCTGTCCTGGAAGGGCGCCACGAAGAGCATGATCACCCAGAGCACACCGATGATCGCGTTGAAGCGGGTGAAGACGTTGGCGCGGACGATCTCCATCAGCGAGCGGCTGCTGCGGACGGGAACGTCGTTCACCTTGCCCTGCGCGACCCGCTCGGCCACCTCGGCGGCGGTCAGTCCGCGGGCCCGTCCGGGCGGTGCTGAGGGGCGGGCGGGGTCGACGTCCGTGCCCGCGTCGGTGTGCGTCATGGATCCGACGGTACGTGCGCACATACGGCTTCACCTGCCGAGTGCCCCAAACATCCATCCTGGGGAGGACGGGAAATCGCCGGGGATCGTGCGGTGGTAGTACTCGGCCCCCGGGAAGTGCCGGGGTATACGAAAACCGCGGCCTAGTCGGTGACGGCGGCCCTGTGGGCGGCGTCCCGCTTGATGGCCGCGTCGCGCCCGCGGACGTACCAGACGCCGATCAGGCCGAGACCCCCGCCGGCCAGACAGGTCCACAGCCACCAGGTGTGCCCGTGGTCGTCGAACCAGCCGTAGAAGGGGAGCTGCACCAGGAAGAGGACGAACCAGAGGATCGTGCCGCCGGTGATGGTGGCGACGACGGGCCCCTCCAGGGGCTCCGGCGCCTCGTGCTTGGGAGTCCACTTCGCCATGGACACAGCTTACGAGGGCGGGGCGGGGGCTTGGCCGGGGGCGGGTGCCGGTGCGGTCTCCGAAGGCCCGAGGCCGTCCGGACGAACGGTGCGCGCGCCCTTCGTCCCAGCGGTCTACGCGCGGAGATAGCGATTTCGACCTCATATGTTCATACTGAAACAGTCTGAGACTGGCGCTTTATGTTCGTATGAAACGCCAAAGGCAGCCGAGCCGGGGTACCCCACCCGCCGGCCCCCGTACCGGCCCCCGAAGGCCCCGCACGCATGAGGACCCGCATGTCCCCCTCGGCCACCACCCAGGCCCCCGCCCCGGAAAAGCAGCCGTCCCCGCGGCCCGCGAACGGCGCACTCGACCGCTTCTTCAAGATCTCCGAGCGCGGCTCCACCCTGGGCCAGGAGGTCCGCGGCGGCTTCGCGACCTTCTTCGCGATGGCCTACATCATCGTGCTGAACCCGATCGTCCTCGGCAGCGCGAAGGACATGTACGGGCACCAGCTCGACAACGGCCAGCTCGTCACCGCCACCGCCCTGAGCGCCGCCTTCACCACCCTGCTCATGGGCGTCATCGGCAACGTACCGATCGCGCTGGCCGCCGGACTCGGCGTGAACACGGTCGTCGCGCTCCAGCTCGCGCCGCGCATGGCGTGGCCGGACGCCATGGGCATGGTCGTGCTCGCGGGCATCGTGGTGATGCTCCTCGTCGCCACCGGTCTGCGGGAACGCGTGATGAGTGCGGTGCCACTGGGTCTGCGCAAGGGCATCTCGATCGGCATCGGCCTGTTCATCCTGCTGATCGGCCTGGTCGACTCCGGTTTCGTCTCGCGCATCCCGGACGCCGCGCAGACCACCGTGCCGCTCCAGCTCGGCGCCGACGGCCACCTCAACGGCTGGCCCGTGCTGATCTTCGTCCTCGGCACGCTGCTCACGCTCGCGCTGATGGTCCGCAAGGTCCCCGGCGCGATCCTGATCTCGATCGTCGCGATGACCGTCGTCGCCCTGATCATCAACGCCGTCGCCGACATCCCGTCCTGGGGCCTGACCACCCCGACGTGGCCCGGCAACCCCGTCTCCACCCCCGACTTCGGCCTCCTCGGCAAGGTGAGCCTGTTCGGCGGCTTCGACAAGGTCGGCGTGCTGACCGGCATCCTGTTCGTCTTCACGGTCCTGCTGTCGTGCTTCTTCGACGCGATGGGCACGATCATGGGCGTCAGCGACGAGGCCAAGCTGAACGACGCCGACGGCAACATGCCCGGCATCAACAAGGTCCTGCTGGTCGACGGCATCGCGGTGGCCGCGGGCGGCGCCACCTCCTCGTCGGCCACCACCTGCTTCGTGGAGTCCACCGCCGGTGTCGGCGAGGGCGCGCGCACCGGCTTCGCGAACATCGTCACCGGCGGGCTCTTCGCCGTCGCGCTCTTCCTGACCCCCATCGCCACCATGGTTCCGTCGCAGGCGGCGACCCCGGCGCTGATCGCGGTCGGCTTCCTGATCATGTCCCACTCGATCAAGGACATCGACTGGACGGACTACACGATCGCCATCCCGGCCTTCGTGACGATGCTCCTGATGCCGTTCTCATACTCGATCACCAACGGCATCGGCATGGGCTTCATCACCTTCGTGGTGCTGCGCCTGGCGGCGGGTCGCGTCCGGGAGATCCCCGTGGCGATGTACGTGGTGTCGGCCGTGTTCGCCTTCTACTACCTGATGCCGGCGCTCGGCCTGACCTGAGCCGACAGCGCGTTGCGGAGCGGGGCCGGAGCCCGGCACCCCGCGCATGGGGGGCCGGGGCCGTCATCTGACCCCGTAGAACCGCTCCGTCTCCTCGACCGCGGACTGGAAGCGCTGGTCGAAATCCTGCCGAATGAGCGTCCGGACGACATAGTCCTGGACGCTCATTCCGCTTCTGGCGGCGTGCTGCCGGAGCCGGTCGAGCAGCTCCCCGTCCATCCGCAGGCTGAGCACTCTGGTCCCCATGCCGACGAGGGTTCCGGTCCCCGTGTGGGCGACGGGTGGCTTTTTGTTACCAACTCACTCATATGAGTGACGTACTGGTTCAGTGGCCCGATTCACGGGCAACCCGGTGGTCTTTAGTCAGAGTAATGAGTTACCCTAAAGAACATGCCTGACCTCACCCATGGCGACGATGCGGCCGCTGTGAACGCACTGCGGTCCGCAGTGATGCGCCTGTCCCGTCGACTCAAGCACCAGCGGGTCGACGAGACGCTGAGCCCCACCGAGATCTCGGTGCTCGGCACCCTCGCCCGCTGCGGCACGGCGACTCCGGGCGAGCTGGCCCGCAAGGAGCACGTCCAGCCGCCCTCGATGACCCGCATCGTGGCACTGCTCGAAGCCAAGGGCCTGGTCAGGCTGGAGCCGCATCCGGAGGACCGGCGCCAGAAGGTCGTCACGCAGACGGAGCAGGCCGAGACCATGCTCGAGGAGAGCCGCCGCAAGCGGAACGCGTGGCTGGCCGGTCTGGTGGAGACTCTGGACGAGGACGAGTGGGAGAAGCTACGGGCGGCGGCGCCGGTGCTGGAGAAGCTCGCGCATCAATGAGGTGGGGCGGGGCGGGGCGGACCGACGGTAGGCCCGACCACCACCGGGCCGCCCGCCCAGCTCCGTCCGCCCCGCCCGGCTCCGCCGGACCACCCGTCACCCGCGACCGTCCGCTGTCCGCCACTGCCGAACCACCCACGACCGTCGGCCGTCCGCCCGTCGCCCGCCTCCGCCGGATCACCCACCGGCTGCCGGGCCGCCGGGCCTTCGCTCCCCCCGCTTCCCAGCGAGCCCGCCCGCCACCACCGCCCTCGACCGCCGCCTCGGATCCCTACCCACCGCCCGCTGGGCCCCGGCCCCCGCTTCCCAGCGGGCCCGCCCGCCACCCCCCCCGGGCCACTGCCGTCTCGCCGCCTCCGACCGATCGCCTGCGGGCGACCCCTCCGACCGACCACCTCCGACCGATCGCCTCCAACCACCCGCCGACACCGCACCCACCGCCTACGGCCGCCCAAGCGTCCCGTTCGTCCCCACCGCACGTCCGCCCGAGGAGGCGAAAGCTTTTGAGTACGGGATCCGGAGCAGATTCCGCCCCCGCACCTGACACCCACGACACCGCGTCCGCGCCGCAGGCCAAGTCGTCGATGTTCAGCTCGCTGAAGATCCGTAACTACCGCCTGTTCTTCATCGGCCAGGTCGTCTCCAACACCGGCACCTGGATGCAGCGCATCGCCCAGGACTGGCTGGTGCTCAGCCTGACCGGCTCGTCCGCCGCGGTCGGTATCACCACCGCGCTGCAATTCCTGCCGATGCTCCTGTTCGGGCTGTACGGCGGCGTCCTGGTCGACCGGCTGCCCAAGCGCCCGACCCTGCTGGCGACCCAGACGGCGATGGGCCTGACGGGCCTCGCGCTCGCCGCCCTCACCCTCTCCGGGCACGTCCAGGTGTGGCACGTCTACCTCGCGGCCTTCGCCATGGGTCTGGCCACGGTCATCGACAACCCGGCCCGGCAGTCCTTCGTCTCGGAGATGGTCGGCCCCGGCCAGCTCCAGAACGCGGTCAGCCTGAACTCGGCGAACTTCCAGTCGGCCCGCCTGGTCGGCCCCGCCGTCGCGGGTCTGCTGATCACCGGCGTGGGCACCGGCTGGGCCTTCCTGCTCAACGGCGTCTCGTTCGTCGCCCCCATCACCGGTCTGCTGCTGATGCGTGCCCGCGAGCTGAACGTGGTGCGGCGCGCCCCGCGCGGCAAGGGCCAGCTCCGCGAGGGCCTGCGTTACGTCGCCGGGCGCCCCGAGCTGATCTGGCCGATCGTCCTGGTCGGCTTCATCGGCACCTTCGGTTTCAACTTCCCGGTGTGGCTGTCGGCCTACGCGGACGACATCTTCCACGCGGGCGCGGGCACGTACAGCCTCTTCAACACGTTGATGGCCGTCGGCTCGCTGGCGGGCGCGCTGCTCGCCGCCCGGCGCGGTACCGCACGGCTGCGGATGCTGATCGGCGCGGCCCTGGCCTTCGGTGTCCTGGAGATAGCGGCGGCCCTGGCTCCGTCGCTGTGGCTGTTCGCGCTGCTGATGGTCCCGATCGGGATCTTCGGCCTGACGGTGAACGTCACGGCGAACACCACGGTCCAGATGGCCACCGACCCCGCCATGCGCGGCCGGGTGATGGCGCTGTTCATGATGGTCTTCATGGGCGGTACGCCGCTCGGGGCGCCCCTGGTCGGCTGGATCACCGACACCTACGGCTCCCGGGTGGGCTTCGCCGTCGGCGGCCTG
The DNA here is from genome assembly GCF_042732375.1 of Streptomyces sp. NPDC059785. Lineage (NCBI taxonomy): Bacteria > Bacillati > Actinomycetota > Actinomycetes > Kitasatosporales > Streptomycetaceae > Streptomyces > Streptomyces sp. NPDC059785. The sequence goes on from NZ_JBHWHV010000010.1 coordinate 194,268, forward strand.
ATCTCGGCCGCGGCCGCGGTCACCGTCGGCCTGGTCCTGGCCCGCGTCGGCAACCTGCGGCTGTCGGTCGGCTGGCACCGCGGCCACCCCGAGGTCCGCTTCGTCCCGAGAGAGCGGCTGGCGACGGCGGCCTGAGGGCCGACGGGCCACTCCCGGCCGGGAGTGGCCCGTCG